>DASWLV010000082.1:0-17837 GCA_036400075.1 Pyrinomonadaceae bacterium
AATCAAAACAACATCTTCGGACTAATTCTCGTCGGCAAAAAGTTCGGCAAAACGTTCCCGGATCGCGGACGCCGCTTTAACGCTTTCGGCAACATTGGCATTGGAATTTTGCCCGCGCCGCTCGAAGCCTTTACGCAAAACGACGTTTTGCTTTACGGTTTTGCCGGAAGCTATCGCGTCAACAATCGTTTCAACATCGTTTCCGAAGTCAACGGCAGGCTCAACACACGTTCCGGTCGCGCGCCGCTAGGAACGGGAAGTCAAGGCGAATTCCGTCTGGGAACGCAAATCCGCGCTTCGGGGTTGAAATTCGACGCGGCGGCTATCTTAGGATTGACCCGTTACAGCCCGCGTTCGGGCGTCACGTTCGGCGTAACTTATGAAAGTCCGAGCATTTTTACACCGGCTAAATAAAACGGATGCGAGCTGTCGTTCAAAGAGTTTCGCGGGCTTCGGTCACGGTTGAAGGTGAAATCACCGGAAAAATCGGAAAAGGCTTGCTCGTTCTGCTCGGCGTTTCGACGGATGACGGAGAATCGGACGCGATTTATTTGCTTGATAAAATCATCAATCTTAGAATTTTTGAGGACGCGGCAGGCAAAATGAATTTGTCGCTCGCGGAAACAAGCGGAGAATTGCTCGTCGTTTCGCAATTCACGCTTTACGGCGACACGCGGCGCGGTCGTCGCCCGTCATACATCGAAGCTGCCGCGCCGGAAAAAGCGAATCAGTTGTACGAGTTTTTCGTCGCGGCAGCGCGCAAACAAATCGGAAGAGTCGAAACCGGACGTTTTCAAGCGATGATGGATGTCGAATTAGTAAACGACGGTCCGGTTACGATTCTGCTTGACAGCCGCAAACTTTTTTGAAAAATACATTTTTTGAGTTTTCAACTAATATGAACCGTAAACTTTTGTTTTTATTTTTATCTTTGTCGCTTTTCGGTTTTGCTTGCAATAGCGCAAACACAAACGCGAATTCAACCCAGGCGAAAAAGACAAATTCCAATTCCCAATTTCCATATACCGAAAATGCAAAACCCGTCGCGGACGGCGAAGCCGCTGTGATCGAAACCGATTACGGAACTTTCAAAATGGAGCTTTATTCAAACGTTGCGCCGAAAATGGTTGCTCGTTTTAAAGACCTTGCTAAAAAAGGCGTTTATAACGGCACAACTTTCCACCGCGTTAATCTAAAATTTGGAATCATTCAAGGCGGCGACCCGCTTTCAAAAGACAACGATCCGAGAAACGACGGAACTGGTAATTCAGGTATGCCGAATGTGCCATCTGAATTCAGCGATATTCCGTTTGATAAAGGAATTGTCGGTGCGGCTCGAACTAATGCATCTCCAGACACTGCAAATTGCCAGTTTTTTATTATGACCAAGCGCTTTGCCGATTTTGACAAGCTATACACGGTTTTTGGGAAAGTTTATGAAGACCCGAGCGGCGCGGTCGGTTTGATTGCCGGAGCGCAGACCGCTCCCGGCACCGAACGTCCATCGGAAAATATAAAAATCAACAACATTACTTTTCAACCGCGCTAAGATTATCGGAAAATAAATTATGCCGATGAAATCGGGAGTTTGAGAAAATTTTTCTGAATTTTTGGAAAAGGTTGTTCAATAGAAATTTTCTTAAAACATCGGAAGGAAAGCAGGTAGGTCGGGCGAAGCGGCAAGCAAGATGGCAAACCCGACAGGGCAAGCGAATTTTTCCGAAAGTCTCAGTGTTTTTCTCCTTAAAAAGTAATCTACGCCGCGTTTGGCAGAACGCGGCTTTTTTATTGTTTTCAATTTCCGTCGTTTCCATTTAACATTTGAAAGTTATGCAAAAAGTTCTAACCGCCGCAGAAATGCGCGAAGTTGACCGTTTGACGACCGAAAAATACGGCATTCCGCCGCTGCTTTTAATGGAAAACGCTGCCCACGCAGCAACTCGCGTAATTACCGAAAAACTCGGCGGATCGATCGAAGGAAAATCGTTTTTAATTTTATGCGGTAAAGGCAACAACGGCGGAGACGGCGCGGCTTTGGGTAGGGTTCTTTGGACGCAAGGTGCAATTGTTTTTGTCCATTTGCTGGGTAAAATTGACGAAACAAAGGAAGAGGCACAGATTAACTTTGAAATAACAAAAAAACTTTGTGATTCTGTTCCCGGTAGAATCTCCTTCTTAGAAATTGAATCTCAAGAGTATTTCAAAGATTATTACTTTCCTGAAAATTGGCATCAGTTTGATGTTTTAGTTGACGCGATTTTTGGCACGGGTCTAAGCACACCTATTGAAGATTTTCGTCAAAGAATTATTAGACAATTATTTAATCATAAACAAATACATCTCCATCAACCGATTTTCTCGTTAGACATTCCATCAGGGCTAAATTCCAATAAATCTGAAAAAATAGGAGAAAATGCCTGGTCAAACTTTACTATAACTTTCACGGCACCAAAACTTGCGAATGTTTTACCGCCTGCGTCACGGTTTAATGGCGAGCTTGTTACTGTAAATATTGGTTCTCCACAAGAATTAATTGAAAATTCGCCTTCACAACTTTTTGTTTCCGAAAAATCCGATGCACTTGAATGGCTCAATCAAACCAAATTTACGCCCGATTCTCACAAAACAAAACGTGGGCGGGCTTTGATTATCGCTGGTTCGCGCGATATGGCGGGCGCGGCGGTTTTGGCGGCGAATGCGGCGATGTCGAGCGGGCTTGGGTTGGTGCGGGTCGCAACGCCCGAATCGGCGCAGACGGCTGTGGCGACAAGAACCGCGCCGGAATGTCTGGTCGCCGGAGTCGCCGAAACCGAAGCGGGCGCAATGTCGCATGCGGCGCTCGAAGAGCTTTTGGAATTAACCGAAAAAGCCGATGTCGCGGCAATCGGCAGCGGTTTGACTTCGGATGAGGAAACGACCAAAAAGCTCGTCCGCGAATTTGTCGAAAAACGCAAATTTCCGGTGGTAATTGACGCTGACGGTTTAAATGCTCTGTCGCCGTTTGATTTGCAGGGCAGCGACGAGCTTCCGTTGATTTTGACGCCGCACATCGGCGAGATGCGCCGCCTTTTCGGCGACGAAGCGGCGGATTTTTCCGATGCCGTGAAAATCGCCCGCGAGTTTGCCCAAAAATATCACATCATTCTGGTTTTAAAAGGCGAGCGCAGTCTGATTGCCGCGCCGGATGGTCGAGTCGTCGTCAATCCGACCGGAAACAGCGCGCTCGGAAAAGCGGGCGCGGGCGATAATCTCTGCGGAATAATCACCGGATTTTTGGCTCAAAGCTATGGCGCGATGGGCGAAAAGGCGGACGCTTTTCTCGCTGTCATCGCCGCGCTCTACATTTCGGGAGTGGCTGGCGACATTGCCGCCGAAAAAATCGGCAAACGCACGATGACCGCAACCGACGTGCGCGAATGTTTGGCGGATGCCTTTCGTGAGTTTGAGAAATGAACAGCTCAAAGTCCAAAGCCCAAAATCCAAAGTCCATTTTCGGTGAGTTTGTTTGCGCTTCGCCGGATGAAACTTTTGCGCTCGGCGAAAAGTTTGCCGAAAGTTTGCAGGGCGGCGAAACGATTTTGCTGCGCGGCGGGCTTGGCGCGGGGAAAACGCTTTTTGTCAAAGGCGCGATGAACGCGCTTAATTTTGACATTGACGAGGTGACGAGTCCGAGTTTTACATTGGTCAATCTTTATCGAGCCAAATTCGATGTTTATCACATTGATTTGTATCGAATCGAGCGCAGCGCGGCTTTTGCGGTCGGGCTTGATGAAATTCTGGAAAACGAAAATGCTGTGGTTTTTATAGAATGGGCTGAAAGGCTGGAAGATTTTCCGCCGCCGGAAAAGACGATTGAAATTTCGATTGCGGGCGATGGCGACGAGCCTCGCCAAATCGCAATCAAATTTTTAAACGAATGATAAATGAATGTTTTTTCAGCGTAAAAATCCTACTTTGCCTGAGCTTAAAAATCCGCAAATCGTGGTCCGAAAAAGAGAGCGAAAACTTTTTCTTTTTGACGGCGAGCGATTAATCAAAAGCTACCGAATCGCGCTCGGTTTTGAGCCAATCGGCGACAAAGAACGGGAAGGCGACGGGAAAACGCCCGAAGGCGAATTTTACATTGCGGTTAAAAATCCGAAAAGCAAATATTTTCTATCGCTCGGTTTGAGCTATCCGACTGTAAAACACGCTGCAAGCGGTTTGGTTGCCGGATTAATTTCTCAAACTGAATACGATGAAATTTTAAAAGCTCAGTACGAAAAGCGTTTGCCGAATCAGAAAACTCGGCTCGGCGGCGAAATTTACATACACGGCGGCGGAACGCTCTGGGATTGGACTGAGGGCTGCGTTGCGCTTGAAAATGGAGACCTTGAGGAGATTTTTCCAATAGTGCAAATCGGGACAAAGGTTTTAATCGAGCCTTGAACTTGACGAAAAAACAAAGAAACTGAATACTTGAAATTAAAATAATGATTGAACATTTGAGATTTTAGAAACAAGTAAAAAGGAAATAAAAATTATGCCATATCCCGAAATTATGATTCACGGAATGCGTCAGGAGCTGGCGCGACTCGGTATTGAAGAAACAAAATCGCCTGAACAAGTCAAAGACGCGGTTGAAAATACCGATGGAACTTTGATGGTCATCGTCAATTCGGTATGCGGATGCGCCGCCGGCGGCGTTCGTCCCGGAATCGCAATGGCTTTGCAAAACGAAGCCAAACCTGACCGCGCGATCACGGTTTTCGCAGGCGCGGACATTGATGCGACAGACGTTGCGCGCGAATATTTCACAGGCTACGCGCCGTCTTCGCCCGCGATTGCCTTGATCAAAAACGGCGAATTAGTGCAAATGTTCGAGCGCCGCAATCTCGAAGGTCGTCACCCGCAGCAAATCGCTCAGGAATTAATTGCGGCTTTTAATCAACATTGCAACGCCAACGCGAACGCGGCAAACAATTAAACAAATAAACCGAGTTGATCTCACAAAAAAAAACGCGCCCGGAATGAAAAGAAATAAATTCCGGGCGCGTTTCTATTTCTGTTTTTTTGACTAATTTAATTATCTCGGTTAATTTTCTCTGCGGTTTTATCGCTTAAAGAATTTCATAAAAGCCTAAGATTTTAGTTTCAACACGGGAGACGCTTTTTGGAAACAAATACAAAAGTAAAATCTAACAACTATCGTTATTACGATTTAATCACGGCAGCGTTCGTCACCGTGCTGCTTTGCTCGAATTTAATCGGCGTTCATAAAGTCACGACTGTGAGCGGTTTTACGTTTGGCGCGGGTGTTCTGTTTTTTCCGATTAGCTATCTTTTCGGCGATATTTTGACCGAAGTCTATGGTTATGCGCGCTCGCGGCGCGTGATTTGGGCTGGTTTCGGCGCTTTGATTTTCGCCTCACTGATGTCATTCGTCGTAGTCAATTTACCTGCGGCGGCAACGATGAATCCGCAGCAGCAAGCGGCTCTTGAGACAATTTTCGGACAAACGCCGCGCATTGTCGCCGCCTCGCTCGTCGCTTTTTTCGTCGGCGAATTTGCCAATTCGTTTGTTTTGGCGAAAATGAAACTGAAAACCGGCGGGAAATTTTTGTGGCTGCGGACAATCGGCTCGACCATTGTCGGAGAAGCGTTCGATTCGTTGATATTTTATCCGTTGGCTTTTTTAGGCGTTTGGTCAACCGAACAGGTTATTCTGGTGATGTGGAGCAATTATCTGCTGAAAGTCGGCTGGGAAGTTCTGGCGACGCCAGCAACTTACCCGATTGTGAATTATTTAAAACGAGTCGAACGCGAAGATTATTTTGACCAGGACACGGATTTTAACCCGTTTACTTTGGAAACCTAAAAAAGAGTGGCGAGCAGCGAAAAAATAAAATTACAAACTCCGGTTTTTGAATTTAGAAAGTTCGGCGTTGCCAATTTAAGCGAAGCGATGACGCGCAAGCTCGCGCTCGCCGTTGCGACGTTTGCCAACAAAACGGACGCGGGCGAAGCGACAGTTGAGGATTTATTAAATTATTTGCCGATGCGCTGGGAAGACCGTTCAAATCTGACGCAAATCGGCGAGCTTTACGACGGTGTGGAAACCGCGGTCGAATTGTTTGCGCGAGTTTCAGGCGGCTTTCAGGTGGGCAAAAACCGCTCCTATAAAGCTCCGCCGCTCTGGATTTTTGAAATTACGGCGTCCGACGCCGAACGCACGCATAAACCCGTCGTAGTTTTTTGGTTTGTAGCGGGAAAACAGGCGTTCCGAATTGTCCAATATCATCAAAACCGTTTTCCGCGCGGCACTCGTTTCGTCGCTTTCGGCAAGTGGGAATGGGACTCGCGCCGCAACACTTTTGCTTTACGCTTGAACAAACCCGACGAACTGGAAATCTTGCCTGACGATGTTGATTTTGATGCATACGGATTGCTCAAAGAATTTTCCAACACAGAAACGCAGAGTCGCCGAGAAGAAGAAACAACGAACGACGAGCAACTAACGACTGACGAAATCGAAGATTTCCCCGAACAATTTCCGGCAATTCACGTCGGGCGGCGCGTTCCGGTTTATCGGAAATTAGGGCAGTTTCAGACAAAGCGTTTGCGCGAGATAATTTTCGATGTCGTTAATCGGCTCGATGAAAAATCAGTTGCGGAAACTCTGCCGCCGGATTTGATTAAGCGACAAGATTTGATTTCACGTTTTGACGCGCTTCGGGAAATTCACTTTCCGCCGGAAAATTCAAACATCTCAGATTACGAACGAGCGCGCAGCCAAGCGCATTTGCGGCTGATTTTTGAAGAGTTTTTCTGGAACAGCTTTGCACTCGCTTTCCGTCGCGGCGAGCGAACCAGAGAGCCGAAAGGCGCGGTGATTGAGATTACGCCGAAAATCCGCGAGCGCGTTTTTTCCGTTTTACCGTTTGAATTAACCAATGCGCAACGGCGCGTCATCGAGCGGATTTTTGAAGATATGCAGTCGGACGCGCCGATGAACCGTTTGGTGCAGGGCGATGTCGGGAGCGGCAAAACGATTATCGCCGTTCTCGCAGGACTTGCGGCGATGGAAAACGGTTATCAATTTGCGCTGATGGCGCCGACCGAGATTCTAGCCGAGCAACACGCGCGCAACGTCAAAAAACTGCTGGCGAAAACGCCGTTTCGCGTCGAGCTATTAACCGGAAGCATTAAGGCGGCAGAGAAAAGAAAGCTGCATAAAGATTTGGCGGCGGGCGAAATTCACGCGGCAGTCGGAACGCACGCATTGATTCAGGAAACCGTCGAATTTCACAAGCTCGGACTTGTCGTGATTGACGAGCAGCACCGTTTCGGCGTGATGCAGCGCGCGGCGCTTCGAGAACGCGGTTATAACCCCGATGTTTTGGTGATGACCGCGACGCCGATTCCGCGAAGTCTGGCGATGACGGTTTACGGCGATTTGGATGTTTCGGTGATTGATGAATTGCCGCCCGGTCGGACGCCGATTAAAACCGTCGTCGTCGGCGAAGATAAACGCGAAGGCGTTTACAAGGGAATTGTCCGCGAAATCAATTTGGGCAGACAAGTTTACGTCGTTTATCCGCTCGTCGAAGAATCGGAAAAGATGGATTTGAAAGCCGCGACCGCGATGGTTGAAGAACTGCGGAAAGTTTTTCCGCAATACGCAGTCGGGTTGGTTCACGGCAAAATGAAGGCGGGAGAAAAAGAAGAACAAATGAGAATGTTTGTTTCGGGAGGGACGAACATTTTGGTTTCGACTACCGTAATAGAAGTCGGAGTTGATGTGCCGAATGCTTCTTTGATGATTATCGAACACGCCGAACGATTTGGTTTGTCGCAGCTTCACCAGTTGCGCGGGCGCGTTGGGCGCGGAGCAGAGCAATCATTTTGCGTTCTTTTAACCGGCGATAAGCAAACTTTTGTTGCCCGCCAGCGTTTGGGGATTATGGAAGAAACCTCTGATGGTTTTCGAATTGCTGAAAAAGATTTGGAAATTCGCGGTCCCGGCGAGGTTTTGGGGACGAGACAATCAGGCGTTGCGGTTTTCAGAATCGGAAATTTGGTGCGCGATTTGGAAATTTTAGAAAAAGCGCGCGACGAGGCGGAGTTTTACTTGACAAATAAACGGTTGACGCGCGAAACTTCATTGCTTATCGAACATGTCGAGCGGAATCCGCGTTTTCGTCTTGCGGAAATCGGATGACGTTGCGCGTTTCTAGATTCTGTTGTAAATATTTAAATCTTCCTCGCCAGATGTTTTATTTTTGAAACTAAAGGAAACTTATCTTATATGATTGATGTCAGAGCCCCGCATTTACGTCCCAGAGTTTACCGCCGTCCCGATGATGAACGCCCCTATCAACAGCGCGGCGGACCGCGAAACAACCCTTATTCCCGCGACCGGCGCGAAATGCCGCAACGCGGATTTCAGAAAAAGAACAATTTCTTTAAACCCGAAATCAAAATCACCAATGATATGCAAGTGACAGACGGCAAGCACAAAGGCGTTCTGCTTCGCAGCACCGAATCGCCGAAAGTGCGTCCGACGGCTCGCCGCATCCGCGAGACGCTTTTTAAGGTTTTAAACCGGCGGGTGAAATTTGCCCGATTTCTCGATTTATGCGCCGGTTGCGGCGCGGTCGGAGTCGAAGCGATTTCGCGCGGCGCGCTGCTTTCCACCTTCGTCGAGCGTTCGGCGAAAATGTGCAGTTTTATCAAGCAAAATCTTGATACTTGTGAGATTTGCCCGACCGGACACGGCGAAATCGTGCAGTTGGAATGTCTGCCGTTTATCAGGCGGATGAAACAGCGCAAACGCTGCTGGGACATCATTTTCTTTGATCCGCCGTATGACGCCAATTACGATGAAGTTATCGAGCTAATCAGCCGCGGCGCGTGCATTAAAGCGCAAGGCGGAATCTTGGTCATTGAGCATCCGGCGGAGATGTTTTTCCCGCAAACAATCGGCTTTTTGACGCGGCGCAAAGTTGTTAAAGAAGGCGATACGGCGCTGACGTTTTACGAGTGCTGGAAATAGCAGCAAGCCAAAAGTAAAAAGTAAAAAGGCAAAAGTGAAGATTTTGATTTTTCGCTTTTGCCTTTTTACTTTTTACTTTTTACTTTATAAGCGTGTCTGATGAAAAAAAGAAAAGCGTAAATTATTCGACCGCGTGGCAGGAAGCGCGCAGTTTGATGTGGGCGGCGCGCGGGCGTCTCGCGCTCGGCGCGTTGCTGATGATTCCGAGCCAGCTCAGCAGTTTTGTGCTGCCCGGCTCGACGCAGTTTTTGATTGACGACGTTTTTCCCAACAAACGTTTCGATTTGCTTTACTGGTTTGCTTTGGCGGTGGCAGTTTCAACCGCTTTAGGAGCGATTTCGACTTTTGCGCTTTCGCAGGTTTTGGGCGTCGCCGCGCAGCGCGCGATTACCGATATGCGAAAGCGCGTGCAATCGCAAATCGAGCGGCTTCCCGTCAATTATTTCGATTCGACGCAAACGGGGCAATTGATTTCCCGGATTATGTCCGACGCCGAAGGCATTAGAAATCTGGTCGGCACGGGGCTGGTTCAACTCGTCGGCAGTTTTTTAACCGCCGCAGTTGCCGTCGTGGTTTTGTTTTATCTCAACTGGTTATTAACGACGATTACTTTAATCGTTCTGGCGGCTTTCGGAGGCGTGCTGGCTTTTGCATTTAATCGTCTGCGCCCGATTTTCCGCGAGCGCAATCAAATCTCGGCGGAAGTGCAGGGAAGACTCGGCGAGAGCTTGGGCGGAATCCGCATTGTCAAAGCGTACACGGCGGAAAAACGCGAAGAATTGATTTTCGCGCGCGGAGCGCATCGTCTTTTTCGCAACGTTGCCAAATCAATGACCGGCGTTTCGGCGGTTTCCTCCTTCTCGACGATTATCGTCGGAGCGATTGGCGTTGTGGTGATTTTAGTCGGCGGAAATTCGGTAATGGCTGATCGGATGACGACCGGACAGCTTTTTCAATACGTTTTCTTTACGAGCCTGCTCGCTTTGCCGATTATTAATTTGAGCAACATCGGAACTCAAATCACCGAAGCGCTCGCCGGTTTAGACCGTATTCGGGAGATTATGCGAAAAGCGACAGAGGACGAAGAAGATCAAACGAAACAATCTTTGCCCGATGTGCGCGGCGAAATCGAGTTTCAAAACGTTTCGTTTGAATACGAAGAAAACGTGCCGATTTTAAAGAACATTTCGTTTCTCGCTCCCGCCGGAACAACTACGGCGCTCGTCGGTTCTTCAGGTTCGGGCAAATCTACGATTTTAAATCTCGTTTTAAATTTTATTCAGCCGCAGATTGGGCGGGTTTTGATTGACGGAAAAGATTTGCAAGCGGTTAAACTGCGCGATTATCGTGGATTTCTAGGCGTTGTTTTGCAGGACAATTTTCTGTTCGACGGCACGATTCTGGAAAATATTCGTTTTTCCAGACCTCACGCAACGCTTGAAGAAATAAAAGACGTTTGCCGACTTGCCAACGCCGATGAATTCATTGAAAAATTCCCCGACAAATACGACACGATTGTCGGCGAACGCGGCGTTAAGCTTTCCGGCGGACAGCGGCAGAGAATCGCCATCGCCCGCGCTTTGCTGGCAAATCCGAAGATATTGATTCTCGACGAAGCGACTTCGAGCCTAGATTCGGAAAGCGAGGCTTTGATCCAGGAAGGCTTGCGGCGTCTGCGCGAAGGGCGCACGACTTTTGTCATCGCGCACCGGCTCTCGACAATTCGCAGCGCCGACCAGATTCTCGTCGTCGAAGCCGGAGAAATCGTCGAACGCGGAACGCACGAAGAGTTGCTGGCTCTCGGCGGTCGTTACAAACAGCTTTATGACAAGCAATATAATTTTGAGAAAAATTTATTTATCAATCCCGGCGAGGATTTTACGCCGGAAAAACCTAAACCCGAAAAACCTGCGCGCCTCGGTTCGCTGTAAAAAAGCGGCGACGGTTAAAGAGAACCTTTAACTGTCGCCGTTCAGACACTTAAAAAAAAACTTTAACTTTATTTTCCGGTTATCAAAGCCATAGCCTCGGCGCGAGTGCGCTGATCTTTGCGAAAATTTCCCAAAACGGCTGAAGTGATGGTTTTCGCACCCGGTTTTTTGACACCGCGCAGAGTCATACAAGTATGCTCGGCTTCGATGACGACCATCACGCCGCGCGGCTGCAAATTGTCAAACAAAGTGTTGGCGATTTCGGCGGTCAATCTTTCCTGAACTTGCAGACGGCGGGCGAATGTTTCGGCAATTCGCGCGAGTTTTGACAGCCCGACGATTCGACCGTCTTTCGGAATGTAAGCGATGTGGCAAACGCCCACAAACGGCGCGAGATGATGTTCGCAGATCGAGGCGATTTGAATATCTTTGACCAAAACCATTTCGTCGTGCGAATCGCCCGGCAGCGCAACAACGTGTTCGGTCGCGTTTTCCCACATTCCTGCCGTCAGCTCAGCGTAAAAATCGGCGACTCTTTCCGGCGTGCGCTGCAAACCGTCGCGCTCAGGATCTTCGCCGATCCCCTCTAAAATGAGGCGAACGCCCGCTGCAATTTTTTCCAAATCAACTTTACTTTCGTTCATTAAATTTCACCGCTTTGCGCATAAATTTCGTTAGTAATTTCTTTCAATTTATTTTCCACAATTTCCTGAATCTGCCGGAGCGCATTTTCATCAACCGCTTCAAAACGCAAAACCAAAATCGCCTGCGTATTTGAAGCGCGCACTAAGCCCCAGCCGTTTTCAAAAATGATTCTCGCGCCATCAACGTCAATCACCTCGTTTGTCTTTTTAAATTCTTCGGTGATGCGGCGGACGACTTCAAATTTATTTTCTTCCGGGCAATCAACGCGAATTTCAGGCGTGTTGATTGCCTTTGGCAAATCCGACAAAAATTCGGAGAGCGGCTTTTGGGAATTTGAAAGAATTTCGAGCAGCCGCGCGCCCGAATAAATCGCATCATCGTAGCCGAAATAACGGTCGGCGAAAAAAATATGACCGCTCATTTCGCCCGCCAACGCCGCGCCCGTTTCGCGCATTTTCGCTTTGATTAAAGAATGACCGGCTTTCCACATTACGGCGCGACCGCCGCGTCGCTCGATGTCGCTGAAAAGACGCTCGGAGCATTTGACTTCGGCAATAAAAGCGGCTTCCGGTGATTTTTCTAAAATCGAACGCGCGAAAATAATCATTAATTCATCGCCCCAAATAATATTTCCCAGCTCGTCAACAACACCGATGCGGTCGCCGTCGCCGTCAAAACAAATCGCTAAATCCGCTTTTTGTTCAAGGACGGCTTTGATGGCGTCCTGCAAATTTTCAGTTACGGTCGGGTCTGGATGATGATTCGGAAAACGGCTGTCAGGTTCAATAAACAGCTCAATCGTTTCGCAGCCGAGTTGTTTGTACAAGGGCGCGCCGACGATACCGCCGATTCCGTTTCCGGCGTCAATTACGACTTTTAGTTTCCGGTCGCCTAGCCGGACGTTTTCGGCGACAAAATTCAAATAATTCGGAATTATATTTTTTTCTTCAGCCGCGCCGCTTCCGGTTTCAAAATCTCCGGCGAGAGCGATTCGTTTGATCTCCTGAATTTGTGCGCCGTGCAGCGTTGATTTTCCGAGACACAATTTAAAGCCGTTATAATTTGCCGGATTATGCGACCCTGTAATCATCACTCCGGCGTCAACTGTTTCGGTAAAAAGCGAAAAATAAACAAGCGGCGTCGGAATTTTCCCCAAATCCAAAACGTCGCAGCCCGTCTCGTTTAAACCGCGAATCATTAAATCACGAAAAGCAGCGCCGCTTTCGCGCGCGTCGCGTCCCAGACTAATTTGCCGCGCTCCATTGCGTTGAAAATATGTGCCGATGGCGCGTGACAGTCGGAAAACCGTTTCCTCATTCAAATCTTCGCTGACAATTCCGCGGATGTCGTATTCACGAAAAATATGCTCGTTCATTCAAAAGGTTAAAAATAAAAATCAGGAATTTACAATAAAGCTAACATTTGTCTGAACGGATACAAAATGCGGCAATATTGCCATAAATTTAAATTCCCCATTTTTCTGGCATTCAGATTGCGAATTAAAAAAAGAAATTTACAGCTTGGAACAAAATCGTACAAAACGGGTGCAGTTTTGCTTCAAATCGAAAACCAATAGTACGAAACAATACATTTGAGAGGAGTTCAAAAAAATAATGGCTGACAATTACGGATCGGGAACGCAAAAAGACGGAACAATTTCGGAAGAAGTTTCGGCAACCGCGCAAAGAGGCTGGGGAAACGTCGAAGCCGCCGGCGGTGCGATTACGGGCGATGAGTCGCTTCGCGCTGAAGGTCATCGAGACATCAACAGCGGCGACGCGCGCCAAAGTCAAAACCGAATGGTCACGGGACTTTTCCGCGACCGCGAAAGCGCCGAACGCGCTTACGGCTCGCTCGAAAGCCGCGGCTATTCAAAAGACGACGTTAATTTAATGATGTCCGAAGATACGCGCAATAACTGGTTTAGCGGCAGCAACAGCGCCGACAACACAACCGGGTTGGGCGATAAAGCTCTCGAAGGCGCGGGCGCGGGATCGGCAATCGGCGGGACAATCGGCGCGGTTCTCGCAGCAATTGCGGCAATCGGCACAAACGTTGTGCTTCCGGGTTTAGGTTTGGTAATCGCCGGACCGCTTGCCGCAGCTTTGGCAGGCGCAGGAGCGGGCGGTTTGACGGGCGGATTAATCGGCGCTCTGGTCGGTTCCGGAATTCCCGAAGACCGCGCCAAAGAATACGAAGAAGGTATTCGCGGCGGCGGAATGGTGATGGGAGTTAATCCGCGCAACGATGAAGACGCAACTTATTTTGAACAAGAGTTCAGAAATAATCGCGGCGAATCGGTTTACCGTTAATCAATCAAGTTTGCTCCTTGAATAAATCGGCGCAATGTTTCAACTTGCAAGTTGAAACATTGCGCTCTTTCTCTTTATTCTTTCAAGTTATTGATGCGTAATTCAAAACAACCGCTAATTTTAAGTTTGGAAACTTCAACGCGCTCGGGCGGCGTTGCGCTTTTACGCGGAAACGAGGTTTTAGCCGAAAGAGCGGGCAAAGAAAATTCTTCACAATCCGCGCAGCTTTTATCCGACATTCGTGAAATTCTGCAAAAGAACGATTTGGATTTAAAACAAATCAATTTATTAGCGGTCGCGGTTGGACCGGGAAGTTTTACGGGATTGAGAATCGGAGTTGCCACCGCCAAAGCGTTGGCAACAGCTTTAAAAATTCCAATTGCAGGAATTTCGACTCTCGAAGCCGCAGCAGCTTGTTCCGAGAAAGACGGAGAAATCGGCGTCGTTCTCCCAGCCGGAAGAAGCGAATGTTATGTGCAATCCTTTAAAAAAAGTCCAAAAGACAGTTTAAAACGCATTTCACAAATTGAAATTTATATGGTCAAGGATTTGAGCGAAAAAGTCGCCGAAAATAACAATATAATCTGGATTTCGACCGAAGAAATCATTTCGGTAATTTCAGAAGCAGCGAAAAACACGAGCAAGTATTATCAAGTTTTACCTCAAAATCTAGCGATTTCAATAGGGCGAACCGCGCTTGAGATTTTTCTGAGCGGAAATTTGAACGAGAATCCACCCGATCCGGTTTACGCGCGCGGTGCCGGCATCGGCGAGAGTAAAAATGCAAAATAAAAAAATCGAAATTTCACCCGCGACCGCCGGGGATTTGGAAGCAATCGCCGAAATTGAATCGCTTTCGGGTTTAAGCCAATGGGGAATTGAAAGCTACAAATCGGAACTGGCAAAAGATGAAAATCTTTTCTACGTTGCCAGATCGGAAGGAAAAGTTATTGGATTTGTTTTTGCGCGTCTGATAACACCGGAGATTGAGATTTTTAATATTGCTGTTTTACCAGAGTTCAGGGAAGAGGGAATCGGACGAAAACTGTTTGAAACAATTTTAGAGCTTGCGGTTGATCAAGGTTGTCGAGAATGCTGGCTTGAAGTCCGCGAATCGAATCTGGCGGCGCGCCGATTTTATGAAAAATTAAACTTTCAAAATGCCGGGCGCAGAAAGAATTATTACCAATTTCCCGTGGAAGATGCATTATTGCTGAGATATATAATTGTCAATAAACCTTGCCTGAAAAAAGAGTTTGAGTTATAACATTCTTAAGATGCCGATTGGAATTACCAAAAATCGAAATTTTCTGCGCGAGCAGAAAATCGGCGTTACTTTCCAGCCTAAACATAAGATTCGAAAGAGACAAGGAGACCAAAACCAATGGACAGTAGAACAATGGATAGTTTGCGCGAGCAATTGATGAAAGAAGACCCGGTTTTCCGCAATTTGGCAATGGAACACAAAAAATACGAAGAGCGTTTGGAGGAATTAACGCATCTTTCTTATCCGAATGATGAGGAACAACTTGAAGAGACACTATTGAAAAAGAAAAAATTAGCGGTCAAAGATCAAATGCACGAAATTCTTTTGAGCCGCGAAGCCGCCGTTCATTAAATTTAAATACAATTTTAGCTGAAAGCGCGAAATTCTTGTTTCGCGCTTTTCTCTTTTTCCGGTTCAGGCGTTTTGCCGCAAGCCAGATTGTCCCGCGCAAAGCATAAAATGCCGTTAAAAGTCGGGATGAAAAGAAACCTATCGGTGATTTCCGGCGCAGCCACTCCGTAATTGTTTTCGCCGAGCAGAATTTGATTTAAAATCTTTCCTTTTTTAAGTTCCAGAACAATTGCCGAGCTTTCGCCGTTTGCCAGCAAAATCGCAGTTTCCTGATTTAGTAATTCGGCGCTCAAAGGGCGCGCCGCCAAACGTCGCCGCCATTGCCTTTTACCGTTTGAATATTTGTGAAGATAAACGAAGTTATCGAGCGATGTTATGAGCAATCCGCGCGAAGTGGGCAAAATATCCTGTACTGCGCCGCCGGTTCTGAGCATCCATAATTGGCGCGAATCGTTTTCTCTGAGAGCTGTAATGTCGCCGCGAGCATCACCGAAATAGATAATCCCGTTTGCAGCGACGAGATTATTTTGCGCCGGATGTTTGATTTTATATTGTTTTAAAGATTCGCCGTCGGCAGACCGAATTGAATAAATAGAATTGTCTTTCGTCCCGAAATAAATTTGTGTTCCCGAATGATAAATTTTAGTCGTGACGGCAGTTGAGACGCTTTTACTCCAAAGCGAAGCGCCTGTAGCAATTTCCAAGCTCGTCAAGTTTGCGGCGGTTTCCGATTGGTTGGCGGCGAGCAATAGCGTTTCGCCATTTAAAATCAAGTATATTTGTCCGGCATTTGGAAAATTTTTCTGCCAGATTGTCAGCCCGGTGTTTGAGCTTAAAGCCCTGATTGTCAATGAATTCGCAGCTTTTACGGTTTCATCGGAGGGCGTGCGGGTTGCCGCGATGACAATTTTACCGCTGGAAACCGGAGGCGCGGCGATTTCGCCGCCGAGTTCGGCTTTCCAATTGACATTCCCGGTTAATGAATCAAGACTTACTAATGTTGCGTCGGATAACGAAAAAATGAGGCTGTTCGAATTCACTGTCGGCGAGATGTTTGTGAGCATAGCCGTTTCATATTTCCAGCACTGCTGATAGTTCGTAAAATTGTTACCGGCGGCGAAAACACCCAGATTTAATAGAAAAAAAGATAAAACAAGCTGAAAGCCGAGGCTCGGAAAAGTCTTATAAAATATAAACGATAAAAATCCTGATTTCATTAAAGAAAAAATATTAAACGAGATTTTAAAATCAAACAAATAAACAGCGGTTTCAAAGGCAATTTGATGAAGATAACGACAGGAGAGTGGCTTGACCGAAAAGCGATTCGGCGGGTAACATCACAAACACTTCTGAAAATTGGAGAAAACAAAAGATGTCATTTAACAAAATCATTCTGGTGGGAAATTTAGGACGCGACCCCGAATTGCGTTATACGCCGCAGGGAACGGCGGTTTGCAGTTTTTCGGTGGCAACCAGCGAGCGCAAAAAAAGCGCCGCCGGAGATCAGCAGGAAATAACAACCTGGTTTCGCGTAACTCTTTGGGATAAAAGGGCTGAAGTTGCTTCAAAGTATTTGACCAAAGGCAGCCCGGTTTATATTGAAGGTCGTCTGCGGATGGAAGAATACACCGACCGCGATGGGAAACAGCGTCAATCGCTCGAAGTACAGGCGACCGAAATGCAGTTTATCGGTTCAAATCGTCCGGCTGAAGAAGGAGGATTCAGCGGCGGAAGAGGCGGCGGCGACAATTTCAGCGGCGGCGAATCGCCGCGTGCGGAAAACCGAGCACCGCAACGCGGAGCCGCGCCTGCCGCTTCGCGAGATTACGATGATTTCGACCAATCCGGCGCGAGCGACGAAGATATTCCTTTCTAGTTCGGAGTTCGGAATTCAGGGTGCGGAGTTTCTTCTGGTTCCGCACCCTGAATTCCGCGTTCCGCATTAGTCTGCATTTCCCACAGTAATAAATGCTTCAAAAATGCGTGATGGGCGGCGAAACGCGCAATGCAAAAACCCGCCAGACCATCACGGAAACCTGCTTTTAAAAAATAAGTTTGAAGAAAAGCGGTAAAGCCCGCCGTGGCGATTTTTAATCGCGTTGTTCTCCGACCGCCTTCAAACATTTGTCGGGCGGCGAGAGGCGCGTAACGCTCCCCGATCATTCGGTGATGATAAGCGGCATTTTCGATACTGTAATGCAAAATGTCGCCGCCGCGCAGATATTCCAATCGAGCGTCCGAATTCAATTGAACGGATTCGTGAATCAAAACATCTTTCCAAACGGCTTTTGTCCGAT
>DASWLV010000083.1:0-27912 GCA_036400075.1 Pyrinomonadaceae bacterium
TCTTCAACTATCGCGCGCACAAGCAGCGCGGCGCGCCCCGAACGAAAATGCGGAAGCTGAAGTGTGACCGCCGCCGTTCCCTTTTTTCCGGTTCGGGCGTGAAAAATCAGCGGTCGAAACGAAGAGCCTAGAACTTTAACCATTATTTCGACGCCCGCCAGCGGAATATAAATATCGTTGGTGACTTGAATTTTTAATTCAACGCGGTCGCCGCCTCGATATTCGCGTTCTTCAAAAAGCCGGATGTTGATTAAGCTCGGCTCCAAATCTTCTTTCGTCGGTTCGATTTCGCCGAGCTGCGCTCGGAGCAAAGCGGGCGTTTGCGGCAGCTCGACCGGCTCATCAAACCCGGTTTCAAGCTGAACGTCGTCGGTTTCGTCAACTACCTCGACCGGAATTTCCAGCAACGGCTCAATTGTTTCAACCACTTCCGCAATCATCAAAGGAGTGGCGACAATCTCGGCAAATGGAATCGGCGGCTCAACCGCTGTGACGATTTCGACTGATTCAATTGTTTCAAAAACTTCTTTTTTGCGCGCGCCGCGTCTTTCAATTTTTTCGCTTTGCTCGGCTTTTCCGTTTTCCCGCGTTTTGTCCTCCGCCGGTTCGCGAACGCTCATCCGCTTTAGATCGTCAACTCGTCCTTGGCTGATGGCGGCGCAAATTAATTTGTGCTGGCGGTTAAGCCGGTCGGATAAAGTTTTTTCGTCGAAACCGGCGGAGATTAGATCATCATACGGCGAGCGTTTGCTGGCGAGAATCTCGCCGCCCGCATAAACGAGAGACAATATCAGAGGGCTGTCCAAACCTTTGTCTTCGGTCTGGACGTGATAAGTCACGCCGCCATATTCGATGTCTGTGTTGAATCCGGTTATCACGTTTGGTTAAAGAGGTGCGCTGCCTGCGGGACGCTGAAGACGGAAAAAGCCTTCAGACAAAGTTTACACAGCCTTTTTACGCCGGTCAATTAAGTTTGTATTTCTATTATTTATTTCAAAAATTTTCTTGCTTGACAGCTTTGCGGGGTTAAACTACGATTGCCCTTGTGCAAGGTTTCTCAAACTCTAAAAGTTGTAATTTCTGCCGATTTTTAGCACAATAGAAGTGTACTTTTAGATAAATTATGGAGGCTCAATGAACGAGTTCCGGCTGAGCGATTACGTTCCGATTGTAATTATGTTCATCGTGGCAGGCGGTTTTGCAGTCACGAATATTTTGCTGACGCAGCTTTTCGGTCCCCGTAAATCAACGCGGACAAAGCTGATGCCTTACGAGAGCGGCAAAGACCCGGTCGGTTCGGCGCGCGAACGCTTTTCGATCAAATTTTACAGCGTGGCGGTTGATTTTCTGCTGTTCGATTTGGAAGTTTTGTTCCTGATTCCGTTTGCGGTCGCGTTTAAAGCGCTGCTCGCAGCCGGGTTTTGGGTTTACGGCGTTCCGGCTTATACGGCAGTGATGATTTTCGTATTTATGGTCGTCGTCGGATTCATTTACGCTTGGAAAAAAGGCACATTCGATTGGAGCTTGCAGGCTCGCGCCGAAGCCCGTGCCGAAGGCAAGGCTATGGCAGCGGAACGCAAAAAACGACTTCGCTCGATGCCTAAAGACCGTCCGCTGCCGCTCGGAACTCCGACAAATCCGGGCAGTCGAGTCCCGGCGGTTGTTTCCGATCCGACTCTTGTTTCAGCCGGTAAATAACGTGGGGGTTTAATAATATGGGTTTAGAAAATAAAATTGCAGAATCCTTACCGGAAGTTTTAACCGTCCAGCTTGACGCTGTGGTGAATTGGGCGCGCAAAAATTCTTTGTGGCCGGCTACGTTTGGCTTGGCTTGCTGCGCCATTGAAATGATGAACACTGTTTC
This sequence comes from Pyrinomonadaceae bacterium, assembly GCA_036400075.1. Taxonomy (GTDB): domain Bacteria; phylum Acidobacteriota; class Blastocatellia; order Pyrinomonadales; family Pyrinomonadaceae; genus JALZCH01. The sequence continues at coordinate 1,865 of DASWLV010000083.1, forward strand.
CTCGCGTCACGATCTTTCGCGTTTCGGAGCGGAAACGTTTCGTGCAAGCCCGCGCCAGGCTGACGTGATGATTGTTTCGGGACGAGTTTCCAGAAAAATGGCTCCGGTTTTGCGGCGAATTTACGACCAGATGCCGGAACCGAAATGGGTGATTTCGATGGGCGCGTGCGCGACAACGGGCGGCGTTTTCGATAATTATGCGATTGTGCAGGGCGTGGACAAAATCGTTCCGGTTGACGTTTACGTGCCGGGTTGTCCGCCGCGACCTGAAATGTTGATTCACGGAATTATGATGTTGCAGGAAAAGATTATGAAGGAGAAAATGCGCGACCGCCGTGACGTGCCGGAAGTAGAAGCGCGTGCGGCGATTGCGCCCGGAACTTTGCCTGTGACGATGAACGCGCAAGATGAAGAAAATGCGCCGAGAACAGGAATTTCGCGTCCCTATTCGATTGCCGCGCGACACGAGCGTCGCCGCACTTCTTAAAAGCGGGCAGTAAACGGACAGCGGCGAGCAGTTTTAAAACGCTAGCCGCTTTTTATTTGTAATATTTTATGGCTGAAAATGTGGCTGTCGAACAAAACCCGAAAACCGCCGCGCTCGTTGCGCTGGCAAACGGACTGAAACAGGAAAACCCGGTTTGGGTGACGCAAATCGTTGATGCGCTCGATGAAGTGACGGTTTTCATTCCGCGCGAAAATATTGTTGATGTTTGCTGGTTTTTAAAAACGCGGCATCAATTCGATATGCTCATGGATTTGAACGGCAACGATCTCGGCGCTGAAGAAGAGCCGCGTTTTGAAGTCATTTATCACTTGTTTTCGACCAAAACTTATCAGCGGATTCGTTTGAAGGTTTTGCTGTCGGACGAAGATCCGCACGTGAACACGGTCACAACCGTTTGGCGCACGGCGGACTGGCACGAGCGCGAAACATACGATATGTTCGGCGTGATTTTCGACGGACACCCGGATTTGCGGCGTATTTTGCTGCCTTCGGATTTCGACGGACACGCGCTCAGAAAAGATTATCCTTTGCGCGGCTTCGAGCCGTACAGCTTAAGCTAGTGAATCGTAAATCGTGAATCGTAAATAGAAAAATCAACGATTCACGATTTACGATTCACGATTTACTAAAGAATGACTCCGACAATTGGAACACAATCGCCGTATGAAGTTTTAGACCGACCGCTTGAGTCGCAGATGACGCTTTCGTTCGGTCCGCAGCATCCTTCGACGCACGGCGTTTTGCGGCTCGAACTGGTTTTGGACGGCGAGTTGATCGTCAAGAACATTCCCGACATCGGTTATTTGCACACGGGAATGGAAAAGCTGTTCGAGTATAAAAAATATCAGCAAGGCATCGTTATCACCGACCGGATGGATTATTTAAATCCGCTCGGCAACAACCTTGTTTACGTGATGGCGGCGGAAAAGCTGCTGCAAATCGAAATCCCGGAACGCGCACAGACGATTCGCGTTTTGATGTGCGAATTACAGCGTATTGCGTCGCATATGGTTTGGCTCGGGACGCACGCGCTCGACATCGGCGCAATGTCGGTTTTCTTTTATTGTTTCCGGCAGCGCGAAAAGATTTTGAATTTGATTGAAGCGTGTTCGGGCGGGCGGATGACGCCGAGTTATTTTCGCATCGGCGGCGTGATGATGGATTTGCCGGCGGGTTTTGAACGCCGCTGCAAACAGTTTTTGGATGGCTTTCCCGATGCGCTCGCTGAATTTAATACGCTGCTCACCGGAAACAAGATTTTCCAAACGCGAACGATGGGCGTCGGCGTTATCAACGGCGAAGACGCGATTGATTGGGGTTTAACGGGACCTTGTTTGCGTGGCAGCGGAGTTAATATTGACGTTCGCCGGACGAATCCTTATTCGAGTTATGAAACTTACGATTTTGAGATTCCGACCGAACCTGACGGCGATGTTTGGTCGCGCTATATGGTTAGAATGCGCGAGCTGAAAGAAAGCTGGAAGATTTGCCGCCAAGCCTTGGAAAGAGTGGAAAAAATGAAGGGCAAGCCGGTCAAAGCGGATGCTCCGAAAGTCGTGCTGCCTGACCGCGAAGATATGAAAGTTCATATGGACGCGCTGATTCATCACTTTTTGATTGTCGCCGAAGGCTTTCACGTTCCGCCGGGCGAGGTTTACGTGCCGATTGAAGGCTCGAAGGGTGAGCTTGGCTGTTATATGAAATCCGACGGATCGCCGAAACCCTGGCGCGTTCACTTCCGCGGTCCGAGTTTTATAAATCTGCAAGCTCTGCCCGTTATGAGCGAAGGCGAAATGGTTGCCGACGTGGTGGCGATTATCGGTTCGATTGATATTGTGTTGGGAGAAATTGACCGCTAATTTTTAAAGCGAAAGTTTTTTTAAATTTACCGGCATTGCAAAGAAGCAATTTATGAAATTTCGGGCAAAAACGATTTTATTTTTCATTGCAATGCTATTTCTCTGCGGTCAATTATCGGCAATTGCCCAAAATCAGTTTGAAGATATAAGTAACGGAGCATCGGTCTTCGTTTTTCAAAAAACTCCGAATTTGCCGAGAGATGCCGCTTCTCAGAGTGCGGCAAGAGATGGAATTGGTCAAAGAATAAAAGGGTACGAAAGAAGGCGCGTGATTAAAGTCAAAAAGCCGGCTCCGGCTGCGCCCGCGATAAGCCAAAATCGAAATCGCAGCAAGCCCGTACCTGCCGCCGTAGCCGAGCCGATTGCGCCGGAAGATTGGATTAACGAAGAAGCCGACTTGGCGATTGAAGAAAGAAAAATTGCCGACGACGAGCCGTTATTGTTTCTCTCGAAAGGTTATTTGAATTCAAAAATCCAGTTTTGCGAATCGCCGTTGTTTCCCGACGATGCGCGGAGAGCCAAACTAAAACAGGTTAGGCAAAGAATTTCGGTAACGATTGGAAAATACGGTGGCGTTTTGGACGCGCAGGTTATTGAAGGCGATCCGGTATTTCGCGCCGCCGTTTATAGATCGCTGCAAAGTTTGAGATTCCGCGAAACTTTTTTTATGGGTCAGCCGGTGAGAATTCAGGGAATACTTGATTTTACTCAAACGCCTGCAAACGACATTTTGTGCAGAGTTGCCGATAAAGAAGCGGAAATACCGACGATGATTGACGGCGGAATTTTAAACGAGCACGCAAAATCGTGCGAAATTCCAAATTTCCCTTCTGATGCGAAAGCCGCCGGACTTAAATCAGTAACGGCGAGAGTTCAGGTAATTATTGACGAAAAAGGCAATGTAGTTTACGCCGCGCCATTTGATGGTCATCCGTCATTCGGTGAAGCTGCTGCAAAAACCGTGCGAAAAGCGACGTTTCCTGTTTCGTCTATTATCAAACAGCCTGTAAAAGTCAGAGGCATAATGGTTTTCACGCAAACGCCGAACAATGACAGCTCGTGCAAAACGGTTGCGGCTTCAGAATAGTTAAGATAGATAAAAGTTGTTGTTTAAAACTTTAATTTGCAATAAGAATTGTAAGAACGATGAATTTAACACCGCAAGATGCAGCAAAAGAAATGGCGACTTTTTCGCCTGCTGTTGATGCCGAGGTAGCAAAACACATTGCGAAATATCCGCCGGAAAGAAAGCGTTCGGCGATTTTGCCGATGCTTTTTATCGTGCAGCGCGAGCGCGGTTATATTGATGAGCCGGGCGTGGCTTATGTCGCGCACAAGCTTGATTTGGAAATGGTTGACGTGTGGGAAACCGCAACGTTTTACTCGATGTTCAATCTCAAACCGATTGGGCGTCACCATATTCAGATTTGCAAAACGCTCTCGTGCAAAATTATGGGCGAGCCGGAAATTACCGAACACGTTTGCAGTAAATTGGGAATTCACGCCGGTGAAACAACGCCCGATGGCAAATTTACGGTTTCGCTCGTTGAATGCCTCGGCTCTTGCGGCACAGCGCCGATGTTTCAAATCGGTTTTGATTATTACGAAGATTTGACGACGGAAAAAGTTGATCAAATTTTAGATTCGTTGAAGTAATGCGGACTTTAATTGTTTGCTTAATTTTTGTTTCCATTTGTTTAGCAGCAGGTTGCAGTAGTTATCGAGTAATAAAAGTGCCGACTGGGGCAATGCAACCAACAATTAAAGTTGATGCTACAGTGATTTCTGATGATTCGGCTTATTCATCAGGCAAATCAGTTGAACGATTTGATCTTGTTGTTCATACACGACTGGTTAATGAGAATGACAGGAAATTAGGTATTAACGAAAACACAAATTTCATATTTCGTATTATTGGACTTGGCGGGGAAAAAGTTGAATTAAAGAACGGTGCAGTTTTTGTAAATGATGCAAGATTAAATGAACCGTTTGAAAAGTATGATTCTGATGATAATTTCGGACCGATCATAGTTCCAGAAAATGAATTTTTCTTGTTGGGCGATAATCGTCCTGAAAGCAATGACAGCAGATTTTGGAAACCGTCAACTATAAAACGGGAAAATATAATTAGCAAGGTCATAAAGATTTTTTAGAATTATGAGAATCGAGGCAATCGGCTGCGAGCCGTTACAGCTTAAGCGAGTTCATTTGAAAGACTCGCACACGCTCAAGGTTTATCAGGACAACGGCGGTTATCAAAGTTTGAAGAAAGCGTTGAATATGCCTGCCGACGACATCATCAACGAAGTCAAAGCGTCTGCTCTGCGCGGTCGCGGCGGCGCGGGTTTTCCGACCGGAATGAAATGGTCGTTCGTTCCGAGAACTTCGCCGAAACCGAAATACATTGTTTGCAACGCCGACGAATCGGAACCCGGCACGTTTAAAGACCGCTATTTGATGGAACGCGATCCGCACGCCTTGATTGAAGGAATGCTGATTGCGGCTTACGCGCTCGGTTCGCAGGCTTGCTACATTTACACGCGGGGCGAATATAAATATTTGATTGATATTTGCGATATCGCCATCGAGGAAGCGCGCGCCGCCGGGCTGGTCGGGGAAAATATTTTCGGTTCCGATTTTTCGTGCGAAGTCTATACGCACACCGGCGCGGGCGCTTACATTTGCGGCGAAGAAACCGCGCTTTTGACTTCTCTCGAAGGTTATCGCGGACACCCGCGAATGAAGCCGCCGTTTCCAGCGGTCGAAGGTCTTTACGCTTGTCCGACCGTCGTCAACAACGTCGAGACTCTTACGGCTGTTCCGCAGATTATCGAAATGGGCGGAATTGCCTGGCGCGATTTGGGAACGGAGAAATCGGGCGGAACAAAGCTCTGGTCGGTTTCAGGTCACGTAAAATATCCGGGCGTTTATGAGCTTCCAATGGGCTACAAGGATATGGAACGGTTCATTATGGAAGATTGCGGCGGAATGATTAGACCGGACAAAAAATTAAAAGCCGTGATTCCCGGCGGCTCATCCGTCTATATTATGCGCGCTGACGACGTGATCGGAAAAAACGTGATGATGGATTACGAAGGTTTGGTTACCGCCGGTTCGATGGTCGGATCGGGCGGTTTTATCGTGATGGACGAAACGGTTGACGTTTTTGAATCAACGAAAAATCTGACCGAGTTTTACAAACACGAATCCTGCGGCTGGTGTACGCCCTGCCGCGAAGGTACGGATTGGATGCTTAAAATTTTCAACCGCATCAAGGCGGGCGAAGGCAAGCCGGAAGACGCGCAGCTTTTGATTGACCTTTGCGACAACATCGAAGGCAAATCTTTCTGCGGTCTCGGCGACGCTGCGGCGTGGCCTATTCAGAGTGCGATAAAACGGTTCCCCGAAGATTTTAGAGCTTGGGTTTTGCGCGAAGTTGATCCGAGCCGTTTTGCGGCTCCGGCTGTGACTCATCATTAAATTTTATTAGGAGAGAATTATGGGAAAAGGCGATAAAAGAACACGGAAGGGCAAGATTGTAGCCGGAAGTTTCGGCAAATCTCGTCCGAAAAAGAAAAACATTAAAAAAGCCGCGACAAACGAAACGGCGGCAAACGATAAGACTGAGGCGAAAGAGGCTTAGTCTTTTAGAAAAGATTATTTAAATGTCTCAAGAATTAGTAAAAGTTACAATAAACGGAAACGAGTACGAAGTAGCTAAAGGCGCGCGTTTGATTGACGTTTGCCGCGAAAAGGAATTCGGCATTCCGGCGTTTTGCTATTACTCGGATTTGGCTTTGCAGGCTTCGTGCCGGATGTGTCTGGTGCGAATCGAGAAAATGCCGAAGCTGCAAACTTCCTGCACAATCACCTGCACGGACGGAATGATTGTCACGACGCAAAGCGAGGAAATCGAAAAAGCGCAGCGCTCGATGCTCGAATTTTTGCTGGCAAATCACCCGCTCGATTGTCCGATTTGCGACCGCGGCGGCGAGTGTGAATTGCAGGAAATGGTGTTCGACTGGGGCGGTCTCGAAGAACGCTTTACCGAACGCAAAAACGGCTACCCCGAAAAATATCTCTCGCCGATTGTCGCTAACGACCAGCAGCGCTGCATTCTCTGCAAACGCTGCACGCGCGTTTGCGACGAGTGGATGGGCGAAGAAGCAATCGAAGCCGGAAATCGCGGCGTCAACACGGTTATCGGCACTTACACCGGCTGGCTCAATTGTTCGCAATGCGGAAACTGCATCGAAGTCTGTCCGACCGGAACTCTTTTGGACGGAACTTATCGTCACGAAGCACGCCCTTGGGAATTGGATCAGACGGTTTCGACTTGCGGTTATTGTTCCGACGGCTGCCAATTGTCAATCGGTTCGCGCGGGGATGACGTTTTGCGAATTGTCGCGCGCGACCGTTATGTCAATGGGCATAACGGCGAGTTTCTCTGTATTAAAGGGCGTTTCGCTCATCATTTCGTCAATGACAAATCGCGCGTTAAAACGCCGATGATCCGTTACAAAAAAGGCGGGCGGTTAATTCCGACTACCTGGGACGAAGCGATTGCTTTTGTCGCGGATAAACTCAACGCAATTTACGAAGAAAACGGCGCAAACTCAATCGGCGTCATCGGCAGCCCGCGTCTGACAAACGAATCTTTGTACACACTGCGTAAATTTGCTGCTGAAGTTGTCGAAACCGAGAACTATGCGATTGCCGATGCAAATGATTGGCGCGGATTTATCAAGAATTTATCCGCTCCGATTGCCACGCACCGCGATATTCGCCACGCTTCGACGCTTTTGCTGATCGGCGGAAACCCGAAAGAACGCCAGCCTTTGGCGGACAGACAGATTAGACAATCGGTTCGCAACAACAAAGCGAATTTGATCGCCGTCAATCACACGCCGATTCGTACGGCGCGACTTGCGCAGCAATTCGTTCACGTCAATCAAAATTCCTACGACGCTTTTGTGTTGGCTTTGGCTGGCGAAATCGAAGATTCGGCGGCGGCGCAGAAGCTCGGAATTGACGTTACTGAAATTGCGGTAATCCGCGATGTTATTAATCAATCGAGCGGCGATATTCTGATACTTTTGGGCGACGATTTAAGCCCCGAAGCTCTCGCTGTTGCCGCGCAGTTACCGCTTCAGTTCCCCGAAAAGCGCGTCTTGCTGCATCCTTTGCCGCTTTACAATAACAGCGTTGGCGCGGCGGATATGGTTCCGGGCGGAAAAACCGTCGCCGAAGTTTTAAATAATTCGCGCGCGCTTTATATGTGCGGCAGCTTATTGCCGCAGCATTTGGACGAAGCCGCGCTCGGCAATATGGATTTCGTTGTCGTTCAGGAGCTTTTTGAAACAGACACAACTCAATATGCGGATGTGGTTTTACCTGCCGCGAGCTTTGCGGAAAACGACGGGACTTTTACCAATAGCGGCGGACTCGTTCAGCGCGTTCGCCAATCGGTGATGCCGATTAATCAATCGAAACAGGATTGGGTAATTCTCTCGCTGCTTTCGTACGAATTCGGTGTTGATTTCGGTTTCAATATGGCTGCGACTGCGGTTTTCCGCGAGCTTGCAGACACAGTTCCGGCGTATTCGGGGCTTCGTTATCCCGCGCTTAAAGACGAAACAAAGCCCATCCAGGTCAAACACCAAACTGTGGGACTACAGAATTTGTCGGCTGAAATTCAAACGATGCGCTCGCGCGTTGAAGCCTTGAGTGAGACGCCGAGCAAAATCAATGAAGAGCCGCCAATCGGTTCGGAATTGCATAAACCGGGAACAATGACCGGCAAAACGCCTGAATTTCAATATCTCTGGGACGGCAACCAAAAGCCCGAAAACGTTCTGGTTTCACCGCTTTATCAAATCGAGCGCGGAAACGGAACAGGCAAACGCGAGCATCAACTGTCGCAAATTGCCGACCGGGAAAGCGGAATGGGCGCGATGCCTGTCAAATAAACGTTGTTTTGTACAAAAGCGGGCGGTAAAATGCCCGCTTTAAACTAAATTTAATCTTTTATGGATTTAACCAACGCCGCAGTTTATTTTCTTATAAAATTTGGCGCTTGCTTTTTAGCTTTCAACGCCGTTTTGATGGTTGTTGCCTATACAGTCTTGGCGGAACGCAAAGTTCTGGGCTGGATTCAAGGGCGCATCGGACCTAATCGCGTCGGACCTTGGGGAATGATGCAGCCGTTTGCAGACCTCCTCAAATTCATTTTTAAAGAAGACATTGTTCCCGATAAATCAACGCGCTTTGTTTATTTTCTCGCGCCGCTGATTGCTTTGATTTGCGCGCTGCTGCCGATGGTAGTTTATCCGTTTGGACCTAACGTTGATTTAACTTCTCTGGGTTTGCGGGATATTCCTTACGCCGGACAATATTTAAGCTCGTTTCCGCTTGCCATCGCGCGTTTCGACGTTTCGCTGCTTTATGTTTTGGCGATTACGTCAATCGGCGTTTATGGAATCGCGCTCGCCGGTTGGTCTTCAAACAATAAATACAGCTTGATGGGCGGACTTCGCGCTTCTGCGCAGATGATTTCTTATGAGCTGTCAATGGGAATGTCCGTGATCGGCGTCGTCATTTTAGCCGGTTCGCTCGACGTTTTTACAATTGTCGAAAGGCAGACCGTAAATTGGGGCGGCTTTTTACCGGGCTGGTACATCATCCCGCAGTTTTTGGGATTCATCGTGTTTTTGATTTCCGCTTTCGCCGAAACAAACCGCGTTCCGTTTGACTTGCCGGAAGCCGAAACCGAATTGGTGGCGGGTTTTCATACTGAATACAGCGCGCTCAAATTTGCGCTGTTTTTTATGGCGGAATACGTCAATATGTTCACGGTTTCCGCGATGTGTACGACATTATTTTTAGGCGGTTGGCACGTTCCCGGTCTTTCGCATCTGGTTGCTTACGGCTCGATTCCCTACGCAATTATTAGCATGGTAGCGTTTTTCGCTAAAATTTTCGGTTTTCTTTTCTTTTACATCTGGGTTCGCGGCAGCCTTCCGCGTTTCCGTTTTGACCAGTTGATGAATTTCGGGTGGAAATTTCTGCTGCCCGTAGCGATTTTGAATGTCGTTTTGACAATTACTTTTGTTTTCATTTTAAACGCTTCGAGATAATTAAAGATGCTTGAAACTGCTGCATTTCTTGTTTTTGCCGGATTGGCAATCGGCTGCGCGCTGGCAGTCGTTTTGCAGCGCAATCCGCTCTACAGCGCTATTTCCCTGATCGGCGTTTTTATCGCGCTCGCTTCGCTTTACGTGATGCTGGCGTCGCCGTTTATCGCCGCCGTGCAAATTATAGTTTACGCCGGCGCGATTATGGTTCTGGTCGTTTTCGTCATTATGCTTTTAAACGTCGAGGAAGATGTATTTTCGACAAAACGATTGAAATCGCTCGGTGCAATCGGCGCGGTAATGGGCTTGGCGCTCGCCGCGCAAGCTCTTTTTATTTTTTACGCGGTTAATCGCGGGCTGCCGAACAATGCCGCCGCAACCGATAATCCGACAATGGGATTGCCGTTTGAAATCGGCAAATCGCTGTTCACATCGTATTTGCTGCCGTTTGAAGTAACCGGCGTGCTGCTTTTAATGGCGATTGTCGGAGCAATGATGCTGTCGCGCCGCTTGCAGACACAAAAATTAGAAGAAGTTGTGGAAGAGGAAAGAGAACGCCGTCACGATAATTGACACGTTTAAAAAACTTTGCTGATGATTTCCCTTGAGCAAATTCTGCAAATGCCGAACGCCGCAATTCTGGCGGAACAGGTAAAATCCGCGCTCGAAGCCGAACAAGCTAAACGAAGGCATTTTTACGAAATCATCGAAGAAAACAAAAAAATGGAGTTCATTAACGGCGAAATCATTTTTCATTCGCCCGTTAAAATCGAACACAATACGGCAACGGGTTTTATTTATCAGCTTTTGAACACATTCGTAAACAAAAACGATTTAGGTTTCGTCGGCTTTGAGAAGATTTTAATTTCGCTAACGCGCAATGATTATGAGCCGGACATTTGTTTTTTCGGCAAATCAAAAGCAGCGAAATTCAAAAAAGGACAGATGAAATTTCCCGCGCCGGATTTTATCGTCGAGGTTTTATCGAGTTCGACCGCGAAGCACGACCGCAAAACGAAATTTCAGGATTATGCGGCGCACGGAGTCGCCGAATATTGGATTGTTGACCCGGACAAAGAAACAATCGAGCAATTCGTTTTACAAACGGGCGAGTACGAGCTTTTATTAAAGACAAAAGACGGCGCGATCAGCAGCTTTGTTTTACCGGAATTTTCAATCCCGGTGCGCGCAGTTTTTGATAAAAAGACAAATTTAGAAGCGCTCGCCCGTTTGTTGGCGCAATAATTTTTATGGTTCCAAGTCTTGCACTTTATTTAACGCTTTCGGGCATTTTGTTCGCCATCGGCGCGTTCGGCGTGGTTTACAAACGCAATGCCATCGGAATGTTTATGTGCATCGAGCTGATGCTCAATTCCGTTAATCTGACGTTCGTCGCATTTTCGCGTTTTTTTAACGACACGACCGGACAGATGTTCGTTTTCGTCGTGATGTGCGTCGCGGCAGCCGAAGCCGCCGTCGGACTCGGCATTATCATTGCGATTTTCCGCAACCGCGAATCGCTCGACGTTGACGAAGCCAGCATTTTGAGAAATTAGTAAATCGTGAATCGTCAATCGTAAATAGTTTTTTTGTTCGCCGCGATTCACGATTCACCGTTCGCGATTCACTTTGAAATGATTGAGAACAATTATTTAAGTCTGATTATTTTTGCGCCGCTTTTGGGCGCGGTTATTAACTGGCTGTTCGGCAAACGAATGAACAGCGAAGCCTTTAGCGGCACGGTTGCCTGCGCGGCAGTAGGCGTTTCCACCGTTGTGGCTTTTATGACGGCTTTCGGCATCGGAACGCCGCATCCGGGCGCGCTTGTCTCGACGACGCCGGTTTTTGACCAGATTTGGACTTGGATCGAAGTCGGGCGTTTTCGCGCGGATTTCGGTCTGGCGATGGATCGTTTGAGCGCGATTTATGCATGTTTTATCACATTCGTCGCGCTGCTGATTCACATTTTCGCCACCGGCTATATGCACGGCGACAAAGGTTTTTATCGCTTTTTCGCGTATCTAAACCTGTTTATGTTCTCGATGCTGACGCTCGTTTTGGGCGACAACTTTTTGCTGATGTTCGTCGGCTGGGAAGGCGTCGGTTTGTGTTCGTTTCTGCTCATCGGTTATTACCTCAAACGCGACGAAGCGCGACGCGCGGCAAAAAAAGCGTTTGTGATGAATCGCATCGGCGATTGGGGCGTGTTGATGGGTGTTCTGCTGGTCTTTTTTATGACCGGCTCGATTTCGTTTTTTGACAAACCGGAAATGCCTTCCGCGCTCGGTCAAATCGCCGCAATGTCCGCAGATCCGTTTACCTGGGGCGCAATTTTCGCGGGTGGAATCACTTCGATTGCTGTTTTATTGTTTATCGGTGCAACCGGGAAATCGGCGCAGATTCCGCTTTTTACGTGGCTGCCGGACGCGATGGCTGGTCCGACTCCGGTTTCGGCTTTGATTCACGCGGCGACGATGGTCACGGCGGGCGTTTATATGGTAGTCCGGTGCAACGCGATTTTCCAAAACGCGCCGACGGCAATGTTTATCGTCGCCATTATCGGCGCTGCGACGGCAATTTTCGCGGCGACAATTGGGCTAGCGCAAAACGACATTAAAAAAGTTCTCGCTTATTCTACTGTCTCGCAGCTCGGTTATATGTTTCTGGCGTGCGGCGTCGGCGCGTTTATCGCGGCGATTTTCCACGTGATGACGCACGCATTTTTCAAAGCTCTTTTGTTTTTGGGTTCGGGTTCGGTGATTCACGGAATGCACCACGAACAGGATATGCGGCGAATGGGCAATTTGAAAAAATATATGCCCATCACGCACATCACGATGCTGCTCGGCTGGCTGGCGATCTGCGGAATCGCGCCGTGGGCTGGTTTTTTCTCGAAAGACGAAATTTTATATAAAACTTTCAGCGCGCACGGTCTGCCCGCAGGCTGGAATTACGTTTTGTGGGGCGTCGGGCTTTTCACTGCCGTTTTAACCGCCGTTTATATGACACGCCTGATGGCGATGACTTTTTGGACGGGCGAGCGTTTTGGCGACGCGGCGGTTGCAGACGGCAGCCACAAACACGAAGGCGCGGATGCCGAAGAATTGGCGCACGCTCACGGCGATGCGCACGACGCGGCTGATTTGGCTCATCACGATGACGAAGATGAAGACGAAGAACATCATCATCTGCCGCACGATTTCAAACCACACGAATCGCCCGCAGTAATGTGGGTTCCGCTTGCGGTTTTGGCTGTGCTTTCGACTGTCGGCGGTCTGGTTGGAATTCCGTATGCGATTAGCTCGATGGCTGGCGTGGGCGACATAAATGTTTTTGAGCACACGCTTGAACCCGTAATTGCCAAAGTCGGAGTGCCGCATAAAGCGACGACACACGGCGAAACAACGCCCGCCGCGAAAACGGGCGGTCACAGCGAAACGGCAAATGCTTCGCACCCGACAAACGAATCGGGACATGCGCCGATTGCGACAACCGAGCCGAAAGCCGATTCGCACGCGACGACAGCAGCAAACGTTCATTCAACCGCAGGCGAACACGCTGCCGGAGCGCATTCCCCCGAAGAAATCAGAACCGAAAGATTGCTCGCTCTGCTTTCACTCGCTCTGGCTGCCGCCGGAATCGGAATCGGTATTGCTGTTTTCCGCAAAAATCCTTTGCTCAAAATGCCTTCGCTTTTTGAAAACAAATGGTATGTTGACGAGGTTTACAACAAAGGCATTGTTGATCCGATTACCGCCGGCTCACGTGAAGGTTTGTGGAAAATTTTCGATGTGGGAATTATTGACGGAATCGTCAACGGTTTGGGCAGATTTATGGCTGACTTCGGCGACATTGTGCGCCGCGTTCAAGTTGGTTTCGTGCGCTCGTATGCGGCGGTTATCCTGCTCGGCGCATTGATTGTCATCGGTTATTTTATTTATTACGGCGCAAAGCTGATTAACGCCGCTCCGTTGAGATAATTAAAAATGCCTTTTATTAACGAACATCTTTTAACGATTTTGATTTTGCTTCCGACGCTCGGAGCGCTCGCCGTTGCTGGACACGCGATGTTTGCCAATTACGCTTCGGACGAAGCAAAGGCGGCGCAATATCGCTGGATAGCGCTCGGCATAACGACGCTTGTGTTTCTGGTTTCGCTTCTTTTGCTGGGCGACAATCCGCCCCCGCGCGACGGTTTTTATTTCGTCAGAAATGTGCCCTGGATCGAAGCAATCGGCTCGAATTATCACGTCGGCGTTGACGGAATGAGCATTTGGCTGGTGATTTTGACGACGTTTATTATGCCGATTGCGATTCTTTCGGCGTGGAATTCGGTCGAAAAACGCCCGGCGGCTTTTTACGCCTTTTTGCTCTTGCTCGAATCGGCGATGATCGGCGTTTTCTGCTCGCTCGATTTGCTGGTTTTTTATCTATTTTTCGAGGCGTCGCTTGTTCCGATGTTTTTCCTGATCGGAATCTGGGGCAGCACGAATCGCATTTACGCGGCGACAAAGTTTTTTATTTACACGGCAGTCGGTTCGCTGTTGATGCTCGTCGCAATCATCGCGCTTTATTATTTGCATTTGACGGCGACCGGATTCGGCACATTCGATTACGTTACCTTGCTCAACTCTTTGAGTACAAACGCGCTCATTCTGCCGCATAATACTTTGATTTTGCTGTTTCTGGCGTTTGCCATCGCGTTTTCAATCAAAGTCCCGATGTTTCCCTTTCACACCTGGCTGCCGGATGCGCACACCGAAGCGCCGACCGCCGGTTCTGTGATTCTCGCCGCCGTTCTTCTGAAAATGGGAACTTACGGTTTGCTGCGTTTTAATTTCGCGCTTTTCCCTGAGGCGGCGCGCGAGCTTGCGCCGTATTTTATTATTCTCGCTGTAATCGGAATTATCTATGGCGCGCTCGTGGCAATGGTGCAGCCGGATATGAAACGGCTCGTCGCTTATTCATCGGTTTCGCATATGGGTTTTGTGGTGCTCGGTCTGTTTTCCTTTAACGAAATCGGAATGCAGGGCGCGCTTTATCAAATGCTCAATCATGGAGTCTCGACCGGCGCGCTCTTTCTGCTCGTCGGAATGCTTTACGACCGGCGCCACACGCGCGAAATCAAGGAATTCGGCGGTCTGGCAAATGTGATGCCGATTTATGCGACGTTTTTTGTGATTACCACGATGTCGTCAATCGGACTTCCCTTTTTAAACGGCTTCGTCGGCGAATTTTTGACGATGCTCGGAATGTGGAACTCAAATGCGCTCGCGGTGACTGAGTCAGTAAATTGGAATTGGGTCGCAACGATGTTAGCCGGAACAGGCGTGATTTTAGCGGCGGTTTACTTGCTCTGGATGGTTCAGCGCGTGTTTTTCGGCAAAGTTACGAATCCGAAAAACCGAAATTTGCCAGATTTAAATTATCGTGAAATCGGCTTGCTCGTGCCGTTGTTGATTTTGATGGTTTATATGGGCGTTTATCCGAAACCGTTTTTGAAAAGGTCGCAGGAATCAATCGTCGCAATCCAGCAGCGTCTGGAAAATCGTCCGGCTGGCGGCACAATCGCCGAAACGCACAAATGAGAAAATTGAGTTTTCCAGTTTTGCTTTTTCTGATTTTTGCCGTCTTTTTTGTGACGGCAGAAGCGCAGACTTTTTACGGCACGACTGATTTGAAAACGTTTCGGGAAGGACGCGATAAAGAATTTCGCAACAAAGAAGAATCGCCTCTAAAAGCGGAAGATTTTGCGGATTTTAAAGGTCTCAGCTATTTTCCGGTAAATTCCAGATACCGTTTTAACGCGCGCTTTAAACAAACGCCGGGCGAAAAATATTTTCAAATGCCGACTTCTTCCGGCAATTCAACAAAATACAAGAAATTCGGCGTTTTGAGCTTTGAGCTAAACGGGAAAATTTACTCGCTCAGTGCTTATCAATGGGAATTGCCTGAAATTGATCGAAAATACGCCGAATATAAAGGCTTTCTGCTGGTGCCTTTTAAAGACAAAACAAACGGTTCCGAAACATACGGCGTGGGCAGATATGTTTATCTTAAAATTCCCGAATCAAACGAAACAATTCTGGATTTTAATTTAGCTTTTAATCCGTCGTGTGCTTACCGCAATGATAGATATTCCTGTCCGATTCCGCCGAAAGAAAATCACTTGCCGATTAAGATAAATGCCGGTGAGAAATCTTATTTATCGGCTGAAAATAACAAATAAAAATGAACGCAATTTTTCTTCAACAACTTGCCAACCCGGAAATTAATTTTCCGCTGATTTTGCCCGAAACGATTGTCGCTGCGGTAGCGGCAATCGTGATGCTGATTGATTGTTTTGCGCCGCGTCAGAGATATGTCACGAGCGCGCTTTCAATCATCGGTTTAATGGCTGCGGGCGCGGCGACAATTTGGCTGTGGATGAGTCCGGGATTAGCGGCAAATCCGAACGATTTTAACGGAATGATGACGCTCGACGCTTTGCGTTTGAGCTTTACGCTCGTGTTTTTGCTCGTTTCGATTTGCACGATTTTGATTTCGGAAATCTGGGTGACAAACGAAAATGTTCCGGTGGGCGAATATCATTCTCTTTTGCTTTTCGCTACGGTCGGAATGATGTTGATGGCGTCGGGCAATGATTTGGTGATTTTGTTTTTGGGGCTTGAAACGCTCTCGATTGCGACTTACGTTCTGGCGGGTTTGCGGCGGACGGATTTGCGTTCGAACGAATCTTCGCTCAAATATTTTATTCTCGGTTCGTTTTCTTCGGCGTTTTTGCTTTACGGAATGGCGCTCGTTTACGGCGCGACCGGCTCAACCAACATAACGATTATTGCTTCGAGATTGGACACGGCTTTTTTCCCGGTTTTGCTGCTCGTCGGAGCGGCGATGATGCTGATCGGTTTCGGATTTAAAATCGCTGCTGCGCCGTTTCACGTTTGGACGCCGGACGTTTACGAAGGAGCGCCGACGCCGATTACTTCCCTGCTCGCGACGGGTTCAAAAGCCGCCGGTTTTGCGGCATTTTTGCGCGTTTTCATCTTTGCATTTCCGTTTATCGCCACTGCCGCCTCGGATAATGTGTCAGCAAATCTTCATACGACCTGGCTCTCGGCTTTGAGTGTGATGGCGATGATTACAATGGTTGTCGGGAACCTCGCGGCGATTGTGCAGAACAATATTAAAAGAATGCTCGCGTATTCTTCAATCGCGCACGCCGGTTACGCGCTCGTCGGATTCGTCGGTGCGGGCGCGGCGCGCACAGCCGCCGAACGCGATAACGCGATTGCCGCAGTCGCGTTTTATATGCTGGCTTACGCCATTACTTCGCTCGGAGCGTTTGCCGTCGTCACGCTGCTCGCGCAGAAAGGCGACCGCCGCACCGAGTTCGAAGATTATACGGGAATCGGTTTTCGCGCGCCCGTTTTGGCTTTTACTTTGAGCCTTTTTATGCTCAGCCTTTTTGGATTGCCTTTAACGGCTGGTTTTACGGGCAAAATCCTGGTTTTCCGCCCGGCTCTCGACGCTGGATTTTATCTGCTCGTCATCACGGCTGTTATCAACACGGCGATTTCGGCTTATTATTATTTGCGTTTGATTGTCGTGATGTTTTTCCGCGAGCGTACGACCGATTGGGCTTTGCCGCGAATTCCGACAAGCATGGCGGTGGTTTTGATTTTGGCTGTTATAGGAGTTCTCGGTTTCGGCATTTTCAGCAACGGGGCGATCAGAGCCTTTCAAAGAAATCCGGCTGCCGCTGTGATTCAAGCCGAAAAATAGCGCGCTGGAAGAATGTAGAATGTAGAATGTAAAATGTAGAAAAATCAGTTTTCTAATTCTACATTTTACTAATGAGCGTCGGGCAGCAAAAAATTACCGGAATTTCAAAAAGCGAAAATAAAAATCCCGCGCGTTCTTCTCTGGCAGACAAAATCGTTTTTTTAAAAAATGAAGCGGGCGGCGACTGGCTGCCCACGATTTATCAAAATAAAGTTCGCACGCTCAGAACGCGCGCCTTTCGACTCGATGTTCCCGAAAAGGAGAATAAAGCCGAAATTCAATACACTTTGCTCGGAGTCGAATTAAAAGTCGGAAATCAAAGAATCACTTGCCCGGATTTGGCGGCAGCCCGGTTTTTGCAGGTTTTTGCCCGAATCGGCGTTTCTGAGGTTGCAATTCCCTACGACATCACTAAAATCTCTGTATTAGCGGACGAACTCGAATCCGCCTGGCAGCGCCAGTTGCTCTTTCTCGAACAATCAACCGAAAATGATCCGCCGCAAGCTCGGTCGCGTCTACGGTCGGTTTTGGTTAAAGAACTGCGCCGCGAAATTGCGGAAATCGGCGCGGGTTCGCTGATGCCTCATTTTAATCAAAATACGAAACAGCGAAAAACCTGAACGGATTTTTTATGGCGCGCTGTTTGCTGGTAATGATGAACAACTAAATTCATTTTATATTCAACAAATTAGATTGCAAACAAGTTTATGTTAGATACAGTCGGTAAAACCGAATTTTTAAAAAAAGAAATGACCTCAACTGGAGCCGAGCCGCTCCCTTTTCCTTTTAATCAGCGCCCGTTTTGCCGCTACGAGCCGATTGAAAAACGTATTGAAACCGCACGAGTTCTGGTCGTTAATGATTTGCTCCGTTACGAATCGGACGTTTCCGACTTGGCGCGCAAAGAATGGAACGGCACTCTAAAGTCGCGCCTCAAGCTCGAAAACAAAATTTCGGCGATGGCTTGCGAAAACATTATGAAAAACGTCTGGCGGCTGGTAAAAAAGCCGAAGACGCTGCAAGTACACCTTTCGGAAGTCGCCGAAGCCGCCAAAGCATTTAACCCGCACGCCATCGTGATGAGCGGAACTTTGACGGATTTTGATTATTATAATCCCAGGCATCTCGAAAAATTTGCGAAATTCGTCAAAAAGACAAAGATTCCGATTTTAGCGATTTGCGGGGCGCACCAGCTTGTCGGACAAAGTTTCGGAATGCATTTGGCGACTTTGGACAATCTAACGCCTGCTGATAAACGCGCCGACCGGATTGCCGAGTATCAATATCGCTTTGTGCGCATCACAGACCCGACCGATCCGATTTTCAAAGGCATTACTGATGATGAGAGCGGCGTCTGGCAGGATTACACCAAAGAAGCCGATAAATTGCGCGTCTGGCAAAATCACGGCTTGCAAGTGATGGGCGTCCCCGAAGGATTTGAATTACTGGCGACGGCAGTTCTTTGCAGAAATCAGATGATGGTCAAACGCAGCGACGGACAATTGATTTACACGGTTCAATTCCATCTCGAAAAATCGTTTGAAGATTGGAACAAAAACCGCACGCGCTGGGAACATCAAAACGAATCGCGCGACGGGCGGATTTTATTTGAAAACTTTTTAGAGCTTGCTTTGGAGCATAAAAAGCAGCAGAAACAATAAACAATCAAAAGGCGGTTTCACGACCGCCTTTTGTGTTAATGATAGTCATTTAGCTATACGAGAATAAGCACAACTATTAACTATCAACTTTCAACTATAAACTGTCTTGCAATGAAACAAAGGTTTTATGCAAAACAGTTTATAGTTCAGAGTTTATAGTTTACAGTTTGCCTTTTCATTTGAGAGAAAGCCTTGATTAAATATAGCTCCAAAGCGCGGGCATCGAGGCGTAATTAAATTCCGGTTTCGGGATTTGTTTTCTCAGCTCGTCCGAAAAAACGCCGTCAACACGGAAGCTGAAAGACAAGCCTCTGCCCGCGTTACTGCCGTGAAATTGATTGACCGAATCGAACCAGGCGGAATACGAATCAACGTATAATTTCTCGCCGGTTTTGTGATTGAGCATATAAAAAGGCTTGTTTTTATTCGTGCGAAACCAGAGAAACTCGTGGCAAATGTCGGTCTGGAGATGATCGCGGTGTGCAGGAACTTCCGCGCCCGTGTTGTCATAAATAATCAGGATTCTGCCGGTAGCTTTGAAAGGCAAACGGGAAACAAACCGCATTACATCAGAAAATTCGTCGGCGGCTTCGGTCGGCTGCCATAATTCCGGTTTATTGAGGTCCTGATAATTGTACGGCACGCCGGGTTTCGTTTTCGTCAGCCAAATTTCCCTAACGCCGGGTTTATCGGGCGCGTCGCTGTCCAAACGATACTGATTCCAAAAGAATGAATCCTTTTCGGTTTGGATATGGTGCTCGATTCTTTCGGTAATATAGCTGTCCAAAGATTTTAATTCTTCGAGGTCAATAATTTCGTCAAACGATTTGTAACAGGGATATTTGATGCGCGCATCAACTTCTTTTTCGATCAAGCCGGTGTCGTCTTTTAGCATTTTTCTTCAAACCTTCAATTTAGTCATCTTAAATCAAAATTCCGAATTTGTCTGTATATTCTATAACAAAAATCGGCGTAAAATAGACAATCACTTTTTTAAAGGCAAAACTTTAAAGAGTTTCTTTCCAACAGGAAATCAATGAAAAAATATTTGAAATGGACGGCTATCGTTTTGGCGCTGATTTTTGCCGGAATTCAATTCGTCCGCCCGACACGGATGAATCCGCCGATTGACGAAACCGAAACAATTCAAGCCAAATTGAATGTACCGCCGGAAATTGATTCGATTTTGGCGCGCTCGTGCAGCGATTGTCATTCAAACCGAACCGATTGGGTTTGGTACAGCAATGTTGCGCCCGCATCGTGGTTTATGGCTTATCACGTCGAAGAAGGGCGAATCGAGCTTAATTTTTCCGAGTGGGGAAAGCTTTCACGGGGCAGAGCTTCGCGCAAGCTCGAAGAAGTTTGCGAACAAATCAACGCAGGCGAAATGCCGATTTGGAATTACGTTTTGCTGCACCCGTCGGCGCATTTAACCGATACGGACAAAAAAGCGCTGTGCGATTGGACGAAACGAGAGCGGGAAAAAATTGATGCCAATTTACCTCAAGCGCAAAATTAATTATCCATCGCGGCGAAGCGATTAAATGCTCTGGAACGCTTTTGATTTCCGCCGATTTAAACATTGCAGTATAGAAAGGGCGAAATAATTATTTCGCCCTTTCTATACTGTTTTGCAAAAGCCCGCAATTGACTAAATCAAAAATTTGGAAAACTCGTTAGAATTGATTAGGATTATTTTTATTTTCTGATTCGGTGACAGGTTGTTTTGCTTGTTGAACGGGACTTTTCTCCGGTTCCACGGCGAGTTCGGTTTTATTTGTTTCGACAGCAGTTGTATCTCCCGGCAGCGGCTGTACGGGCGGTGTGGAAACGAGTGAAGCTTCGGTTTGAATCGGCTCGATTTTCGTTGCTATTTGAGGCGGAGGCGCAACAGGTTTTAAAGGCTCTAAGATTCCTGCTCTATCCGAAATCTCATCGGGCGAAGCGCTCAAAACATCGTTAAATTGATTTATCGGCATTTTTCGCATTTTACCATCTTTACCAAAGATTATTACTTCCTGTTCTCCCTTAACCGGGGTTGTTACAATTAGAAATTCCACGCGCGGATGATTCTCGAAACTGCGGTTTTCAATTTTATTTCCGCTACCGTCATAAGAAACCGAGATTTGCGAATTATAAGCTCCGATTCTTGTTTCACCTTTAGGGCTAGAATTTGGGTCAGATGCGGAAGAGATTTGGTCATTCGGGGATAAACCGTCCGCGCTCGCCATGTAAGCAGTTGACGCTCCATTATTTTTGAGTGGGTCCGAAGCCTTGTTTTTCTTAACGCTCGAACAACCGCCGGAAATCATTAATGCAAATAAAACTGACAAAAACACAAAATTCTTTTTCATATAATTGGCAAGAGGATCTATCTATTTTTCGCCTGAAGAGCAAATAAGTTAAGTTTTCGCGTTAAAAGTCTCAAGCAAAGGAGCGCAATTGACTTTATTTGATTTTATTTCTCGGCAATACCGATAACAAAGTTGCTGATGCCAAGAAGCCCGTTGTTGGCGACGCTTGAGTTAAAAAGGATAGCAGAGCTGCCGCCACCTGAAGTGTCGTATTTTGGACCCAAGAATCCGCTTAGCGCAATAGTCGAATTGCCGAGATTGTTTTTATCATATGGGGCAACGATTATATTTCCTTCCAAAACGCCGCCGCCACCGCTGCCGCTGGCACCGCCACCGCCGCTGCGCTCAAACCCTGCTGCACCTGTTACGATAATAAGTCCTCTAAAACCAAATTCACCTTTGAATGTTAACTTTCCCGTGCAAACCAAAATTCCGCCCCCGTACACTTTCTGAGAAAAGGTTGCGTCGCCTTCAATGAACGTAATGCCTTTTCCTGTAACGAAATCTCCAATGCCTTCTTCAGGCGTAGGTGTTGAGGTGAAAACTCTACCTGAGTTATAAGCGACCGTATATAACTTGTCAGTACCGTTATAAAGCATATTATGCAAACTTGTTGCATTATATAACCAATCAGGCAGTTCATCTGCAATGTTGGCAGCCCTTCCATCAAGCTCAGGTTTTCCGTTCGCAATTTCTGAATTAACAGTAGTGAGATTTGGGTCGTTAGTTACTCCGATAGGGGGTAGCTTGATGGTTGAAACAACATCATCCCCGTTGATTTTCTGAACACCGGAACTTCCAGCATTGAAATGAAATCCGCTGGATTGTCCGACTAAAGTTAAAGTGGCGGGCGCTGACAAGCCGTCGAAAAAGTTTTTCCGAATAATAGCTTCAAGCTGTTTTTGCGCACCGCGCGGTCCGAAACCGGTTGAACGCAAGACGAGGCGCTGAGGCTCGACGGCGGTGACATTTCCTTCAATCTCTGTTGTGGGCAAACCCGCAGTTAATTCTCTACTGTTATTCAAGTTCTTAATAGTAATAAGACTGCCCTTTAGCTCCAAAACACCTGAATCGAAAGTAAACTTAACATTTCCGGTTGCCGTGCCTCCGGTTACTGTTCCACGAACTACTTTCGTAGCCTCGTATGGTTTAGTCATCTTATAGATGATTTCAAACCGGACGCCATCCGACGGAAATGCCCCAGTTCCCAACACTGTAAAGCTTCCTAGTTTAGCAGTTGCTCCCGCATTTGTTGAGACGTTAAGATTTGCAGTTTCTGCGACTGCGGGCGCGCTGTATGAAAGGGTGAGATTACCGTTGCTGTAGGTTTGATTCTGTAAGCCACCGATTTTCCATTTCTCAATTTTGTAAGAAAGCAAGGTAGTTGTGTTATCGGGGTCTAAAATTTGGAGGCTAAAACCCTGTCCGGTTAGATTATTGATAACTACGCGACCATCATTATTATAAGTCAGCCAGCGTGAGAGTCTCGGGAAAGCCGTGTCACCGGCAACATTTGAAGTACCGATTTGAACGGCTTTCCGGTAATCAATCTCATTGGCAGTGTCGTCCTCGGATTTATTCGGATCAATTAAGGGTGATGGATTAACAGGGCTGCTATCATTGCTATCGTTTCGGAAAACATTGAGCGCGGATTGAATACCACTTTCCGCCGCATAATATGCCTGCTGCTCGGCAACCGCGTCAGTGACGTTGGCGGTATTCAATGTAGCCGCGAAAAGCAGGGCGCTTCCCGCTACCAGCAACAACATAGAAATTAACAATACCGTAACGAGCGCTGCTCCACGCTCGTTTTCCCGGTTTTTGATTTTGTTTTTTTGTTCGCTAATGTTTTCCATAATCCGACTCCTCAAGATTAGTCTTAGTATTGATAGCGCATATACTCGGAGTTTCTAAGAGTCACATCCGATTTTAGAGTAACGGTTCGGTTGGTCAATTGATTAGGCTGTCCGGCAGTGGGATCAAGTCGAACTATCACAGTAATTGTGACGCGCCCCGTATCATTGGTAGGAACGACTTTTGGCGTTGCGGTTGAGGTGCTTCCCGAATAATCAAAATAATCAAATTTCACATCACTAATTTGGTTGACGATAACG
Source organism: Pyrinomonadaceae bacterium (assembly GCA_036400075.1). Lineage (GTDB taxonomy): Bacteria > Acidobacteriota > Blastocatellia > Pyrinomonadales > Pyrinomonadaceae > JALZCH01. The sequence goes on from DASWLV010000083.1 coordinate 25,279, forward strand.
GTTGTTGCGGGATTTGCAAAGCGGTCGTAACGTAGAATTGATTGGGTGGAATTATCGAAATAATACGTTATATCTTCGTTGGGATCGTCGGTTTTCAGGCTTATGACTGGATTGGTTGGATTGGTTGGGTCGTATGTTTCGTCATTTATCACATTGGCGCGAAAATGCAATCTTTGCGCGTTTGAATCTGCGGTAACGATTCCATTAGTTTCTAAACCGTAGCCGCTGTTGGCGATTTCTCTCGACATCGCGTCAAGCGCAGCCTGCGCCGAAATAAGCGCGTCCGTACGTTGACTTTCCCGCGCCCGCGTTCCGAATGCTCTGAAAAGCAGAGTTGAAGCCGCGCCAAGCATAACAAGTATTACGGTCATTGCGATGATCAATTCAATGAGCGAAAAACCGCTTTGATGATATTTGTTTTTATGCTTCATATATTTTCACTTTACGCTTAACTTCTTAATTGCTTCGGACGCGGCGGAAAACGGCTCTGGTCTGAAGGGCTGTAACCCAAGCGGCGCTGGCATTTTGCGGCGTAACGGTCACAGTAATTTCTTTTAAAGTTGTGGTTGACTCATCATTGCCCGGAATACCATCGTTGAATGGGAAATTATCTACGACAATTTGCACTTGATAAGAGCTTAAATCAGCAGCTTGCACAGTTTTTAGAGGTTTTGTTCCTCCCTTGAGTAAGTCGTCCGTTCCATTAGCGCTCGGAGTAAACTTCGCAGACCGAAGCTGCTCGACTTCGCGTTGTAGAACGGCTACAGCTTGAGAGCGAGTGTTATTGCCGGTGTTAGACCTGACGGCGTATGCAAAAATTGTGACTACGCTGAGTAAGCAAATCGTTAAAATAACCATCGCAATCATTGCTTCAATCAGTGTAAATCCTCTCTCACTTGTATCTTTGTTTACTGAAAAACGGTTATTCCTCGAATCAATTATTAATTTATCTGTACTAATCATTTTATTGTTTGCACCCATTGCTATAGGAACTCCCTTTATCGAAGTTAATATCAATTCGCTGATGGGACTCTGACCAAAGGATTTATGTTTGCGTTTTCAGAAACATTGGTGAGACCGGTTGGATTTGATGGAGCAGTAGCAGCGTAACCTCCGGGTGAGATTACTACAGTTCCGGTTGATGAAATTCTGACGAGGGTAGAATTTGTCGAATTTGAGGAAACTGCTCCCTGATTATTGGCGCAGTTTTCGTTGCAAATCGTAAAGCCGGGATTTGTCAAATTGTTATTAGCATCAACTGCATGACCGTGACGGTCAAAGTAGATATTGACCGGAAAAGTGCTTATGCCGACAAATCTTCCGGCGTTGCTGCCGGTAAAATTCAAAGTTCGTTTTTCTGTTGCCGTATTTAGCGTTCCGTCTTGATTTAAATCCGTCGTGACGCTAAAAGATTGGTTATTTTCGATTGTTACTATTGATCGTGAGCTTCCTTCTGCGCGGCGTTTGACCGCATCGAAACGCGCTCGGTCAAGATACATTTTCAACTCACGAGCAACGTTTTGTCTTTGCAATTGCAGCTTTGAACGGTCAAAATTTGCCAGAGCAAATGCTGTTACAATAAATACCAGGACAATAACTATTAACAACTCAATCAGCGAAAAACCGCTTTGCTTACTTATATTATTTTGCTGCATTTTTTTCTCTTCAGACAAAGCAAATTCAAATGGGTGGGTTAATACCTTCGACAATCTTATAGTGCAAACAATATGCCAATTTGATTGATTTGCCGATAATTGCGATTTAATGTGTGTTTCTTAAATTATTTAAGCCTGAAATCGAATCCGCTTATTTTGAAATTATTTCATTTTGATTGAATTAGTTTCATTTTGATTAATGTTCCTGGGGAGAGAATTGTAATTTCAAGTGTTATTAAAACGCGGATAATGGCTAAAAAGTCGCTAAATTGACATATTTTGTCAGATTATAAGTGACAAAAAAAGTCGGTTGAGAGTTTTCCCCAACCGACTTTTTTATGAAATAAATTATTGTTTTAACTTACGGAAAACATTTTTCCGGCACGCTTTCCATCGTATTTTTGATGAGCATATCAACGACCGGCTTGAAATCTTTCCCGTTTTCCTCCCATACGCGAAGCTGTTCGTCAGCCGATGTCCCGCGCTCAAGAATTGTGTGAATGTGTTCGATTTCTTTGCGCGAGCCTAAATCGTCAACTACTTCGTCAACAAAATCGAGCAGTTCCAGAATCAAATCGCGAGCCGGAACTTCTTTTTGTTTCCCTAAATCCAGCAGTTTACCCTGTAAGCCCCAGCGAATGGCGCGCCATTTGTTTTCCTGAATCAGCATCTTGCGATATTCGCGGAAGCCTAAATTCTGGTCAATCAATTTGTGCAGCTTGGCGACAATTGCCTGAAACAGCGCGGCAATCGCTACCGTGTCGTCAACGCGCGTCGGAATGTCGCAGACGCGGAATTCGAGAGTCGGGAAAAACGGGTGCGGTCGCAAATCCCAGTAAATCTTTTTCGCGTTGTCAATACAATTCATCTTGATCAGCAAATTGACGTATCTTTCATATTCGCTGTAGTTGTGAAAATGATCCGGAATGTCCGTGCGCGGAAAACGTTTGAAAACCTCAGTGCGATAAGATTTTAAACC
>DASWLV010000084.1:0-5106 GCA_036400075.1 Pyrinomonadaceae bacterium
CAAACGAATTTTATCCTGTTTTGTCTCTGAAGGCTGTAAATCTACAAAATCTGTGGCATTGGTTATAATTTCAAATTTTTTATGGAAATTCTGCTGATAAGTTTCAGCAATTGTTTGGCAAACAGTCGTTGCAATATCAGCACGTGATATGTAATTACGGCAAATGTGATTGTATAAAGGCTGCCGGAAAATGCGCCACTTAAGGCTTTCAGTCATTTCGAGCGGCGAGTATTCGTGAGCGTCGAGCATCACTCTGGCGGCGGATTTTTCCTTAATTCCAACTGCGAGCGGCAAAGTTTCGACATCGTTGGCAATCATCCAATCAAAGTTTTCCTGAGCCATTCTTTCGGCAAAACCTTTGCGGTTTTGATTCCAGTAAAACGATTCGTAATCGCCTGTAAAATATTTTAGCGCCCGTATGAGCTTTCCAAGCGGCGGTGAAGCCGGACCTTCGTCGTATTGAACGTGAGCGACGCCTTCGACGCGCGACGGCGCAAGCCCCAGAGTCGTAATTTCGTATTTATCTTTGAGCCACGAAATTTGCCGCAGCACGCGCGGGTCTGAGTGCAGATTGGTAAAGCAAATGATTAGAACTTTGGGTTTTGCTTGATTTGTTTGCTCCATTTTCACAAATTGTTTTAGACGGCGGGCGCGTTAACCGCCAAAATATTCTCCCGCTTTATCTCGCCGCGCAAAACTAGAAACAGTAAGGCGCAATAGAAAAGCAAAATCAACGTTTTCACTAAAATGCCGAGCGCCAAAGGCAGCGTAAAATGTAAAAACCACATACCCGCGACGCCGAGCGCAAAGCTCGCGGCTAAAGTAAAAATCGCTTTGCCGAATTTGTAAGGAATCGGATAGAGCCTCTGCCCGTGGGCGAAAAGCGCGAGTGGGACGATCAATTGCGAAAGCAGAATCGAAATTGCCGCGCCTTCCTTGCCGAAACGTGGCACGAGAATCAGATTAAATGCCACCAGAAGTCCAGCAGAGACAAGCATTGCAATGCCATACGCTTTGTTGTTTTTGGCAATTCCCGGTCCAATAGCGGCAATTGAAGCGAGTCCGATGAAGATGTGATTAAACGCCAGCAGACCTGAAACAAAAGCAGCATCATAATAACTCGGTCTCGTCAAAATCATCAATATTTCGGGCGCAAAAAGCATAACACCGAGACTCATCGCGCAGCTTATTGCCAGAAAAGCGAGCAGCGCCTGTGCGTAAATTTCCTTTGCTTCAGGCTGTTTATGAATCGAATAAGCAAAAGGTCCCCAAGCCATCTGAAACGCGCTCGTAAAAAACGCTACGGCGCTCGCCAGATTAATTCCGATTTGATACAGTCCGACTTCGTGCGTGTTGTTAATAAGCTGAATAAAATAAGCGCCCGAAAGATTAATCACCCAATACGCCAGGGTTCCCGGAATCAAAGGATAGCTGAATAAAAACATTTTCGCCCATCTGCCCCAATCAAAAGAAAACGGCGAAATAATTTTCCTGAATAAAACAAAAGTCCAAACGATTGCCACAAACGATGTTCCAAGCTGGGCGTAAAAGATTCCCGGAAGACCTAGTCTCCAAATGATGACAAATAAAACATTTAGACCGATGTTCACCAGACTGCTCGACAGGGTGAAAATCGTTGTCGCCAGCGGTCTGCGCTCCATCCGCAAAACATTTACGGTAAAAACCGAAAAAACTGTGAGCGGTAAATTAATTGCCATCAAGACCAGCAGCGGCACGGTTGCGGGTTGGCGGAAGATTGATTCGGCAATAAAATCGCGGAAAATAACGACGAGACAGCTCAAAAAAGCGCCGACTCCGAAACAAGACCAGAGAAAAGTATTAAGAGTGATTTTTCGGTCGTCTCCGCTTTCGTTATCGTAATACCAGCGCGCCATCGAGTTGTCGAGCGATAAAATCAATAAAATATTAAGAAGCGCGAAAATCGTCGTAACCAAGCTGGCAACGCCGTAATCCGAGGGCGCAAAAATGCCGGTGTAAATAGGCGTCAGAAAAACCGAAATAAAACGACTCAAAACGCCTGACAAACCGTAAACGAGGCTTTCTCCAGCTAGTTTTTTGAGTAAGGAATTGCCAGCCATCTATTTTTTCCCGAGCTTTTTATGAAGGTCAACGACTTCTTTGTAAATCTCCGCCAGCTCGCGGGCGATTTTCCGATCATCGTGATATTTTTCGACGTACCCACGGCTTTTCCGTCCCGTTTCGTGCCTGAATTGTGCGTCCGTGATTAAACTTTCCAATTTTTCCTCGATATTGTCGGGATTGCCGTTTACGATTGGCAAATCCGCAGGATAATCTTTGCCAGCAGCGGGATTGATATAGCAAACAACCGGCTTACCAAAAGCCATTGCTTCGACCGCCGCATAGCCGTGCGCGCCCAAAATCAATTGGTCAATATAAACGTCGCATTCGCTCATAATTTTCAGAGCTTTGCGGCGCTCAAGGTTTTGCACAAATTTAAAATCAAAATCGTATTTTGATTTTAAATTTTCAACCGCCCGCAAAACGTATTTTGTTCCTTTGGCGACGGGAGCCGAAGGCGAATGAATGACAAGCGGCTTATGTTTAGCGACATCGGGAAAACGCGGCTCGTGCTCACTCAAAACGATTGACTGCCAGGTTCTAAATCTTTTGGGAAACAATTGCGAGTCAATAAACTGTCCCAGACCGGCAAATTCAAGCGGATAGAAATTAAGTCCGGCGGCGAACAACTGATTTGCGCGTGAAATTGCCGCGCTTTCTGTTTGGGCGTATTCATAACCGTCTTCAAAAGCCCGCCGGTAAAAAGGATTTTCCGCGAAATCAATTTCCGGGACGCGAATGTCCGAACCCATCCATTGAACAACGCCTGGCTTATTTATCCAACGCAAAAATTTGTAATTCCATTTTTCGGCAAAAACATTGGCTTCGGCAATCCAATGCAAAACATCCGCCCAGGCAATCAAGCGCCACATCTCAGCGAAAACCTTCATTCGGCTGAGTTTGGCAATTTTTCCGGGGCTATAATCGAGGGAAAAAAATCTGACTTCTTCAGCCGTTTGAATGGCGCTTTCGGCAATCGAGAAACCGCGCGCGTCAACGCCTATTTTCCGCAATGAGCGAACTTTGTGAGAAATATCCGAGGCAATATTGACCGGCAGCAAAAGAACTCGCATCAATTTCTGAACTTGACGATCTGCGCCGGAACGCCAAATGCGACCGCATAATCGGGAATGCTTTTTGTCACGACTGCGCCCGCGCCGATTTGGACACCTTTTCCGATTTGTACGCCCGGCAAAATTATCGAGCCGATGCCGATGTCCGAATCGTCTTCAACCGTTACGGGTTGAAATTCAATCTCGCTGAATAAAATCGGAATCTCTCTGCCTTGCTCTTTGTGAAAGCTGGTTAAAATCTTAACATTGGGCGCGATCCCGATATTGTTTCCGATGCGAATGCCGCCCGCGCTATGGAAAAAGCAGTTCTGTCCGATCCAAACGTTGTCGCCTATTGTCAGAGAATTTTTATAATAACCTTTTAAAATCGTGTTGTGTCCGATGTAAATATTGTTGCCAAGCTCAATGTTTTCAGGATGAAAAACCAGCACGCCGAACTCAAAGACGACGTTTTCGCCAATCTTTTTGAACTCCTGCGGCGAGAACTCGCCGCTTCCGTGCGATTTATATTGTTTTGGCATAAATAGCTTTATCTCAATACTTCGCGCAACGTTCGGGAAATATTAGCGATGTCGTCGGACGTTAATTTGTCGTACATTGGCAGAGCGAGACCGCTTTGATAAGCGCGCAAAGCATTTGGGAATAGTCGCTTGTAATCAAGATTGTATTTCTCCTGATAAAATTTAACTGCCGGAATGCACTGCGCGCCGTAATTTGTCCCGACGCCGCGCGTTTTTAACTCGGCAATTAGCTCATCTCGATTGTATTTCTCGTCAACAACGACGTGAAAAGTCTGCCAGATATGATTTTTGTTTTCCGGCACAAACGGCAATTGAAGCGCTTTTTCATCAGCCAGGGCGGACAAATAAACTTGCGCTAAAACGTTTCTAATGCGGATATTCTCTTGAAGTCTACGAAACTGCGAAAGAACCAGAGCGGCTTGAAAATCCGTCATCCGGTAATTAAATCCGGCGGAGACAAACTCCATTTTGCCATCCCGCATTTCGATTCCGTGATTTCTCAACTGTCGAAATTTTGCCGCTAAATCATCATCGTTTGTCGTTAAAAGTCCGCCTTCGCCCGAAGTAACATTTTTGCGCGGATGAAGTGAAAACGAACCGATTTGCCCGAACGTGCCGACGTGTTTGCCGTTTTCGGTCGAACCGAGAGCGCAGGCTGCGTCTTCAATCACAAACAAATCATGTTTTCGAGCTATTTCAACAATTGCGGAAATATCACACGCCAAGCCAAATTCATGAACCGGAATTATTGCTCGCGTGTGCGGTGTAATCGCTCGTTCAATTTTGGAAACGTCAATGTTAAAAGTGTCGCGCTCGATGTCAACAAAAACAGGTTTTGCGCCGACTATTTCGACGACATTGGCGGTCGCCACATAAGAAAACGCCGGAACGATAACTTCATCGCCGGCACCGATTTCCAAAGCGACGAGCGCCAGATGCAAAGTCGCCGTTCCGCTTGAAACCGCTACAACATTTCGCGCGCCAAGAAATTCGGCGACGGCGTTTTCGAGCGCCTCGACATTTTTGCCCTGCACGAGATTGCCCGAACGCAGAACTTCAGCGACCGCCGAAACGTCTTCGTCGGTGATATTCGGCGACATCAGCGTGATAAAATTCATCAGGCGTTTTCCGGCAAATTTTTGAAATATTCCGCCGTTTTTAAAATTCCTTCTTCGAGATCAACTTTCGCCTTAAAACCCAACACTTCGTGGGCTTTTTCGACGCTCGGAATCCGAATCGCAATATCGGCGGAAAGCGGCGGGCGAAACTCTATTTTTGATTTTGAATTTAAAACGCGGCAAATCGTTTGCGCTAAACCTAAAATTGTAATCACCGCGCGCGCGTTGCCGATGTTAAAGCTGTTGCCGACGGCTTCGGACGCTTCGAGACAGCGCATCAGACATTCGACAAAA
>DASWLV010000085.1:0-15167 GCA_036400075.1 Pyrinomonadaceae bacterium
CGCCAAACCGAAATTAGACCGCTGGCACAAACGCCCGACCGCAATGATGGGCGGCGTGGCGATTTTTCTGACGACCATTCTGACTTATTTTCTTTTTCTGCCGCATACGAGAGAATCGCTCGTCGTCGTTGCCGGCAGCACTGTGCTTTTTCTGGTCGGTTTGATTGACGACATCCTGCACATTAAACCGTATCAAAAGCTCTTCGGTCAGCTTGTCGGGACGGCTATCGTCACCGGATTCGGTCTGGTTTTGCCGTGGACTGATTCGGAGCTTTTTAATATTTTTATCACGGCATTCTGGCTCGTCGGAATTACGAACGCGATTAATCTGCTCGACAATATGGACGGGCTGGCAGCCGGAATCGCCGGAATCGCCGCCTCGGCGCTCGCCGTCACGATGGCGGTTAACGGGCAGACAAACGAGCTTTTATTGCTGATGGGTTTTATCGCCGCGCTTGCCGGATTTTTGCGTTACAACTTTAATCCCGCTTCGATTTTTATGGGCGATTGCGGCTCGATGTTTGTCGGGTTTTTTCTCGCCAGCTCGGTTTTGCTCAACAACAACGGCGGACAATCGCGAAGCATTTTTTCGGTTTTGGCAGTTCCGGTTTTGACTCTCTTCGTGCCGATTTTCGACACGACTTTCGTTACGGTTTTACGCAAATTGTGGGGACGCAAAGCATCGCAGGGCGGGCGCGATCACACTTCGCACAGGCTTGTGGCGCTCGGTTTGTCGGAGCGCTCGGCGGTTTTGATGCTTTACGGTTTTGCCGCTCTTGCGGGTGCTTTGGCTTTTGCCGTGCGCGAGCTTCGCGCCGATCAAAGTCTCGCGTTGGTCGGAGTGTTTATTGTCGCCTTGACGATTGTCGGCGTTTATTTGGGCAAGGTTCACATTTACGAAGAACAATCGGATGACGGTGTGAGAGAAAAACCCGCTTTCGGTTTTCTTCTCGACCTTTCGCACAAACGGAGAGTTTTTGAAATTATTCTCGACGTTTTGCTGATCGCTTTGTCGTATTACGGCGCTTACGTTTTGCTTTTCGGCTCGCTGGAAAACCCGGTTAATTGGGAGCTTTTCTTAAAATCTCTACCGATTTTGATTGTTTTAAAACTTTTTGCGTTTCTCTTTGCCGGAGTTTATCGCGGAATGTGGCGTTATACGAGTCTCAAGGATTTATCAACTTACGCCAAAGGAGTCGGTTTCGGTACGACGTTAAGTATTTTGGCGCTGCTGGCTTTGTATCGCTTTGAATTTTTTTCGCGCACGGTTTTCTTTCTCGACGCGGTAATTCTGTTTTTGGCGCTTTCGGGAAGCCGTCTGGCATTTCGTCTTTTCCGCGAGTTTTTGCCCGCTCCGCAAGCGGTCAACGGACGCAGAATCCTGATTTACGGCGCTGGCGACGGCGGCGAGCTGGTTTTGCGCGAGATTTATAACAATCCACATCTTAATTACAAACCAATCGGATTTGTTGACGACGACCCGCTAAAAAAAGGTAAAAAGATTCGAGGTTTGCTGGTGTTTGGAGGCAACGGCTCGATCCCGGAAATTTGTCGTGAGTATGAGATTAACGAAATTTTGCTCTCGTCAAACAAAATCAAGCTCGAACGCCTGCGCGAGCTGCGCCGCGAATGTGAAAGCGTCCAGGTCGAGCTTAAACGCGCATCTTTCCGGGTCGAGCCGCTCGATGATTTTTTAGATTAAATTAAGTGACTATAGCCGCAATTAAACTTTCAACATTTCGGAGTCGCGCTTTGCTCATTTTGCCGGCGATTTTACTGCTCGTCGCGGCGTTTTTCGTCGTTCGCTGGTGCTTTGCTCAATCAATCACGGAACAAGCCGAATTTGCGGAGCTTGCCGATTTTGCAGTCAATCTGGCGCCGGATTTGTCGCCGCCGCATTATGCGCTCGGCGTCATCAGCGAAAAGATGTTTTCGCCTGAAGCGGACGCTGTGGCTTTGCGCGAATACGAACGGGCGACGGCGCTTTCGCCGCACGATTTCCGTTTATGGCTCGCTTTGGGCAGAATGCGCGAGCGAACCGGCGACTCTGAATCGGCGGAAAAAGCGATTCGCAAAGCCGCTGAGCTTGCTCCTGCTTATGCTCAGATTCATTGGACGCTCGGCAACATTTTGCTGCGGCGCGGCGAAACGGACGAAGCGTTTGCCGAAATAAGTTTTGCGGCACGGCAAAATCCAACTTATGCTGCGCCCGCCGTCGGCGCGGCGATGCAAACTTTCGGAGCGGACAACATTGACGAGATTTTGCGCCGCGTCGGAAATTCAACCGAGGCGCGCGCCGCTTTAATCGGCTTTCTTGCGAAAGACGGCAAGTTTGAGCAATCTCTGAACATTTGGAACGGACTTTCCGAAGAAGAAAAAGGCACGCATAAAGACCAGGGCAAATCTTTATTCAGCTCTTTGCTCGAAGCGAAACGATTTCGTCTCGCGCAAACGCTTTACGCCGAGCTTCCCACGACTGAAGACTCGGAAAAAACGTCGGTCGGAAAAATTTCAAATCCTGATTTTGAAAGCGACCGAATTTCGACTCCCACTGAGCCGCTTCCGTTCTCGTGGTTTATTCCCGACGGCGCGGAACCGGCAATCGCATTCGATACATCGGCTCGACACGGCGGAACGCGCAGTTTGCAGCTTGCGTTCAGAACCGTTTCCGGTCAGGATTTGCGGCAAGTCACGCAAACCGTAACCGTTGAATCCGGCGCTCGTTATCGTCTCTCGTTTTACGCCCGAACCGCCGGTTTAAAAACGAGCGCGACCGTGCTTTGGAACATTGAAGACGCCGCCGACGGCAAGGTTTTAGCCGCATCTCCGGCGGTTTCGACGGGCGATAGCGATTGGCAGCAATTGACGATTGATTTTGCCGCTTCGCCGAAAACCGAAGCCGTCAACATCAAATTGGCGCGCGCCGCCTGCACTCTGTCGCCGTGCGCTCTGGTCGGGCGAATCTGGTTTGACGATTTCAGCTTGCAGAAAATTGACTTGGTAAAAAATTGAACTGTAGTGGTTAAAGAAGAAAAAATTGTTCATCCCGATTCGGATTGGATCGGCGCGACGGTCATCGAAGAAAAACCGACGCGCCCGAGCCGGATTATAATTTTCGTTTTGTGCGCCTCGTTAATCGTAGCGGTTTTAGCATACGGCGCGGTTGATTATTGGGCTTTGGGCTTGCAGACAATCGGCGCGACCGTTATCGGCTTATTGTGGCTGTGGGACGCGGCAATTCGCAAAGAATTTCGTTTCAGCCGGAGCCTGCTCCAACTTCCGCTTCTCGGTTTGTTTTTGATCGGCTGCGTGCAGCTTCTTCCGCTGCGCGACGTTTCCGCTTTTAATCAATTGCTCGGCGTGCCAGCCGCCGCAGCGCTCACGATGGACGCGGGCGCGACTCGCTTTTTTCTGGTTCAACAATTTGTTTATCTGATTTATTTTGGCGCGGCGCTGACGTTTATCAACGACCAGAAACGCCTTCGCGCAGTCACCGTTACGATTTTGACTTTCGGTTTGGCAATCGCGGTTTTTGCCATCATTCAGGGCTTTAGCAGCGAAAACAAAATTTATTGGTCGCGCTACAATCCCGCCGCGGTTCCGTTCGGCACTTATGTCAACCGTCATCATTTCGCCGCGCTAATGGAAATGATGGTTGCGCTCGCGCTCGGTCTGCTTTACGCCAAGGCGATTGAAAAAGAGTTGTGGACGCTGCAAATCTTTGCCGCCGTGATAATGTGCATCGCGCTGATTTTTACAGGCTCGCGCGGCGCGATGGTGAGTCTATTGGCAATTGTCGGATTTCTGACGCTTTTCAGTCCGCGAGCCGCCAAAAACCGCGACGACGAGAGGAAATCTTCTTCGCCGCGCCGCAAAATTTTATCTGCGGCGGGCGGATTATTGCTTGTTTTGGCATTGATTGGAGTTGTTGCGGTGCTCGGCGGCGAAAGCGATCTGCTTCGCGCCGTCGGTTTAAGCCATTCGGGAGACGACGTTACCAACGGACGGCTGCATTTCTGGCAAACGACTTTGCAAGTCTTCCGCGATAACCCGATTTTAGGCGTCGGGCTGGACGCTTTACCATCAGCTTACACTCGCTACGACACCTGGAACGGCGTTTACCGCATAGAGCGAGCGCACAATGATTATTTGCAGATTCTGGCTGAAAGCGGCATTTTCGGTTTCGTTTGTCTGGCGGCATTTTTGTATTTTCTTTTCCGGCGCGGCTGGCAAATTATGACCACCTCGCGCGACAGCTTCCGCCGCGGCGTAGCCTTAGGCGCGCTCGCCGGATGCTTCGGGATTGCAATTCACAGTTTCTTCGATTTCCCGCTCCGAACGCCGGCAAACTCACACGTCTTTCTCATTCTGGCAGCGCTTGCGACGGTTCAAATCAGCTACCCGAAACTGCACCGCAAACGGAATTAATAGCGCCGAAGCTGTATTAAAATACGAAGCCGCCTTCTGAGCCAAGATTTAAATTTAATCATTGGTCTTAGCTCGTTAATCTCCGGTAAATATTCGGCATTCGTTCGGGAAGACTCAAAACGTCGTCAATAATCGTGTAGTCGACATCGCCGTATAAATCTTTTAATTCCTGTTCGCTTTCACGGTCAAGCAAGATTGAAAATCATGATATTATCAAGCGAATAGAGGTGTTTTTATGACGAAAACCGTTAATCTCAAAGAAGTTTCGATTGAATCCATCATTGCTCTGACTCGCAACGGAGATGAAGTAATTGTCGAAGAAAATGGTGCGCCGGTGGCTAAAATTACGCCGATTGAAAAGCCTGAAATCAAACAGCGCGTTTTAGGTTTAGGCGCGGAGAAGGATTATTTTATGAGCGATGATTTTGATGACGAATTGCCGGATGAGTTTTGGGGATTTGATAAAGAGTTATGAATCTATTGCTCGACAGCCACACATTCATTTGGATGCATAATGAGCCGAGTAAACTTTCAACCAAAGCGGCGAGGGAAATAGTGGTTTTGAGCAACACTTTATTTTTGAGCATTGCCAGCATTTGGGAAATTCAAATCAAAATTCAAATTGGAAAGTTTAATTTCAAAGATTCCCTCGCCAATGTTATCGCCGAACAACAAAAGAAGAACGGCTTGCAGATTTTGCCGATAAATCTCTTGCACATTTTGGAGTTGGAAAACTTACCGTTTCATCACAAAGACCCATTCGACCGCCTTTTAATTGCTCAAGCTAATGTTGAAAATATGACTTTGGTTAGTTCAGACCCCGTTTTTTCTACTTATTCTGTAAATTTATTGTGGTAAAATACCCAAGAATTATGGGACTTCACATTCAATCATTAAAAAGTATTCCAGAAAATGTTCAACGAGATTATTTTATTTATTTGCTGGATTATGGTTGGGACGAACCTTTAGGTGAAGTACTCGTTAGAAACTTTGATAAAATGGCGAAAGTGGCGGCTGAAAGTAATGCTGTTGTTATCGTTGGAACTGACAGAGTTCATTTTGAAGATGAAGTTTTTTCATGGCATAGCATAAATGGTGAAGATGCAAAACAACTACTACCCGCAATTCTTATTACCAATCGCCACCCGTCCAAATTTAGAGAAAGTTATGGGCGCAGCAGAACTTTAATGGTTGAAGAGAATCTGAAGTTTATTCTGATTCCATTAAAAAAGTTTTGTGAAAATACAACTGATGTCGTAACGCTCATTGATAAACTTTTCCGCGATATTCAATCCCAAAAAGATTTGAGTGAATTCTCAATAGAAAGAGAAATGAAAAAGGGGATTGGGAGAGCAATTGTTGATGGAATAGTTTTAAAACCTAACATTTATGGTTTTGGTTATGATTTCAACTCAATTATCAACTTTTTTAAAGAAAAATAAGCTTCTGCTCCAATTAACTTGTCAATCTGCGGTAAATATTCGGCATTCTTTCCGGCAAACTCAAAACGTCATCAATAATCGTGTAGCCGACATCGCCGTATAAATCTTTTAATTCCTGTTCGCTTTCGCGGTCAATCGTGATGCAAAACGGCGTGATGCCGTTTAGTTTGGCGTCTCTTAAGGCTTCTCTGACATCTTCGCGCGCATATTTCGCGTCGCCGTAATCGTGGTCATAAGGTCGTCCGTCGGTTAAAATTACCAAAAGTTTAGTGCGCGATTCCTGTCTGAGCAATTTGTTTGCGGCGTGGCGGATGGCAGCACCAAGGCGCGTGTTGTTTTGAAACGTGATGCCGCCGATGCGGCGTTCGATTTCTTCGGAATATTTTTCCTGAAAATCTTTGACAACGTAAAATTTGACGTTGCGCCGACCTTCGGAAGTAAAACCGTAAATCGAATAAACGTCGCCGACCGCTTCGAGCGCTTCGCTCATTAGCACAAGACCTTCTTTTTCGATTTCGATAATCCGTCTTCCGGGATGTGTGTAAGGCTGCAAAGGATTGCGCGTGATCGTTCTGGCGGTCGAGCTTGATTGGTCGAGCAGAAACGCGACGGCGACGTCGCGCTGTTTGCGCAGTTTTTTTGTGTAAAGCCGCTCGGAAACGTGCCCGTCGCGAGCGCGGCGGTCAATTACATAATCAATGACCGCGCTTAAATCGTAGTCCTCGCCGTCAACTTCGTTGTGAATCCTGGTCAGATTTTCCGGTTTCATCATTTGAAATTGATGCCGGACGGAAGAAATCGTGCCTTTGTAGCGCTCGCGCGTTAATTCGACAAATTGACGGTCGCCGCGACGAGTGCGTTTTTCGATCACGCGGCTCCAGCCTAAACGGTAATCGCCCAAATCTCTGTCCCATTCATCGTAATCGAAAGCGGTTTCGCCGGCTTCGAGCGGCTGTTCCGGGATTTCGTTATTTGCCCAGCTTTCAGCGCCCTGCCAATCTTCCGGTTCGGATTCTTCTTCGAGATTGTTCCAGGCGTTGAAAAGATCTCGCGCGTCGCGCAATTGCTGGCGGCGCTCTTCCGTTTGATCGCCTTCGTCCGAAATTTCGATTGTGTTTTCGCTCCTGTTTTCTGCGGCGGTTTCCTCCGATTGCTCATCGGTTTCGTTTTGCGTTTGATTTTCCTGAGTCACATTCTGGAAAAGTGAATAAACCCGGCTCGTAGCCATTAAGCTGTCAGCAACGGTTGATTTTTCCGAAGTCAGATAATCTGCAACAACCGTTTCGAGTTCTGAAACAATCTGCGTGTAAAATTTGCGAGCATCGTCATTTGCTGCGCCTAAAAGCGTGATTTGAAACAGCAGCTCGAACGGCACATGATTCATGGGAACATCCAAAATCGTGGGGCGCGCAGCTTGCAAATGCTTTTGCATAAAATCCAAATCGCGCCGCAAACCGCGATAAGCGAGCCGCAAACGGCGATCAATTCTGCCGTTTTCGAGCGTCGTAAAAATCTTGCGCGCCAGCATCGGCTGGGGAAAAAGCTGCAAAGCCGGGCGATAATCGGAATCCGGCGGCATCAGTTTCCGACGCTCGCGGTCAAACAGCATTTGCGCTTCCGGCGGCAAAGCCTTTTCGCCTTTTTGCACTTCTTCGAGATAACCGGCGAGCGAAAAAGCATCGCGCTCTTCGGCGGTCGCTTCGTAAATTTCGGTGAGCGTCGCGTAAGCGGCTTTTAATTCTTTGGTGTCACGCGCGTGCGTCCCGAATTCGATTTGCCCCGCGCCGTGCGCCGCGAGGACTTTGTAAAGCCTGAAATCAAGCTCATCGTCGCCGAATTCAGAAACCGAAGCGGGCAGATAAATCGTTTTGCCATCGTTGATTCTCGATTCCTGCGGCACGGCGGCTAACGGCTGAACCTCGATTTGTCTGCCTGTCAAACCTTCGACGTAAAGCCGTAGAGTCGTCTGCACGGCGTCGAGCGGCAAACCTTCCGAACCTTCGTGCAAACGGTCGTTGCTGCGCCGGGTTTCCAGAGCAAAATAGCTGCGGCGAGCGCGTGGATTGTCGAATTTTTCGGCTCTTAAACCTTCACGAACCCAATCTTCAAACTGCCCGCCCGAAACTTGTTTCAATGCACGCCCACTTGCCCGAAAACTTGCCAGCGCGCTTTCGGCGTCTATTTGGGCAATTTCGTTTGTAAGCTCTAAAACTCTGGTCGTTAGCGACGATAATTCTTCGGATTTTCTGATTGCCGCGATTTGTCGGAAAAATGCCGGACTCGAACGCACAAACGCGATTAAAACCGCGTTTCCCTGTCGAGCGACGGTCAGCAAAGTTTCGCGCCATGCCTCAAAAGATTGCGGCACGCGCCGCAGAACAACGCCGCCCGAATTAACGAAATGCAGCGTCACGCTGCCGCCGTATTCGAGAAATTGAGCGGCGGAGTTTAGCAAATTAATCGAATCCGTCGCCGACAAATCTCGCAGCGCTTCGGGCAGAGCTTCCCATAAATCCGACGCCATTCCGCCAGCTCGCGCTGCGAAAAACGAAGCGAGATTTGCCGCCGCAGTCGTTACGACAATTTTTTCTTCTGCGCTGAATCGCTCGAAAAACTCGATTGTCGGAACTGTCGCGCGTAAGAAATCGGAGCTGTGTTTGGCACTGCGTTGGGCAATGTCGGCGGCGACGCGGAAAACGGCGCGCAGAATTTCTTCCGATTGAATTTTGGCGGCGATTTCGGGCGCATTTTGAAAAGTTTCGACCGCAACCGTGCCGGACAAAACGAGCTGACGCTGGCAAACCGCGAAAATCATTTGCCGGATTTCCGGCGGAATCGGCGCGTAATCGGCGACGCCGCGCCCGAAAAAACTAGCGCCTGCGTCCGGGTTGATCATCGCCAGACGGCGACCTATTTCGCCCCACGCGCGGATTTCGTCCGGTTCTAAAATCTCCGCCGCGTCGGGCGCGGCTTGCAAAAATTCGCCGCTCGCTTTCAGGCTGACGCCCGCCACGCTCGCGCTCGTTTCCAAAATAGCTCTTGATTTTTCCGTTTCCAGCTTGCTCAAATCTTTCGCCAATTTCGTCAAACCGCGCTTCTCGCCGTTTTTCTCCCCACCTTTTTCATCACCAATTTTCATCTTATTTTTAGCTTAGAAAAACGGGAAGGCTAAATCAATTACGAATATAGAATCTCTTCTTTTAAAAATATTCCATAATTCGTAATTCGTAATTTGAAATTCGTAATTGTTATCGAGGCGGCTTGCCGTCGGGGTAAATAAAAACGTGAAAGCAAGCGTTGACGTTGTATTCGATGAGCGCGTCCAAAACGCCTTTGTTTTCCAGATCGGCGAGTCGGCGCATCACAAAATTTTGCTCTTCGGCGGACATATGTTTGCGCCCCAAATCGAATGTGCAGCCGGATGTGTGCGGCGGGAGACTGCCGGGACCGCGCACCTTGAACGAATTCGGATTGACCTGATTGAGCTTGATTTGATAATCCATCGAGCGCGTCAGAGATGTGACGCGCAGCGGGCGATTGAATTGTTTTTTATAAGCGCCAGCGATTTCCTCCAAAACGCGACGCGCCGAAGGATGAAACATTCTCAGCAGGCGGATGCGCATTTGTTTGCGGTCGCGCCCATTGCTTAAATCATATTTTAAACCGCCGAAGTTTTGCGACAGACTCGACAAAAAACGAAATTTTTCCGAAGTCTGCGGAATCGGATTGTATTGCGTTTCAAAATCAAATGAGGTGAATGCGTCTTCGGTCGCGCTGCTTCCGACTTCGAGGAAATAATCGTCGGTCGCCATCGGCAATTCGATCAATTCGCCTTTCAGTCGTTTTTCCGCCAAATCGGCAAAATCCATCGGCACTTTATAATTTAAAACGTTTATCAACTCGCGGATTTTTGCCGTTTGCTTGGGAACGCCGCGCTCTGAAAGCGGGGCGGGCGGATCGAGTCCGGCGGGACGCTCGCCAGTGTTGGCGCGCGGTTCGAGAGCACGGGCTTTTTGCTGTTCCCAAAAAGCCCGCGTGACGGTTAATTTTTGGTCTTCAGTCGAAGCGTCCGTAGCCGCAATCGTAACGTCTTCAATGTCTTCGGTTTTAATTTCTTCCTGCGTTTCCTCCAACAGCTTGAGCAGTTCTTCGATTTCTTCATTGGTCGGGTCTTTTTTGAGCGGATCAATAATCGCCTGACCGACTTCCGTTTGATTCGGTTCCGACGTCCGCGCGTTTCTGCCGTTTGTATTGTTTCCCAATCGCGGCGCAACGATAAAAACTCCGATGAGCGCCAGCGAAATGATAAAAACCGACAAAACAGCGGCGGCAATTAGAATCGTCCGTTGTTCGTTGTTCTTCGGTTGTTCGTTGTTCGTTGTTCGTTGTTCGTTGTTCGTTACGTTTTCAGGCTGTGGGCTGTGGGCTGTGGACTTTGGACTTTGTGCGGAGGCGCGGATTTGGACGAAGATTCTGGTGTTGTCGCCGAGCCGAATTTCATCGCCGTCGAAAATGCGAGTGCCTTCGGAATTTATTTGTTTGCCGTTTAAAAATGTGCCGTTGGTCGAATTTTCATCAAAAATCCAGACTTCCCCGTCGTGCTGTTCAAAAGTCGTGTGGCGGCGCGACAAACCGGCGTCGTTAAGAATTAAATCCGACAATTCGGTGCGCCCGACGGTTAAATTCCCGGCGTCAAGTGTGCGGATTTGTTCGCCTTCGGGCGAGTTGATAACCAGCGTAATTTCGTGCGGCATTTTTCGTTCAATTCGGTTTATTTGGAGCTATTTCACAAATAAAAAACGCAAATTGTAAACTATCCTCTATCTCGCAAAGAAACAAAGATTCTGCAAAACAGTTTACAGTTGATAGTTGATAGTTGACAGTTGCTGCAAGTTCCAGCCTTTCGAGAATCTCCTGTTGCTAATAGCAAGCGTTTTGTACGCATCCGCGCATTGAGAATGGCGGGAAATTGCTAAAATCCAAAATTAAAAATACACGGAAAGGGGAAAATTATGTCAAGCGCAATCGGTCAAAAAAAGAATCAGCCGCCGACCGGCGAAGGGAAAAATCAAAGTCCGAACAAAGGTGAGGCACAGGAACTCGATAAACGCTCGGAAGTTTTGCAGGCAGAGCGAAATCACCCGGAAATGAATATGGAGGCGGCGGATGAAACGTCGGATATGGTTCAAGATATGGACGTGCCGCAAAAACGCGAGCGCGCTGGTCGCTAAATTCTGATGAAAGCAAAAATCAGCGGCAGAGAAATCGGCTACGAAGATGCGGGTGCTGGCGCTTGCGTAGTTTTGCTGCACGGGCATCCGCTCAACCGTTCGATGTGGAGCGCGCAATTTGAGGCTTTGCAGGCGAATTACCACGTCGTTTGCCCGGATTTACGCGGTTACGGAGAAACGGTGGAGGTTTCAGCCGTTTCGACGATGAGCGAAATGGCGCAGGATGTCGCCGCACTGCTCGATTATTTGAAACTTGAAACGATTATTCTCGGCGGTCTCTCAATGGGCGGTTACGCAGCGCTCGAATTTTACAACCTGTTTCCAACGCGCGTTTCCGCGCTCGTTTTAGCAGACACGAAAGCGGGGAGCGATACGGAAGAAGCGCGCCAAAAGCGTTTTGAAACGGCGGAAAAAATAGAAAAAGAAGGAATCGAGCCGCTCGCCGAAGAAATGCTGCCGAAAATTCTCGCACCGGCGACGCACTCAACCAAACCGGAAATTGTCGGGCGAGTGCGGCAAATGATGTTGGCGACAAATCCGGTCGGCGCGGCAGCCGCTTTGCGGGGAATGGCGGAGCGTAGCGACCACACAGAACTGCTGGCGAAAATCAGCGTGCCGACGCTTGTTATTGTCGGCGAAACGGACGAATTGACTCCGCCCGCCGAAGCCGAAAAGATGAACCGAGCGATAAAGGATTCTCGGCTGGTGAAAATCTCAAATGCCGGGCATTTATCGCCGCTCGAAAATCCGGCTGAATTTAACCCGGCTTTATTGAATTTCCTTTCTGCAATTCGATAAAAAACGGCGTCTTTGCGTGAAATTAAAAATCACGCAAAGACGCCAAGAGGAAAAGCATTTTCGACATCAGTTGTCTTTTCTCGTTTACTTTTGTTCAAGCCCTAATTTTTGAATGGTTTGTTCGAGCGCCGCCAGACGTTGCTGTAACGAGTTGACTTCGGCTTTCAGCGTTTCAACTTCCGAAGTTTTTTGCTGGAGCTGCGCGTCTAATTCTTTGACCGCTGCGAGCGAAACGCCCGCCATATCCTGAACGCCGATTGATTTGTCGTCGGTTCCGAGTCCGAATTCTTTATGGAAATCCTCAGCCATCGGTCCGAGATGACGCACTCTTTGTCCTTCGGTGATGTAATTCCATGTTGAAACCGGCACTTTTCGCAGTCTCGACAAAACATCTGTTCCGTTGACCGGAAGGAAATTTTCTTTTGTAGTGCGGCTCGAAGTGCAGTTGAAAACGCCGCTCCCCGCCGGAAGATTGCAGCCCGTCGTGCCGCCCAGGTTCGTGCGGAAACGAAAACCGCCGGTCGCGCGCGCCGCAAATTCGTTGTTAGCGGTGTTTCTGAAAGTATCTGCGCTCGCCGTAGCCGAACCGTCGCTCCAAACGAAAGTGCCGCTAAAACCATTGTTCGTGGCGTATTTGCCCATTGCTGTGGTGTGATCTTGATCGGCGGTGACGTTATAACCAATGGCGACGGCGGCGAGACCTCTGATGTTAAAGGTGTCCGGGTCGCATTTGCCATTAATATACGGTCCGCCGGAGCGCGCATTATTGCCGAACGCAACGCCGTAAGTGTCGCACACGCGGTTATTAGCACCAGCCGAAAAACCAGCCGCGCCTTTAACTTCATTGCCGCTGCCGAAAGCGATGCTGCTCGTGCTGCGGGCAAAGTTCGTGTCGCCGAAAGCAAACGCATAAAGTCCTTCTGCGGTCGAATTGCTGCCGCCCGCCCACGAGAAGAAACCGACGGTCGCATCGTCCCATTCGTTGTCGGCGTAACCCGAACGAAACGCGGCTTTGTAAGAATCCCAGGAGGTGCGATAGCCTTTGCCCTGCATCGGAGAAACGCCGATGCCCAGATTTCCAGTGGCGACGAAGCTGCCGTTTTGAAAAACTTTGAACCAAGCCGGCGTATGTCCGCCCGGACCCGAACAGCAGGTGCTGCCGCCGCGCAAATTAATCATCGGAGCGGTTCCGTTGGTGTCGCCGACCGAAAGCTGTTCGGCGCCGGGAACGAATTTAACGAAATTTGCATCGGTATATGCCTTATTAGTCGCGTCGCCCGCGTTTACCGGGTTTCCGACGTTTGTTATGAGTGCGTTGTTGGCAGACAGCCCCGCGCCGAAGACGTTCAATCCAGTCCAATTGTTGGCACCATTCAGGCGGGCAACGTTGAATGACAACCGGTTTTCGCTGATAACTCCGGCGGTCGTCGGATCATTAATAGCGTTAACGATGCTGGTGCCGGTCATTGTTCCGCCAGGACCGGTCGGGGCAGTCGTCATACTCGTTCCATCAGGAAAAACGAGCGCGCTGCCAGCTCCGGTCAGCTTGATATTACCTGCCACGTCGAGCTTGGCGGCAGGCGTTGCCGTTCCGATACCGACATTGCCCGAAGGCTTAATGGACATCCGAAGCTGATCCAGTCCGGTAAAGAAGAGAACTGAACCCTCATTGCCTACTGGCGAAGCTA
Organism: Pyrinomonadaceae bacterium; assembly: GCA_036400075.1. Taxonomy (GTDB): domain Bacteria; phylum Acidobacteriota; class Blastocatellia; order Pyrinomonadales; family Pyrinomonadaceae; genus JALZCH01. Next base: position 13,588 of record DASWLV010000085.1, read on the forward strand.
CGTTGCCGGCAGAAATGGAAATCAATCCGCGTTGGTTCGGTAATATTGAATAGTTATTGCCGCGCATAGCAAGATACGAACCGTTGAAGCTTGTGAAAGAAGGCGTCGAACTGGCAATCAGCCCGAGCGTTTTCGCATTGCTGTCTGTAAAAAGCACGTTGCTATCCACGACATTGCTGGGGGTGGCAGTCATTTGAATATTGCCGCCATTGACTACCATGTTACCGCCCGATTCCGAAAGGACGGAATCGCCGAGCGTGCCGTTAGTATCGAGCCACTTCGTGATTCGATTCGTAGTTCCCGTTCCAGCTAAATTTGCTGTCGCACTGGAAGCGGCAGCCGATTTCATTACCGTACCGTCATCGAAAACTATGCCTCCGACAGCGATTTTCCCGTTTTCATCGCGTTTCACGATTGTTTCGGGTGCATTAGCGGTGGAAGCGTTGGCGGCAGTTGCGTCTGTTTGCGGACTTGAAACATAGCCGGACAGATTGCCGTTGAAAGTTTCCGAATTGGCAGCCGAATTTGCCCGAACCGCATACGGCGCCGAAGCTATTTCCTGACGCGGGTTAAGCGGAGTGTAATTCGCCTCGCCTGCGCGACGGATGCTGATTTCTAAATACCTTTCTCCGCCGTCGAACGCTGCCGCGCCGAAATCGAGCTGAACGGTGAAACTGCCGTTTGTTACATTCGCAGTCAAATCGCTGATTGGCGCGCCGATTTGATTGCCGCCCGAAACGGCGTCAAAGAGCTTGAACTGAAATTGATAAGCGCCGTTCGCGCCCTGTCCGGCGTCCGCCAGACGACCTTGATAACTAAACGACGTGGTTTGCGCCGACGCTGACGCGCCGGTTAACAGAAACATTGTCAAAACTGCGATAAGTGCGAATTTGTATTTAAATAAATCTTGAATTTTCATAGCCCCTCCGGTTTCTACCGTTTATCCATTCCGCTTCGCTTATAAAAAATATGAATTTGCAAAGCCGAATTTCCTTGTCAATATGTAACGCGCAGTATTTTGGTATTAAGGGTCAGCCGGGTGAAATCTTCAAATGAAAAAGGCAGGCTCGAACGCCCGCCTTTTTCCTGAAATTTGCAGTTTATGTTTGCTTATCTATTGATTTTTCGCTTTCTTCCCCAGCGGCAAGCTAATTACCCGAAGGCGTCCAGCTTCCGTTTACATCTCCAATTAGAAAAGCTTCATAATTTTCATTCGAGGCAGAATTTGAAACCGAATTGTACGGGCGCGACGGGGGCGAAAATTTCCAATTACCTGTTTCCCCGGTAAAGTCAGTCTGCCTGTTTGCCGCGACAAATCGCAAAATCTGCGTGGCGTCAAACGGAGTGATCTCGTCGTCGTTGCTGGTATCGGCGGCAATTTTTTGATTTTCCGTTAATGTGCAGTTCGCTGGTCCGGCTGCAATGCAACGTAAGATGAGAGTCGCGTCAAACGGAGAAATACCGTTGATGTTTCCTGTTTTTGATGGCGTAATTGTGTAATTCCCACCTGCCGTCAAACCGGAGATTTGATAAAAACCCGAATTGTTGCTCGCTGCCGAAAGCTGCGGCGTTCCGACTGC
>DASWLV010000086.1:0-3878 GCA_036400075.1 Pyrinomonadaceae bacterium
TTTTGCTTGAATATTTATTGAGGAAGCAAAATGTCTGATGAAAAACGAGACAATCCGGGCGTCGTCGCGCCGCCCCCGGCAATTTATTTTGCAGGGCTGGTCGCGGGTTTGATTTTTAACTATTTTTTTCCGGCGGCGATTGTTTTTCTGCCGCGAACAATTGGAGTCATCACCGGAATCATTTTTGTGGCAATCGCCGGTTTTGTAATTTTGGCGGCGTTCCGCGCTTTTTCGGCGGCAAAAACAAACATCGAGCCTTGGAAACCAACGACGGCGATTATTTCGAGCGGCATTTACCGATTTTCGCGTAACCCGATTTATCTGGCAATGACTTTGCTTTATGTCGGCGTCGCGTTGCTGCTCGATTCGCTCTGGGTTTTGCTGCTAATAATTCCGGTTTGGTTTTTAATTAATTTCGGCGTCATCCTGCGCGAAGAAAAATATCTGACCGCCAAATTCGGTAAGGAATACCTCGATTATAAACAGCGAGTCAGACGCTGGTTATAAGCTCAGAAAAAATTTAAATTAACAGGAAATTCATACTCAAAAACTCAATATATTCTTGACAAATATTCTCAAAAAAGAGAAAGTAAGTAAGTGCTTACTTTGCACAATGCCATTATGCTTGAGCGAATTTTTTGTCTTCGTAAATTATTTTTATTCATTTTAAGAATAGGCTTAATCGCTGTGGCGGTTGTTTATTTGTCGTTTGCCGTCCGCGCGCAAACTGTCCAGCCGACACCTACGCCGATTCCAACACCGACGATTGATCCGACCGTCACGCCATCGCCGACGCCTGTTCCGGTTGCTACGCCCCCGGTCAAAGACGCGCAAAATGTTGAGCCGGAAAATTTGCAGGGCGTTCCGGCGATTGCGCCCGGTTTTGAATCGAATGACCGTGAGCTGCCGGAATTAGGGCGCGTCGGTGTTGATATGCTTCAGCCGCAAACTTTGAGCCTGCGCGACGCGCTCGAACGCGCTTTGTCAAACAACAAAGACATCGAGTTGACGCGCCAAAACGTCCGCATCGCCGAGTTTGATTTGACTGCGGCGCAGGGATTTTACGAGCCGCGTTTTTCGGGAACGACGAATTACGAGCGCGCAACCGTACCGAACGTCAGCATTTTCAGCGGTCAGCAAACTTCGACGACGCAGCAAGGAATTACCGGAAATCTGCGTTTTGAAGGCTCAACGCCTAAATACGGCGGAAATTATCGCGTCGAATATAACAGCAATCGTTTGACGACCAACAACGTGATTTCGCCGCTCAGCCCGCAGTATCAATCGAATTTGACATTCTCTTACGTGCAGCCGCTGTTTCGCGGTCGCTCGTTTGACCAGCCGCGCAGACAAATCGAAATTGCAAAGAAAAATTTATCTTTAACTGATGCGCAGTTTCGCCAGCGGACGATTGAAATTATCGCTTCCGTCCAGCGCGCTTACTGGGATTTGACGTTTGCGCTCAAAAATCTGCAAGTCCAGCGCGACGCCGTGCGGGATGCGAAAAATCAGCTCGAACACAATCGCCGGCTTGTGCAGGAAGGCTTGATCGCGCCGGTTGATGTTCTTCAGGTCGAAACTCAGGTGGCGAATTTCGAGCAAACGGTTTACGAAGCGCTCAATCAAGTCGCGATTGCCGAAAACAATCTCAAAAATCTGATCGCCGAAAATCAAACCGACGAGCTGTGGGCGAAATCACTCGTCCCGACCGATACGGTAAATACCGATCTTCCGATTGTCTCGCTGCCCGACGCGCTGGCGGCGGCAATGGCAAATCGCCCGGAGCTGGAAACGAACACGGTCGCGCGGGAAATCAACGAGCTTGACCGCCGTTTTTACCGGGAGCAGACAAAGCCGCAGGTTGATTTAGTTGCGAGTTACACTGCGGCGGGAATCGCGGGACAGCAAAACCCGGATTTGCGGCTGCCGTTTAATACCGGACAAACGGCGCAGGTTTCGCCCGAATTAACAGGCGGTTATTTTAATTCCGTTTCGGATATTGCGGCATTTCGCTATCCGACTTTGCGCGTCGGCGTAACAATCAATTTGCCGTTTGAAAGCAAAACCGCTAAAGCGCAGCTTGGCAGAAGTCTGGTCGAAGGCGAACGGCTCAACACGCAGCGCGAACAGCTCGCGCAAGCGATTCAGGTTGATGTGAGAAATTCTTTGCAGCTTGTCAGAACGGCTGAAGCGCGTCTGCGCTCGGCGGCAATCGCGCGCGAAAACACCGAAAAGCAGTACGAATCAGAACAACGCAAATTAGACAACGGGCAATCAACGGTTTATCTCGTTCTCGAACGCCAAACCCAGCTTGCCAACGCGCGCGGCGCAGAGCTTCGCGCTCAAACCGAACTCAACAAAGCCGCCGCCGAATTGCAGCGCGCCACCGGAAACAGCTTGCGCGCGAACAACATTGTGGCGAGATTAAAATAAAAACGATGCAGACGCTCGAATATTTGCGGCAGCAAAACGATTACAACCTTTGGGCAAACGGCGAGTTTTTGCGTTTTCTGCAAAGCTCATCGGAAGCCAAAGCCGCGCGAGTTTTCGCTCATTTGCTGCTGGCGGAAATAACCTGGCTGCGGCGAATGCGCGAAAATCTGGACACGAGCAATTTCGATTTCTGGTCGGGCGAAACGGTTGAAGATTGCGAAAAACTTTTTGAAGAAAGCCGAACGGCTTTTGCAGATTTGTTTGCAAATTTGACGGAAGCGGATTTAGAACGGATTTTCAGCTACAAAAACAGCAAAGGCTTGTCTTTCCAAAACACTTATCGCGAGGCTTTAACGCACGTTTTCCTTCATTCCGCATATCATCGCGGACAAGCTGCGCAGGCAATCCGGCTTGACGGAAATGCGCCGCCTTATACGGATTTCATTCAATTTCTAAGAATTAAGTAATAGCAAGACGCAGACCGTCGGTGGCTTCCATAACTTCGCACGGCGGCGAATATTTGCTAATTTCCGCTTGAAAATCAACCGCATCCCATTCGCCGTAAAAATGCGTCAGCATCGCCCGTTTCGGCTCGGCTTTTTTGAATAATTCGACGGCTTCCGGCGTCGCAATATGCAGCGCGACCGGACTTTTTTCCACAAATGAAGCCTCGGTTAAAAACAAATCCGCATTGCGGGCAAATTCGCCCAATCTTTCTTCAAAACCCGTGTCGGACGTAAAAACAAAACGCACGTTTTCGCCTTCAATCCGAATTGCCAGACTTTCATCCGTGTGCGGCGTTGACAAAGTGTTTGCCGTGAAATTCGGCAAAATCTCAAATTCCTGTTCGGGTGCGACTTCGACCATTTCGAGCGGAAACGGCTGCTTGAAAATGCCGTAATCGTAAGCGGCGTCAAATTTCTTGAGCAAATCTTTTAAACCCGCAGGCGAGAAAATTTTGAGCGGTTTTGTGCGATTCTGCGTTTCGACGGCGTATTTTGTCCCGAACAAAAACGGCGCGAGTCCGCCGATGTGATCGAGATGGAAATGTGAAATCCAGATTGCGTCCAGATTCGCCCAATCAAAACCTTCACGCGCGGCGTTGTGAAAAGCCGTCGCCGACATATCGAGCATTAATGAGCCTGCGACAGTTTCCAGCCAAAAGCCGGAAGAAGCGCGCGATTTATGCGGCGTAGTCGTGCCGGAACCTAAAACGGTCAAGTTCATAGTTCAAAGTTTGATTACAGTGGTTTAATTGAATAAAGTTTAATTGTTATCGGAATTGTATCGCAAGATAAACTTTGAACTTTGAACCTTGAACTTGAAACCTTTGACTATGACCGTTGATGTTTTGGCGATTTTCGCGCACCCCGACGATTTGGAATTGTCGGTGGCGGGAACGCTTTTGAAATTAAAATCTCTGGGTTACAAAACCGGCGCGCTCG
>DASWLV010000087.1:0-1994 GCA_036400075.1 Pyrinomonadaceae bacterium
CCGCGACGCACGACCATTCCGTTTCCTTCGCCGTTCGGTCCGTGACAAACGATGCAGAAAACTCTGTAACGCTCTTCGCCGCGGTCGAGCAATTCTTTCGTCACCGGCAGCGGGAACTCGGTAACGAGATCAGCGGAAAAACTGGCGGCGTTTGTATTGGTCATATTTGCCGGATTAGCGGCGTTTCCGGCTCTTTCCGGCGTTTGTCCTTGAGTTGCCGCGTTTCTGCCGCCTTCGGAAGAAATCGTTTCCTGCGAAACCGCAGCGCCTTCTCTTTTGCCGGTATAGAGAGCTTTATCCGCGCGCAGATAACCGCGCGGAACGGTACCTTCGATCAGCGGGCGCGACGCCATTTCGTTGGCGAAAAATTCGCTTCGCTCGTAATATTCGTAACGCGGCGTGTCCTGCATATCGTAGCGACAGCCCGTTGCACCTAAAACTGCGACACAGAGCAGCGCGAGCAAAGCGGCATTTTTAGTCTTCATCTTCGGTAACATCAAAAACCTCCCGCGCGTCTAAGTTTTGTAAAAACTGCGTCGTTTCATCGTGGTCAAATTTCGGGTCGCTCGATTCGATTGCCAGAAAAAACTTATCGCGCGAAGCCAGAGCAAAACGCGGCGCATTAAAAACCGGATGATACGGCTGCGGCAAACCGTTTAAAATAATCATCCCGACAACTGCCGTCAGAGCCGCCGCCAACACGATGCATTCAAACGTGATCGGAATAAACGACGGAATGCTCAAAAAAGGTCTGCCGCCGACATTGAGCGGATAATCAATCGCGTGCGTGTAATACTGCAGCATGAATCCGCCCGTGCCGCCCAAAATTCCGGCGGCGAAAATCAGATACGGCAAAATCGTCCGCTTAATTCCGAGAGCTTCGTCCATTTCGTGAATCGGAAATGGTGAATAACCGTCCATTTTGGTAAAACCGGCTTCGCGAGCGGCGCGAGACGCCGCCACGAGTTCTCTCGGCGAATCGAATTCAGCCATCACGCCGTAAAGAGTTTTTCTTCCATCCATAATCTTTTTCCGTCGGGCGGTCGGCTCGAAGCTGCGCTGGCATCCGTAGCGACATGGGTGAGTTGCCGTAAATCTCTGCAAACGCGGGCGGCAGCTCCAGCCAACCAAAAAAACTCAATTTTTAATTTTCCACGCGGTTTATTGTCCGCACTTCCGTATGCTCCAAATTATGCGTATCGTGAACTTTCGCATCCGGCACCAATGTTTTGACCTCGAAAATCGAAATAACCGGCAAAAATCGGACAAACAGGAAAATCAAAGTAAAGAAGAATCCGATTGTGCCGATAAACATTGTCCAATCCCACGGCGAAGGCGAATACATCGCCCACGACGATGGCAGAAAATCACGATTTAAACTGGTCACAATAATCACGAATCGTTCGAGCCACATTCCGATGCTGACGACAATCGAAATCGTAAACAGCCAGAATTCGCTCTCGCGGAAACGCTTGAACCACAAAAGCTGAATCGAAAGACCGTTACATAAAATTAAAAGCCAATAACTCCACCAATACGGACCCGTCCAGATTCGGTTTTGAATCATAAATTCTTCGTATTCGTTTGCCGAATACCAACCGAAAAATGCCTCCATCGCGTAACCGTAAACGACAATCATTCCCGTTGCGAGCATTACCTTGCCCATATTGATGAGGTGCCCTCTGGTCACCAGATTTTCCAATCCGTGCCAGCGCCGAAGCGGAATCATCAAAATCAGCACCATCGCAAAACCCGCGAAAATCGCGCCCGCCACAAAATACGGCGGGAAAATGGTCGCGTGCCAACCGGGAACCTGCGACACCGAGAAGTCGAACGAAACGATTGAGTGAACCGAGAGCACAAGCGGAGTCGAGAGTCCCGCCAAAATCAAATACGCGACCTCATAACGATGCCAATGCCGCGCCGAACCGCGCCAGCCGAGCGCCAGCCCGCCGAAAAGCCGCTTCATCCAAGGGTTTTTCGCACGGTCGCGG
>DASWLV010000088.1:0-5917 GCA_036400075.1 Pyrinomonadaceae bacterium
TGCCGCTTGTCAAACCGATTTACCGAATCCGCTTGAACGCAGCGAAATGCGCCAGAATACGGCGCGGATGTTGTCAATGATTGATTCGGCGGTAATGGGCAGCGCACCTTTTTTGCCGGTCAAATTAGTAGTTTTCCCGGAATTCGCGCACGCCGCGCCGGTTTATGCAACCGCCGCAGAATTGACTAAAAAACTTGCGGTTAGGATTCCGAACGAACACACCGAGCTGCTCGAACAAAAAGCGCGCGAGCATAACATTTATATTCAAACCGGGACAATGCTCGAAATTGATCCGCGATGGAAAAATGCGCTTTTTAACACGACTCTGCTGATCGGACCCGAAGGTGTTTTGTACAAATACCGCAAGGTTAACACGTGGATTCCGTTTGAAGTTCACACCAGCCCGCACGACATCGAAGGCTACGACGAGCCGCTGTTTCCGGTCGCGGACACGCCGATTGGACGCATTGGAACGGCGATTTGCTACGACTGGCTTTTTCCCGAAGCGATTCGCCAGCTTGCGGCAAACGGCGCGGAGGTTTTAGTTAGAGTTTCGGCTTATATGGATCCGTGGAATGCGACTGCGCCGATGGATTGGTGGACGGTGATAAATCGAGCCAGAGCGATTGAAAACACGGCTTATGTCGTCGCCTCAAACCAAGCCGCGAGCTTGAAGCATTATCCGCCTTACTCCTGGTCGGGCGGCAGTCAAGTGATTGATTTTGAAGGCAGAATTTTAGCTGATGCCTCGCCTGGACCGGGAGAAAGAATCGTAGTCGCGCCCGTTGATATTTCCGCCTTAAGGCACGAACGCGAAGCGCGGCGGGGACATTCAATGCTCGCGCATCTGCGAACTGAAGCATATCCGGTTTATCAAAAACATTTTTACCCGCCGAAAACGGAAGAAACGTCGGGCGAAACGCTTTCTTATGAGCTAAACAACGATTTGATTGACGAAGCGAAACGGCAAATCTCCTGATTTTTTATAAACCAGCCGTTCGTTTTTCAACAGAATCAATCGGCGGCAGATTGTTTGTAGGTTTATCGAGATAAAAATAAACCGTGCTCGACCAATCGTCGGAGCGTTCAAATTTTCCGTCTTTGGTCATATCCATCGGCACGCGCCCGGCTCCGGCGCGATAAAGCGTGCGTTTGTTTTCGACGAGCGGCGGGCGGCTGTGTTCGGCGAGATAGCCGATTTGCTGCATTGTGATCCGAATGTCGCGGTAAAAATAAATCGGGTCTGTCACGTGATAGCGATAAAAAGACCAGCGCATCGTTTTTTCGTCCGCCACGGGCGAGCCTTGATAAAGATGCGCGAAAGCGCCCTGTCCCCAAGCCGTGCCGATGTAATCTTCGGTTCCCGTGCCGACGATTGTCGGAAGAGCGCGGTCGCCATCCAGAAACATTTTGACTTCGCCTTCGCCCCACCAGGTATTGAAATATTCTTTCGTGTTGACGATAACGCCTATATTCGCGCCGAGATAACGCCCTTTGCCCGTAATTTGCGGCAGAATCTCATAATCTTTTTGCAGAACGGTCGGATTTTCGCGCCGGTAATAAGCGTGAAAATAAAGCGCGTTTGCCGGATGTTTATCGCCGATGGTGTATTCAACGTCGTAAAAAAGCTCGGGCAAATCGTTTTTGCTTTCGTTCGTCATCACGATTCTCATCCCGGTTTTAAACGGCATCGGAATTATTGCATTAAAGCTCCTGCCTTCGGGATTCGAGAAAAAAACGGATTGAAACTGCGTCGTTTGCCCAAGACCGATTCCGAAAAAATCGCCGAGCGGCGCGCTGACCGCAGGCTTTGCCGCGCCGTCCCAGAACATTTCGATTTTCAAACTGCGGAGCATTTGCGGCGAGCGATCCCAAAACGTCATCCAGATTCTTCTGACTGTCCCGCTGGTGTTTTTCGCTTCGGCTAAAACTTTGCTTTCGCCCGCTTTGATCGCAATCGTCGGCGCGCCTTTGCGCCCGCCGTTCACCGTTCCGCCCGCGCCTTTTGCGCCGGTCGGATTTTCGGGACTAGCCCAGCGCGGCTCAACTCCCGTCGGCATTTCGTACAAAGATTGAGCAAAAGACGACGATGCGGCAAGAAATAAAATCAAAATTAAAAACGATTGATTAACCGAATGTTTTTTGAGTTGCATAAAATTTAATAAGCAAATGCCTGATAAATTTCTTCTTTCGGCGCATCGGCGAGCGATTCTACAATTCGATTAAAGCGCAGCATTTTTTGCGATTCCGGCGAGAGCGTTTCCCAAACTGCGCGCGGAATCGTAATCGAAACTTCCGGTCGAAACAGCCAGCGGCGGCTGTAACCGATGACGCACATCGGACGCGGCTCTTCCGTTTTGTTAGGCGTTCCGCGATGCAGATGGCGCACGTCTCTAATCATCACGTCGCCCATTTTGAGCAAAAGCTGTTCGATTGGAGCTTCGCCCGATTCAATCATCTGCAAGCCTTTTTCCTTTGTCACATTATGCGTCCGGCGGGCGACTTCAAACGGACCGTTTTCCGGCGTAATGTCAACCAGCGAAAAATTTACCGCAAGCTGAAACATCGGCGTTTCCTGTTCGATTTCGGGAAACAGCGGCGGCGCGTCGCGGTGAATCGGCTGATAATCCGAACCTAAAAGCGGCGTATCGCTCGCCAGTTGAACCATTGTAAAATCCCTGCCGACGAGATTTTCGACAATTGCCAGAATATCGGGATCGGCAAAAATCTCTTCATCGGCAAAAAGCCCTTCAAACGGCAGCGTCACGTAATACCGATTCGTGCCGCGATTTTCCAGTTTTCCTTCGCGTTCGATGTGTTCGCGCAGCAACGGTTCAAACGCCTCGCGCCAGCGCAGCATTTTTTCGCGCGGAAAATGACCGGGCAAGACGCAAAAGCTGTCCGTTAAAGCTTCGTGTGTAAACTGTTCGATTTCCGCTTTGTTATAACGTCCTTGATTCATAAAACAACAAGTCAGTACCGCCCGCTATTGCACGCGATGCTGACTATTTCAATTTCGTCAAACGATTTTGAATAACCACAACGACGAGCAAAATCACGCCGCGCAGAACAAGCTGCCACCAGGGGCTGATTTGCCCTTCCAAATTAAACAGATTGAAAATCACGCCGAGCAGGAGAACGCCGACAAGTGTTGACAAAACGCTTCCCTGCCCGCCGGTCAACAGCGTTCCGCCGACAACCGTTGCCGCAATCGCCGAAAGCTCCCAACCGAATCCTTCAACCGGATTTCCAGCGCCTAAACGCGCCGCCAAAATAACGCCCGCAAGCCCCGCCAAAGCGCCGCTGAGAGCGTAAACGCCGATTGTAGTGCGGGCGATGTTTAAACCCAAAAGCCGCGCCGCTTCGTCGTTGTCGCCGAGCGCGTAAACGTGGCGCCCGAACCGCGTGTAATTTAAAACGACCCAGCCGATTGCAAACGCAACCATTAAAATTGCAATCGGCACGGGCAGAAAATCCCCGATTGAACCGCGTCCGAGATATGTAAAATCGGAAAGAGCAGGAGGAATCCGAACCGATTTTTCATCGGTTATCGCCAGCACCACGCCGCGTGCCGCAATCATCATTCCGAGCGTCACGATAAACGGCTGAATTCGCGCCTTTGCGATAATCACGCCGTTTATCAAACCGCACAGAGTTGCGACGGCAACAGCTCCGAGCGTGGCGACAAAAACTCCCTGCGGCGCGAGATAAGCCGCAACGACGCCCGCCAGCGCTAGGATTGAGCCGACCGACAAATCAATTCCGCCCGTCAAAATCACAAACGTCATTCCGAGCGCGACAAGACCGAGCATCGAATTTTGCCGCAAAACGTTTAAGAGATTTTCTTCGGTCAAGAACGATTCATAGCGAATCGTGGCGATAATGCAGACGAGAACGAGCATTACGAGCGCGCCCTGACTTTGCATAATCGAGCCGATTTTTGCCGCCATCGTGCGCCGTCTCGCTTCGGTCGTGTCTCTGATTGTGGTTTCAGGTTGACTCATAGTTTCGGGAATCGTGATTGTGAATTGTGAATCGTAAATCGTAAGAAAGAGGCTATTCACGATTTACGATTCACGGTTTACTAATTAGGCGTAACGCGCAGCCAGTCGAATCGAGCCGACGGATTCGTGGTTTTGCCGTTGTAAACAAGGGCTATTCGCGCGCCTTCAACGTTTCGTTCGGTGATTCGCTCTCCGACTTGCTGCCAGTTTTTCTCGTCCGCGCCGAACGAAAAACTGTAAAACTCACCGTCTGTTGCCTCAATTCGCAATACAATTGATTTTGCGCCCGGCGGCAAAGCTGCGCTGCCGGATTCGAGATGCTTTCCGCCGTCGCGTTTCCAAACTAAGATTTTGCCGTTTCCGACGCTGATGCCAACTGCGTTCGTACGCCAGCTATAAGTTGAAAGTCCGGCAAACTCATCGGCTTTTAAATTTGAAACGTCAATTCGCGCGGTCGCCGTATAATTTCCTGAAACCGTGCGTTCGGCTAAAACGAGTTCGGGCATTCTTTCGGAGGCAAGCTGTTTTTCGGTCGGCGCGATTTTTAAGAATCCGTTTTCGAGCCGAAAAATCTGGTCGTTAAAAAGCGGATATTGCCAATCGGGTTCGATTCTGGATTCGTTAAATTCATTGAAAATTCCGGCAAGCGGTTTTTGCGGCGAATTTGCAAAAGGCAGAGCAGCCGTGTTTGAAGGACCGCGCCCGCCGTTAATCTGCGCCCAGCCGTCGGCAGTCCATTCGATTTTATCAAGCAGCGTTTCGCGCCCGATGTTAAAAGCGTCCGAGCGTTTGCGGTAAGCGTGATACAGCAAATAATCAGCGCCGTCCGGCGTTTTAACCATACTTCCGTGTCCGGGGCATTGCCAAACGTCGTTTGCCGCCAAAATCGGATTTTTCGGGTTCTTTTCCCATTTACCCAACAGCGTGCGCGACCGTGCGACGCCGAGCGCGTAATTGCAGTCGCGCCCGCAGCAGGCGTTTCCAGAATAAAAATGATAAAACCAGCCGTTCCGCCGCAAAATGTATGAGCCTTCGACGACGTGATTTTCCCAGCCGGAACCTTCATTGCGGAAAAGTTTTTGCGGTTCGCCTTTCAGTCGTGTCAAGCTCGCGTCCAGTTCAGCCGCGTAAAGCCACGTCGGCTGCTGCCGGTCGTTGCCGTCTTCTTTCCACACTAAAAACGGCTTATTGTTTTCGTCGCGCAGGAAAAACGCATCAATCGAACCCATTTCCTGACAAATGAGCGCGCCTTTATCGGTGTATTTTCCTTCGGGTTTGTCGGCAACGGCAACTGCGACACACAAAGTCCCTTTTTTGTCTTTGCCTTCAAAGCGCCGCGCCGTGTAGAAAACGTAGAATTTCCCTTTGTCTTCGGCGAATTCCGGCGCCCAGAAATCGCTTTTTACCCAATCCGGTTTTTTGTCGAAAACCGAGCCGACGATTCGCCAATTAACCAAATCTTTTGAATGCAAAATCGGAAAATGCGGCGCCCAGCCGCCCGTCGTCGCGGTCGCGTAATAATCCCGACCGACGCGGATCACAGACGGATCGGGAAAATCGCCCGGAATCACCGGATTTGTGTAAGTTTGTGCTGAGAGATTTAAAGCAAAGAAAATTAACCACAAATAAACACAGATTGGCGCAGATATTTTTTTGAAAAATCCGTGTTTATCAATGTGCATCTGTGGTTTCATTTCTTCTTTCATTATTTACTGTGCGCCGGCGGCTTTTGTTTTTCCGGTCATCCGTTTGATTAAATCGGTTTCCTCGCGCAAATACGGCGTGCCGTCGGTTCGGAAAACATCGTGAAACCAAATCCAAGGCTCGTATTCGACATAAGGCTTTTCCCACGAATCCCAGGGATAATTCGTCTGCGATTTGCCCTGCACAAAACCCCAGTTGATCATTCCGAC
>DASWLV010000089.1:0-28823 GCA_036400075.1 Pyrinomonadaceae bacterium
TTTACAAAGAGCATTAGAGATTAATCCTAGTAATGTAAAAATCTTAAATGAATTAGCCATTTGTTTTCGGGAAAACAATCAATTTGAATATGCTATTGAAGCTTTGCAAAGAGCATTAGAGATTAATCCTAATGATATTAAAATCTTGTCTGTTTTAACCGATGTATATAAGAGAAATGGTGATATAGAAAGGGCTTATGAAGTTGCTCAGAAAGGTTTAAAACTTTCAAACTCAAAAGATAGAATTTTAGTCAAACAGTTAAGGGAATTAGAAGAATCCATTAATCAGCAAAAACAGGAGAAAAGAATAAAAACGGCTAATGTGCTTTTATTTTACTCACATAAAGATAGAAAATTTGGAGATGAATTAAACAAGCATCTTGCATCTCTTAAACGTGAGGGCTTAATCAGAAATTTGTACGACCTTGAGCTCGCTGTCGGAAGTGAGTGGGAAAAGGAAATTAACTACCGCTTGAACAACGCAGCTATCATTTTATTATTGATCAGTCCTGACTTTATTTCCGAATATGCGCACAGTAAAGAAATAATGCATGTTTTGGAGCGCCATGAAAAGGGAGAGGTTCTTGTCATTCCAATATTAATACATGACACTTATTTGGATAACTTACCTTTTAGTAAGCTTCAATGTCTTCCGAGGAACGCCAAAGCGATTATAAACTGGCAAGATCAAGATGAGGCTTTCTTTGAAGTTGCAATAGAAATAAGAAAAGCTATTCAAAGGGGCTTGAGCTAAATTCTTATTTCATTCTTAATTATGTGATAGTAATATTCAATTCGAAAAAATCTTAATCTTAGTCCGTTTTTTAGTCATTCTTACGTTTTGATGGATCTCCCCCACGCCGAATCACCGTATCGGAACAATTTGAAGGTTTCATGCCGCCCGACAAAATAGCTCAGGGAATCCGTCTCAGGTTGAAGCTCATAGCAAAACTAACATCAGCTGAAGGTGAGTTGCACCAGCGGTCCGAAATAACGGAACGATTAAAGGACCGACTCGGTCTTGATGAATCGTGGGAGATTGTGCGCGTTGATTTTGATCCCGTGACCGGGCTGGGATTATACCGCGCAATTAGCCTTAACTGTCAGCCGTCCAGACCCGAAAGCAAAATTATGTCATGCACAGAAAACGTAGCTCTTTACGACGGGGAAGCAAGGCAAATCAGCTTACTTGAGGGTCTTAAGAGCCAAGTTATGGTAGTGAGAAAAACAAATTCGTCGAAGCCTGTTTTGGCTATATTTGATTATTTATCCTCATTAAATGCTCGTCAACATTCGGCGATGTTGGGAAACAGGCTCTTTCGGTTTTCAAATAACACAGTATCGGAAACGGCTGATCTCGACCTCCCGTTAGATAAAATAAAGCATCTTGAGCTGGCGCCTGACAGTGAGGGAGTTCTCATTGAGTTTGATGACACTCTTGTCCGGCAAAGGGGGAAAACTCTATAGGTCTTTATGACATTCAGAAGAAGAATCTTCACCGGGTTTACCCATTCAACATTATAGATTTAATGCACATGCACCCTTTTACGAAACAGGTCTGGATAATGACCAAGGATAAGAAACTTGAAACTTGGGATATTTCGGTCTTCCAATCTAATGGCTGGGGAGCGGAATCCTGTCCTGGAGAAAATTAAGAAGGTGTTAGTTTGAATAAAACCTTAAAACAACGAATTGCCTAGGTTATTAGCGAAGAAATATCAATAGTTCCGTATAATTCCGAATGAATTCGGTTGTTGTGCTTGTTTATCACATACTATTCTGATGAAAATAACCAATTGAGGATGACGTGCCAGTAACTCTGAAAAGGTAGTTAAAGTGTTGGAAATTCTGTGGAAATAAGTTCTCTTGAAGATTGCTTTTGTGTGCCAAAAGTGTGCCAACTCACCAAAATTCATCTAATTCAGTTAAAGTTAAGGAGAGCAGAATAGTAAAAAACTCAATAAATACCTACTCTTCACAACTCTGATAAACTTATTAAAACATGGAGTCAAACACTACGAATCAAAAGGTCGCGCGTTCGAGTCGTGCCGGGTGCATCAATTAAAATAACTTAGAGCTTTCCTGAGTTTATATAAAAAGTGTGATGTAGTTAAAAATGCAGTAACTCATCACACTTTTTATTTTCCAGTCTTAAATAATCATAAGCATAGTTAAATCTTCTTTTGGTTATTTAAGAGAAAATGTTTGTAGCACATTCACTTTTTTATTTATCCTTTTACGGAACTGTAAAGTTAAGATTATTTCTATTGCCTGAAAACCAACGGAGTCGGTATATCACCGTTTGTTCCAAACTGCTGAGCAAAGAAACCGGAACCGGAACGATGTATATACCAACTTCCAGCAGAAGGTCTGAATACTGCAATATCAGCTAGCCCATCCCCGTCGTAATCTGCGGCAACAGGTTTATCTTCCGATACACCAAATTGCTGACCGAAGAATTGATTGTTAGTGCTATTGATTCGATACCAACTTCTAGCAGAAGGTCTAAATACGGAAATGTCTGTTTTTCCGTCCCCATCGTAATCTGCCGGAGTCGGAATATCTTCAGAAATACCGAAATTTATTCCATAGAACGAATTATCTAAACTTCTTAAGATATACCAAGCCCCTACAGACGGTCTGAAAACAGCGTAATCAACAAGCCCATCCCCATCAAAATCACCTGTAAGAGGTTTATCTCCAGAAGTTCCCCATTTGAATGCAACGAATTGATTATTGCTGCTGTTAGTTCGATACCAGGTGCTGTTTGAGGGACGAAATACTGCGATATCTGCTTTTCCATCTCCGTCGTAATCAGCCGGTACAGGAACATCTTCTGCTACTCCGAATTGTAGACCGACAAATTGATTCGTTGAACTGTTTATCCGATACCAGAATCCATTACGAAAAACCGAGACATCGGTTTTACCATCACCGTCAAAATCTGCCGGAGCTATTAAGTCACCGTTCTGTCCAAAAATTGTGCCGAAGAAAGCATTATTTGAGCTGTTTGAGATATACCATCCCCCGGACGCCGGACGAAAAACGGAAACATCAGCCCGTCCGTCTCCATCATAATCAAACAAAGTGCGGCTTGTAATTGTAATGGTATTGTCCGTGCTGATTGAAGCAGAGTTTAAATTCCCTCTTGCATCTTGGGCTGCACCGCTTCCAACACTCACTCGAACTATACCGCCAGATATTATATTGCTTACGGCGATATTATAAACACTTCCGCTGCCCGTCACATTTACAATCGCAGCCGAAACATCTGCGGTAGAACCTGCAAACGAAACATCCGTCGCCTCAAATCCCGTCACTAATTCGTTAAAGATAACAGTAAATCTTATCGGCTGGGTTAGAGTCGGATCTGATTGATTGATTGATTGATTAACGGTAACCGTCGGACTGACATTATCAATCGTAATGCCGTTATCGGTGCTGGTTGATTGAAGATTAAAATTCCCCGCCGCATCCTGCGCCCCGCCCGCGCGAACGCTCGCTACCAAAACTCCGCCGTTTGAAGTGATATTGCTGACGGCGACATTGTATGTAGTTCCGCTTCCGGTTACGGTTACAACAGCTCCCGAAGTGATTACCGAAGAACCTGAAAAAGAAACGTCCGATAAATCAAAACCCGTTACCGGCTCGCTGAAGACGACGGTAAAGTTAACTGGCAGCGCGTTGGTCGGATCAGTCTGATTTGCGGCTTGATTGATAATAGCTGTCGGGCTTGTGTTATCAACAACGATCGTGTTATCCACGCTCGTTGAAGCGAGATTTGCATTACCGGCTGCATCTGCTGCAGCGCCAGCCGCGATGGTTGCGCGAACAAAACCACCGTTGGAGCTAAAACCGCTGATTGCGACATTATAAGTAGTGCCGTTGCCGGTAACCGTAATAAACGCCGAAGAAACGTTTGCGGTTGATCCGGCAAGAGAGATATCAGTGTTAGTAAATCCTGTTACCGGTTCGCTGAACACCACTGTAAAGTTAATCGGCAAACTTCTCGTCGGATCAGTTTGTCCCGCTGATTGATTGATGGTAACCGTTGGAGATGTTGTATCTAATGTGACTGTATTGTCGGTGCTGGTAGAAGCATAATTTGAATTTCCGGCGAGATCCTCTACTGCGGTATCTCTAACGCTGGCACGAATCAATCCATCAGCGGTGATATTTTTGATTGCTACATTATAAGTTGCCTGGCTCCCGGTCACTTCGATAGTTGCGCTCGAAACGCCAGCCGTCGAACCGGTCAATAAAACATCATCCGAATTAAATCCAATAACAGGCTCGCTAAAAACAACCGAGAAATTAACCGGTTGTATCGCAGCCGGATCAGCTTGCATATTTGCCTGATTAATCGTAACTGTTGCCGGTGTATTATCAATGGTGACCAAAAGAGCAGCACTTTGAAGGCTAACGGCATTATTGATAGTTTGTCTCACGCTATAAAGAAACGTTCCATCAGCAGGAAGGTTAAAATCACTTAAGGTGACATTGTTGCTGGTTGCTATCGTTTCGGCGATTTTTATCCCGTCTCGGAAAAGCTCAACCTTGCCGCCGCTTGTTACATTGTTTATATCAAATGATAAGTTACGAGTTCTCGTAATATTATCCGTACTGCTAACTCCGGTATCAGAAACGGCGCGTAAATCAGGCATATTCGGAGCAGTTAAGACTTCATTAGAAGTAGCTTCAAAAGCCCCAATATCTACAGTTGCCACACCATCATTGTCCCCGTCTTGAGGTCGGGCTATTCCGCGTGAATCGGTCGTGATATTCTGTTCCAGACAACCACCGTTTTCAGGAGTATTCAGCACGCAATTATTACCTCTATCTATCGCAGGACTGGTCGCCCGCAGTGCATGTGTCGGAATTGTGGCGCCATTAGCACTCAACTGCGGATCAAGTTGTGGGTCTACGTTTAGCTGATTGCCTGTTCTATCGCCGGAAACATCAAGAGGGTTAATGTTGTCAACGATATTATGCCCCAGCGACCCAAGAGTGGAATCAAGATTCGGCAACACTCCGCTGCCCGAGGAATTATTAGCAATTATTGTGTTTCGCGCATAAAAATAGGAAAATAAATTGAGGTGATTGTTGAGAGAAACGCCGCCTCCGACCGAACCTCCGCTTGTCGAACGATTATAGCTAATAGTGCAATTTGTACAGGTCAGAGCAGTTCCCCAAATACGCACGCCGCCGCCGTTGGATAAAGAGGTGTTACTGCTGATTGTAGAATTTATAATTGTTAGAGTATTCGATTGCTGATAAATACCTCCGCCTGAAAAAGCTGCATTATTGATTATTGCTGAGTTGATAATTGTTACGTCAGCCGCACCGCTATAGATTCCGCCGCCCTCGCCTCCGATGTTATTACCGCTAACAATTGAATTCAGAAGCAACAGCTTAGCTCCGCCTTGCGCCAGGATAGCTCCGCCGGAACCGTTAAAAAGGCTTCCGCCGCCATTTCCGTTGATAATTTTAAGATTATTAATGATGGCACTTGCGCCTCTGTCAATATTAAAGATTCTGCTTTGATTATTGCCGCTAATGGACAGGAGATTTGGAGCAGGACCATTAATTGTTAAAGTCTTTACATTTCCCGAAGAATTATCCGGCAAAATGCTTAACTCACCGCTGGTTAAAGTTATAGTCCGGGCAGTATTAAAAACTGATGAATCAAACACGATTGTGTCATCTTCATTGTTTGAATTCGCGCTCAGAATTGCCTGCCGAAGACTTCCAGTGCCGCTATCGTTTGTATTTGTTACGGTAAAACTAGCTGCATAAGATTCCCCGGTTATTATCAAGCTCAGACAGAGAACGAATAATGTGAGTATGATTAATTGAGAGTTTTTCATAAGGTTTATCTTTAAAATGTTGAGAACTGTATTGAAAACTAAATCAAATTAAATAAAGGCTTAAGTGCGATAGAAGCTTATTTATCACTTGTCTTTAAGCCTTTAGTTATTGGAAACGAAAGGAATCGGAACGTCATCGGGCAAACCGAACTGCTTTGCCGTCAGTGAATTTGTCGAGCTTAGCCAGATGTACCAAGTGCCGTCCCGATAGACGGCGAAATCAGTTTTGTCGTCGCCATCGTAATTTCCGGGAACCGGTTTATCACCGACAATCCCCCATCTAAATGCAGTGAAAGCGTTATTCGACGAGCGGTTATAATACCAATTTCCATCTCGGTAAACAGCAATATCAGCTTTACCATCTCCGTCGTAATCAGCAGGAACAGGCTTGTCTGTTTCGATTCCAAATTGCAGAGATGTCATTACATCATCGGTGCTTCGCAGAATGTACCAATAACCTGTAGAAGAGCGGAAAACGGCAATATCGGTTTTGCCGTCGCCGTCATAATCAGCCGGAACCGGTTTATCCGTCTCAAGTCCGAATTGAACTGCCTTTAACGAGCCGTTAGAACTTAATTGGATATACCAGGTTTTAGCGGAAGGGCGAAAGACAGCGACATCAATACGACCATCATTGTCATAATCTCCCGGAACCGGAACGTCGCCTTCTTTCCCCCAAATTTGGCTCCGATTTGCAATCGTCGTGTACCAACCGCCGGTTGAAGAGCGCCACACGGCAATGTCGGTTCTGCCGTCATTGTTATAATCGCCGCTCACCGGAATGTCAGTAGCCAACCCATATTGCTGCGCTGAAAAGCCGCCGTTCGAGCTAAAATTCAAATACCAGTTGTGGTCGCTTGGTCGGAAAACAGCGAAATCGGTTTTACCATCGCGGTCAAAATCGTTGGAAACCGCTTCGTCATCAATAATCAGAAACGACGATTGCGGGTTGGATATTGTGGCGTTGACCGGATTATAAATATTGACATTGAAAGTTTCGTTCGGCTCATTAACGGTATCGCCGATTATCGGCGCGTTTGAGGTCGCAGATTGCTGTTCCGCCGGAATCACAACAGTAGTGTCGAAAGCAACATAATCTTTTCCGGCGAGAGCAGTTACATCACTGGTGATAATGCTGATCGTAACGGGCAGATAAGTCGGGTTGGAAAGCTGCAAATTGATTGTTCTATTCGGCACTCCGATATCTCCTTCAATCGCGTTGCCGCCTAAAACATTAACAATCGGAACAGGATCATCGTTGAGAATCGTCGCTTTGCCTTGAGCATCGGAAATTACCGCGTTTACCGGCTCGGAAAGATTAAGAAAGAAAGTTTCATCCCGTTCGTGAATATTGTCTGAAAAAATTAAAACCCCAATTTCCGAATAAGCATTTCCCGGTTGAATAGTATAAGTGTTTTCGACAGCAGGGAAGTCTTTTCCAGCCGTAGCCGTTCCACTTGCGGTTGACAAGCGCACAGTTATCGGTTTTCCGCTTGGAGCCGACAGGCTGAAGCGAAAAACAGCCGCCTGTGAAAATCCGGATTCACTTTGCGAAACATCGTTTACAGTAATCGAAGGCTCGGCGTCGTTATCCACAATCGTTCCTTTTCCAACGGCTTTGGCGAGCGCGGCATTTCTCGGACTCGATAAATTGATTGTGAATTCCTCATCGAATTCATCGCTCAAATCACCGATAATATTGACGTTAATCGTTCCCGACGTTTGTCCCGCCGGAATAACGAGCTGACCTGAAAGGTTTTGCAGATCAGTTCCAAGAAAAGCGCTTTGACCGGCAAGCGTATAATTAACGCGAACGGCTTCCGCACTCGGCGACGATAAGCTCACGGTAAATGCCGCGGTTGTTGTGCCGGTTTCGCCTTCCGTGACGGTTACGTCGTTAATCGAAAGGCAAGGCTTTTGCCCGCTCGTATTATAAATAACGCCTCTGGATAATGTTTTGCTGGTAAATCCGATGTCAATTTTGTTATCCCGATTGAAATCTGCCGCTACCAGACTGGAAATAACGTATGACGGATCTGCATACGTTATTCCTCCGACTGTGTAAAAAACGGGCGTTTCCCAAAACGGCTCTTGCTTTGAGGACGGAATAACAACTAAATTCCCGAGCATTCCCGAACCGATCATAGCTATATCAGCAATTCCGTCCTCATTAAAATCGCCGGTAATTAATTCTGAGGATCGCCAATTTACCGGCTGTATCATTTTACGGCTGAAACCGCCGTTTCCATCTCCGAGCAATCGAATTATTAGTGTATTTGAGATAATACTGGTTGCGACAACATCCAGTTTCCCGTCTCCGTTAACGTCGTCAACGGCTAAACCGGCGGCGGCAAATGATTCGCTTCCGCCGCGAGTAAATGTTCCGTTTCCGTTGCCTAACCAGATTGCGACAGTCCAAGGAATTGTTATATTCGGAGATTGCATCGCAACTACTAAATCCAGTTTGCCGTCTCCGTTAAAATCGCCTGTTTTCGGGGTCACAAAAAGTTCAACTAAATCAATTTTAAAGTCCGGAGAGGCGGCAAAATTTCCGTTGCCTCTGCTTAATAAAACATATCCGCCATTGCCCTCTACAGCAAAAATATCGTCCTTGCCGTCACCGTTAAAATCTCCGGTTATAACGTCCTGAACGCGGTTTATAAACGGACGAGAGACCGGGGCAGCGAGATTGCCCGTTCCATCTCCTAAATAAATCGCAATTTGTCTCCCGTTGTTAGAATGCGCAGTAACAATATCTTTATTTCCGTCGCCGTTAAAATCGCCGACCGCCAGCCCCCCTAAAGCCACCGCAGTGGCGAATTTGCGGTCGGGCAAATACCCTTTGTTTCCGTCATTTAAAGCGATTACAATTTCTGAGGGGGTATTCATTTCAATTTCCCTGGCTGTCACAGCAGTCACCATATCGAGCAAACCGTCATTATTAAAATCAGCGGCGGTAATTTTGGAGCCGCCGCCAAGAGCTGCTTTTGGTGCTAGAAATCCGTCGTTCCCCGCACTTTCCGTAACGAAAATGAGGCTGTTTGGAGAACCCACCTGAATTGAAAGCAAATCCTGCCGATTATCTTGATTAATATGCGCTGCGGTTAAGTGAAGGGAAGGTGCTGCCCAATAAGTCGGATTTTGAAAATTTCCGTCACCTGTTCCGTAAAGAGTTGCAACCATCGAACCGATGCTTGCCGCTAAATCCAATTTCCCATCGCCGTTAAAATCGCCCGCCGTCGCTTCAGAAATAGAAAAAGGAAGATTTACTTTTGTTCCGGCGGTGAAACTTCCGTTTTCGCTTCCTATCCAAAGCTGCAGTGTATATGTTTGCGGCGTTGAATTCTGGTAAGGATAGTTAGAGGCTATAACAACATCAGTCAATCCATCGCCGTTAAACTCACCGGCAACGATGCCGCTCGGCTGATTGGGTAAGGAATACCTGTTATTAAAAGTAAATGTGCCGCTTGAACTCCCCAAGATAATTCCGAACTCAAAAGGCTCGCCGAAATTTCCGCCGGTAATGGCTAAATCAGCCAAATTGTCATTGTTGAACTTGCCGACAGCAATTCCGTTTTGAGTACCTTTCCAAGCGGAAGTGGTTTTTAACTCAAGCCCGCCCTGCCCATTTCCGAGAAAGATGTGTAAATTATTTCTTGTAACGCCAGCGACATCTGAATTTCCGTCGCCGTTCAAATCAGCCGCTTCCAAGCTGTCAAACCGATAACTGTCCGAAGGGAAACTGATTACGGTTGGTGCTGAAAATCCGCCCTCTGCATTATTAAGCAAAACAACAACTTTACCACCGCCAGAAGCTCCCGCAATTAAATCCAATTTCCCATCCCCATTCAAATCCCCGGTAGTGACAGTATAAACACTTATTTCAGTTGCAAAATCCCGCCGCGGAAGAAAACCTCCCGCGCCGTCACCGAATAAGACTGAAACGGTTTGGTGATCGTAATTGGGCGTTACGACATCAATTCTTCCGTCGCCGTTGAAGTCAGCTATGTCGAACGAATAAGCATTAGGACCAGTTTGGTAACTAGCTGGCAAGTTAAAATCAAATGGCTTGCAATCGTTTGTTTGAGCGTCGGCAACAAAGCGAAACGCGCATAACAAAGCAGCAATTACAGGAAGTAATCGTTTCATTATTGAGTTTTCCTAAAATATTCTCTAAAAGGTTATGAGATTAGCAACAGCAGTGAGAGCATCGTTTTGGGGAGCATTTTCTGTGCTGCGAAATTAATACAAATTATAGTTGATTTTACCTAAAAAATCAATGTAAGGGGAAAAATCAACGAAGGTATAAACTGTTGTACATAAACTTTAATCAATTTTAAGAGAAGAAGGTTTAGTGACAAATCTTTCGTCTGCCATTTTGCGCACCAGTCAGGTGGATAAATTCTCCCTCTGGCGGAACTCGAATCACATTTCGGTGAAAAGACTACTGGATGATTTCGCCGAATATTTATTTTTGTATCGTTTGAAAAGCACAGACGTGTTACTTAATGCCCTAGCCGACGGAGTTTCAAGTTTAAGCTGGACAAGCGAAACATTCGCTTTTGCCGAAGATTTCTTGGCTCTTGACTTTAAGCGAGCCGGTTGCTTTTTTTGACAACTAAGATTTGAAACCGGCTTGGCTTATAAAGCAATGCAATTAAGCGCGAATGCAAATACTTTAACTGTCAAAAATAAATACAACTTTTTACAATTACTCAAACCGGGTGTTTCTCTGTTAAGATGTGCCGAACTGTTTTTAATAATTTAAGGGAGAATTTGAAGCGAGAATGAAAGCCGAGAGAGATTTATCTTTAGACTTTTTGCGCGTCACAGAAGCTGCGGCGATTGAATCAGCCAAAACAATGGGACAAGGCGAGCGTAAGCATTCGGATCACGTTGCGGTCGAAGCGATGCGCGAAGTGATGGATACCGTTCCGATGCGCGGGCGAATCGTGATCGGCGAAGGCGAGCGCGACGAAGCGCCGATGCTTTATATCGGCGAAGAGCTTGGCGGCGGCAGCTTTGACGACGCGCAAAAAATGAATTTGCCCGAAGTTGACATCGCCGTTGACCCGCTCGAAGGCACGAATTTGTGCGCCAAAGGTTTAAATAACGCGATTGCGGTTTTGGCGGCTGCCGAGCGCGGCGGACTTCTTAATGCGCCCGATATTTATATGGATAAAATCGTCGTCGGACCCTCGTGTCGGGGTTCAATTGACATTGACGCGCCCGTCGTTGACAACTTGAAGAACATCGCTCGCCGATTGGGGCGGGACGTTGACGATTTGACCGTGATTGTTCTCGACCGCACGCGCCACCGAAAACTGATCAACGATATACGCGAAGCCGGTGCGCGGATTCGTCTGATTTCCGATGGCGATTTGTCAGCCGGAATTTCCGCCGCAGTCGCCGGAACAAACATTCACGCTTTGATGGGAATCGGCGGCGCGCCCGAAGGAGTTATTACGGCTGCCGCGCTGCGTTGTCTGAACGGCGAGATTCAGGCGAGGCTCGTTTTCGATCCCGAAAGATTGGATGTTGACGCTTCAAAAGTGCCGAGCAAAGAAAAAGTGATGACGCGAATGAACGAAATGGGAATTTCAAATCCCGATAAAATCTACGACACCGCCGATCTTGCGCCCGGCAAGCGGATTATTTTCTGCGCGACCGGCGTCACAGACGGCTCTTTGATGCGCGGCGTCCGCTTTTTCGGCGCGGGCAAACGCACTCACTCGCTCGTGATGACAACCGAAAACAAAGCGATTCGTTTCGTTGACACGGTTCACGTCGAAGGCGGACCCGATGCAGTAATCAGATTTTAGATTTTGGATTTTGGATTTTGGATTGTTTTTCGCTTTTATAAATTGTGGATTAACAATCCGAAATCTGATCTCATCCGCTCAACTTCTGCTTTATGAAACCGCTTGCCAGTCTTTCGCTCGATTTGGACAATAAATGGTCGTATATGAAAACGCACGGCGATGCGGGCTGGGAATCTTT
Source organism: Pyrinomonadaceae bacterium (assembly GCA_036400075.1). Lineage (GTDB taxonomy): Bacteria > Acidobacteriota > Blastocatellia > Pyrinomonadales > Pyrinomonadaceae > JALZCH01. The sequence continues at coordinate 11,868 of DASWLV010000089.1, forward strand.
TCCGTCTTATCTCGACCGTTTAGTCCCGCGCGTTTTGGATTTTCTTGGCAAACGCGAGCTGAAAATCACATTCTTTGTCGTCGGGCAAGACGCCGCGCTCGACAAAAACCGCGAATCGCTCGCCGCGCTTTCGGTAGCCGGACACGAAATCGGCAATCATTCTTTTAATCACGAACCCTGGCTGCATCTTTACACCGCGCAGGAAATCGAAGACGAGTTAAAACGCGCCGAAGATGCGATTTTCGCGGCAACCGGCACGGAACAAATAAAAGGTTTTCGCGGTCCCGGTTTTAGTCTCTCGCAAACGGTTCTGGAAACGCTCGCAAGACGCGGTTACGACTACGATTGCTCGACTTTTCCAACATATTTAGCGCCGCTGGCGCGGGCTTTTTATTTTATGACCGCGCCGAAAATGAGCGCAGAGGAAAAGGCGAAACGTAAACAGCTTTTCGGTAAATTTTCCGACGGTTTTCAGCCGCTCAAGCCTTACGTCTGGCAATTTGAAAATCGGAGCTTAGTTGAAATTCCCGTGACTACTTTTCCGCTCTTAAAGACACCGATTCACGCCAGCTACATTCTTTATCTGAGCAGTTTTTCACCTCTCGCGGCGCGGCAATATTTCGATAAAGCAATAAAAATATCGAAAAAATTCGGCTACGAGCCTTCGATTTTGCTCCATCCGCTCGATTTTTTGTGCGCCGAAGACGCGCCGGAGCTAAAATTTTTCCCGGCGATGAATCTCCCGCTCGAACGAAAATTGGAAACGATGAGCGAGATTTTCGATTGCCTCGAACAAAATTTCCGAGTCGTCAATATGGCTGAGCATTCAAGCAGCGTGCGGCAAACAAGCTCGCCCGCAGTTCGCACGTCTTTTGAGCGCAGAAGCTTCTCGCAAATCGGGGAATAGAGCCGCAAAATCATTTTCCGTGGACGCTTTTTCAGTCAAAAAAATCCCATTCGTTTGGCTGCTCGTTGCCGCGCATCTTGTCGTCGCAATTCCGCTCGCGTGGGCGCTCAATCTTTGGATTGACGAGGCTTGGACGATGCAGACGACGGCGCGCGGCGTCGGTTATGCGCTTTCCGAAGGCGTTTCCGGCGAACGGCAAGCGCCGCTTTATTTCGTCCTGCTCGCAGTTTGGCGTTTTTTTGACGATTCGCTTTTCTTCGCCCGTTTGTTTTCAATTCTCTGCACAGCCGCGTCCGTTTTCGCTTTCGACCGAATCGCCGACAAAATCTTTGCGGGCAAAGAAAAACTGATTTTCGTCGCCTTTTTCGCCCTTCATCCGTACACAATCTGGGCTGCGCTCGAAGCGCGCGGCTATGCGCTCGCAATTTTCCTTTCGTGCCTTCTCATTCTGTTCTGGCTCGACGCTTATGCCGCCGAGCGGCAAGACGGGCGAAAGCAGATTTTTTACCTCGTCGTCGCCGTTCTCGCGCTTTACACGAATTATTATTTCGGATTTTTGCTGGTTGCGAACGCCGCCGCGCTCGTTGTTTTGCGGCGCTGGTCGGCGCTCAAAAATTATCTCTGGCAAATGGCGGCGGTTGCCGTTGCCGCCGCGCCGTTATTTTTAATCGTTCAGCAGCAATTTTCCGTTCGCACGGCGTTTTACCGAGCCGAGCCGTCACTTAAAGAAGGATTGAAAACCCTCTGGGAAATTCTCAACAATTTCGTTTTGCCGGCGGAGTCGGAGATTTTATCGAAAATTCGAGCTTGGGTCGTGCGGTTGGGCATTTTGGCGGCGGCTTTTGTTTTGTTAAAGAGCAAACTGCGCCGTTTGTCGCCGCTTTCGCTCGCATTTGGAACGATTGTCGGCGTTGTCGCCCTTTTTTTTCTGGCGATTTATTATCGGCTCGGAATTGATTACGTTCAGATGCGTCACGCGGCGATACTTTTTCTGCCCGCGATGCTGTTTCTCGGTTCGATTCTCAAAGATTCAATCGGCAATTCTCGCGTCTGGCTGATAATTGCGGTAACTCTCGCATTGTTTTCCGCTTCCGCGATTGTCGCGCGTTACGCGCCGCTCACCAAACGCGGCGACGCTGAGCGAATCGCGCGTTTTATCGAGAAACACGAGCAAAACAATCAGCCAATTGTTGTTTTCAAAGTTTATAACGTTCTGCCTTTAAATTTTTATTATCGCGGTACAAATCAATTCGTCCCGAAACCCGAAACGATTACCTACGACTGGAATGCCGAAGCCGCGCCCGACAGCGCGGCGATCTGGCAGCGTCAAATTAATTTTATAACTTCGCAAATCCCGCCCAAACAACAAGAAATGTGGCTGGTCACCGAAGATTTTTGCGATGCTCCGCAAACGGCGATTCAATGCCAACCGCTTGAAGATTTTCTCCGGGAGCATTACGTTGTAGAGAGAACGGAATTTTTCTTTCATCGAAAAGTGCGATTGTTGCGGAGGAAATGAAATGAAGCCTGAAATTGTTGAACAAGAAGATATTACCGAAAATATTAATACGGTCGAAAAACCCGTGATGCGCTGCGAACGCTGCGACCGCGAAACCGACGAATATGTGATGTTTGTGCATCCAGACAACCGCCAAAGCATCATCTGCTGGAGCTGTCAGCAGCGCGACGACAAAAATTTTAATATGAAAGACGCCTGGCGCAAAACGGAGCGCAGCGGCGGCAGATTTCTGCGTAATTCTCCAAAGGATTAACTCTTTCTCTCTGTGTTTTCTCTGTGTCTTCTCCGCGCGCTCTGTGGTAAGAAAAATTCTTTAACACAGAGCGCGCGGAGAAGACACGGAGAATTGACACAGAGTTTTTGTTTTTAATGGCAGTTCATAAAATTTCAGAATATCCGGCGCAGGTTTTAGCAAAAGTCGGCGAGCCGATAACGGAATTCGACCAAGCTCTCGAACAGCTTGTCGCCGAGATGTTCGAGACGATGTACGAAGCGGAAGGCGTCGGACTCGCCGCGCCGCAAATCGGTTTGAGCTTGCGTTTATTCGTGATGGATTGCGAAGGAATTAAGCTCGTCGCCGCAAATCCCGAAATCGTCAGCGCCGAAGGCGAACAAACCGGCGACGAAGGCTGTTTGTCGGTCGGCAAAATTCCGGCGGTCGTCAAACGTTTTCAAAAAGCCACGCTCCGCGCTCAAAACGAAAAAGGCGAATGGTTCGAGCGCGAAGCCGAAAATCTCGCCGCACGCTGTTTTCAACACGAAACGGATCATTGCGACGGCAAGCTCTTTATTGATCATCTGCCTAAGCTGCGCCGCGAAATGGTCATCAAAAAATTTCAAAAAGAAAAGAAATTCCGCTAGGCGGTTTTCACCACAGAGACACGTAGGCACAGAAATTAACAATAAAAATCTCTGTGCCTACGTGTCTCTGTGGTGAAGCTAAACCTTAAATTTTCGCGCTGAACCAACATCGGCAATGCCAAGGCGTTGTAAATCTTCGAGTAAGTTGACAAAAATTTTCGCCGTGGCAAGCGCGTCTCCGCCGGCGCGGTGGCGGTTGTAAATCGGAATCGAAAAATGCTCAGCGACCGTATGCAGCCGATGATTTGCCAAATCAGGCAATAATTTTCTCGACAAGCGAACTGTGCAAAGATGCGTATTTGCGACTTTGCAGCCTTTGAAAGTGCGGCAGATTTCCGCGTTTAAAAATTTAATATCAAACGCGGCGTTGTGCGCGACCAGCACGGCGTCGCCGATAAAATTTAATAAATCCGCCGCGACTTCCGAAAACAATGGCGCGCGGGCGACCATTTTGTCGGTGATTCCGGTCAATGCCGAGATAAACGGCGGAATCGGCGTTTGCGGGTTTAAAAGAGTTTCAAATTCATCAACAATTTCGCCGTTTTTAATTTTATAACAGCCGATTTCGGTCATTCGGCTGTAAGGCGGTTTCGCTCCGGTCGTTTCGGTGTCGAACACAATAAACTCCGTTTCGGCGAGCTTAAGAGCATCCGTGTCAGGCAAATTTAATTCGAGCGTGTAATTTTCTTTAAACCGAATGCGCGAATCAAAAGCGATTAAATCTGAGACGAGAAGCGCCGCAAATTCTTCGTTTAAGGTTGGAACTAACAGAATTTGGTCGGCAACGGCGCTCGCTCGGAGACTTCCGCCGTTAGCTTTTAAAAATTCGATTAAATCTTGAATTAAATCAGAATCCAGAATTAAGTTTTGATGAGCCGGCATCGCTGCCGCCGATTTTATCATTGTCATTGCAAATTTGGCGAAATTGGAAGATTTTCTTTTTCCTTTGCCTCAATTGTTTGATACGGACAATGCCGACATTCGTTGCCGCAGCAATAACCGCGCTCGCGTAAAAAATGCGCGGTTAAAACCATCAAGCCGTTTTCAAAATAATAATCGAGATTTTCGATAAATTCCCGGCGTTTTGAGTTTTGCGATTCTTCGATGCGGCGCGGTTTCACAAATTAAAATTTAGCTGGTAAATTTTTATAACTCAAATTTAAAGAAAACAAGACTTTCTCAAAAATGAAAACCAAACTGTAAACTATGCACTGTTAACTGTAAACTGTTTTGCATAAAATATTTTTTTGCAAGACGGTTCATAGTTAACAGTTGATAGTTTATAGTTACGGATGTTTACCTCATTTTTGAAAATGTTCTAAGAAATTGAAAAATTATGCTAAACGAAGGCGATGTCGCGCCGGATTTTACGGCGCGCGATGAAAAAGGAAACGAAGTCAAACTGGCGGATTTTCGCGGCAAGCGTGTCGCGCTTTATTTTTATCCGAAAGACGATACGCCCGGCTGCACCAAGCAGGCTTGCAGCCTGCGTGATTCTTACGCGGATTTAACCGATAAAAATATTAAGGTTTTGGGCGTTTCGCTCGACGATGAAGCGTCGCATCAAAAGTTTATCGGCAAATTCAATCTGCCATTTACCTTGCTTGCCGATACAGACCGGAAACTCAGCGAAAGTTACGGCGTTTACGGCGAGAAGAATATGTACGGCAAAAAATATATGGGCGTCAGCCGCACAACTTTTTTGATTGACGAAGCGGGAAAAATCAAGAAAATCATCAATAAACCAAACGTCGAACAGCACGCCGACGAAGTTATTGAAGCATTTGAAGAGTAAAGACAGAAACACGACCGTTAGGGAGTGTGTAAAATATCATTACACACTCCCTAACGGTCGTGTTTCTGTCTTTTTCGGACAACTTTCCGTGCGATTTTTGCTTCTAAAACTCGCACTTTCCCGATTAGCCGTTAAAGCGTATAATCGAAAAGTCGTCTTCTGGGGGCGACAGGCTTCGACAGGGGTTAGTACGGTCTTTGAATGCACGTCGGGCTTACTCTAGGTAGCTCGTTAAAACACCATGAGAAAAACAATTGCCAATAAACAAGAATTGGCTCTCGCAGCCTAGTTAATTCTAGAAACTCGAGCGTCTCACCGTCAGGTTGCTCAAATCGGACGGAGCGAGATGTCACTTAATTTGAGCTAGCGCCAGTTCTCCGCCTGCGGCTGGTGCGAAATTTAAAGTCAGGATAGCTGTCCGAAAGGTCTTGTCAGTTCACTTACTTTCGGGCGGCGAAACTCTAAAGAGAACGGACTAAACGTGTAGATTTCAAGAGCGACAACCTTTGGATGCGGGTTCGATTCCCGCCGCCTCCATTACAAACAAAAAAACGCCGCAGTTAAAATTAACTGCGGCGTTTTTTTTTGATTGAAATTGTTTTAGAAAAATCACTTTCAGTTTTATTGCTCCCACTTCCAGCTTTCCATATTCAAGCTGGCGATTTCCGCATAGCGGGTGGTAATACGCGCGACATAGTTTTGCGTCTCTCGATAAGGCGGAATTTGTCTGCCATATTTGATTACCGAGTTTTCGCCCGCATTGTAGGCGGCAAGCGCCAGTCGAATGTCTCCGTCAAATTTATTCAGCAGCCAGCGCATATATTTGACGCCGACTTCGATATTTTGCTGCGGGTCGTAAATATCTTTGGCTCCGAAACGAATCGCGGTCGCTGGAATCAACTGCATCAATCCGCGAGCGCCTTTGTGTGAAATGGCGCGTTGCTTGAATTTCGATTCCTGATTCATTTGAGCATAGATGAGCAGCGGGTCAATATTGTATCTAAGGCAGGAATCAACGATAAAACCGTCAATTATTATGTCGCCGGTCGAAAAAGCGCCGAGCGATTTTCCTTCGGACATTCTTAATATGAGCGATGATGAGTTTGTCTGTTCGGGTTCGATCTGCGGAGTTATTAAGTTTCCGGTTTGAATTTCGTCTTCGAGCAAATCGGGAGATATGATGCCGGTTTTTATATTATTGTAATTAACGATTTGCTGATTGGTTTGTGCGGATGCGGAAACTGCGAAAACGAGCGGCAGAAGCAATAAAAGACAGATTTTTCTCATCAATAATAAGATTCCTTTATGAAAATACAGCGCAGTCAAAATGCAATGATTTAACTTGCACTGAGAGTTAAATTGTTAATTGGAAATTGGAAACCGCTGCTTTAAAACTTACAGAAAGTCTTAAAGTAAAAAGAGATTAGAAACCGGTATAATTAGTAGAATTTCCGGCAGTTTTAAACTACCCAAGAAAGTTAATTTCGTTACAGGATTTATCTCAATCGAGGCTTCTGAAATTGTTCGGACTTTTGTAAGAGGGTAAAATTCAATAAAAAGTTGCTATATAATTTTCGATTGGAATATTTTTGTTAAAATTCAGAGTTTATCAGGCTAATAAATTAAGCCTTCAATTCAGCTCGTCTCTTGACAATTTTTATGAAAATCTTAACGCTCTAAAAAGGATTTGTTTTGCTCAACCATCTTCCAATCGGCATTTTTGATTCGGGCGTCGGCGGTTTGACCGTTTACCGCGCTTTGCACGAGCGTCTGCCGAATGAACGTTTTGTTTATTTGGGCGACACGGCGCGTGTCCCTTACGGCACAAAATCGCTCGCCACAATTGAGCGATACGCGATTGAAAATTCGCGTTTTATCGCCGCGCGCGGCGTCAAATTGTTGGTCGTCGCCTGCAACACGGCTTCTGCTCTGGCGCTTCCGGCGATTCAAAAAGCAATAAAAATTGACGTTATCGGGATGATTGAACCGGGCGCGCGAAAAGCTGTGGAAACCGGCGCAAAACGAATCGGCGTGATTGCAACCGAGGCGACAATCGGGAGCCGCGCTTACGCCAAAGCAATTAAAAATTTTAATCAACAAACGGAAATCATTGAAACTGCTTGTCCGCTGTTCGTTCCACTCGCCGAAGAAAGCTGGGCGAACGAACCGGAAACAGCTTCAATCGCGGCAAAATATTTATCGAAAATCAAAGAAGCAAATGTCGGGGCGCTGGTTTTAGGCTGCACGCATTATCCGATTTTGCGCGATGTGATTCAGCAAACTGTCGGCGCTTCAGTCAAATTAATTGATTCGGGCGAAGCGGCGGCGGAAACTGTCGAGAATTTGCTCAAAAATAAAAATTTGGCTAATCTGACGGCTGCACAAATTTCACGCCCGCGAAGTTTGTGCGATGATTTAGACCATTTTTTTGTGACCGACGCGGCGGAACGCTTTGCGCGCGTCGCCGAAAGATTTTTGGGCAGTCAGCCGGCGAGACTTGAAGCCGTGGAATTATGGGGGAACGATGAGCTTCGCACGAATTGACGGACGCAATATTGACCAACTGCGCCCGACGAAAATCACGCCGAATTTTTTGCCGCAAGCCGAAGGCTCGGCTTTAATCGAAGTCGGCAACACCAAAGTTATCTGCACCGCATCGGTCGAAGACCGCGTGCCGCCGTTTCTTCGCAACCAAGGCAGAGGTTGGGTGACGGCTGAATATTCGATGCTGCCGCGCGCCACTTCGACGCGCACGCAACGCGAAACCGGAAATCGCGGCGTTTCGGGCAGAACGCAGGAAATTCAAAGGCTTATCGGGCGCAGCTTGCGCGCAGTCGTTGATATGTCTGTGATGGGTGAACGAACAATCACGCTCGACTGCGACGTAATTCAAGCCGACGGAGGAACGCGCACGGCTTCAATTACCGGCGCTTACGTCGCGCTTCTGCTGGCTTGTCAAAAATTGCAGAGAAACGGAGTTTTAAAACGAAATCCGATAGTTCAGGAAGTCGCTGCGGTCAGCGTCGGCATCGTCGAAAACACTGCGCTGCTCGATTTATGTTATGTCGAAGATTCGGGCGCGGAAGTTGATATGAACATTGTCTGCACCGGCAGCGGCAAATTTATCGAAGTACAGGGCACGGCTGAAAAACAGGCTTTTTCGCGCGAGCAAATGAACGAAATGATGCTGCTCGCCGAAAAAGGCATTCAGCAATTAATGATGTTCCAGCGTTACGCTATCCGGTAAAACAAACCGCTTTTGACAATATTTTCGGCTGTGGATTTTGAGATCGTCAGCGAAATTACCGATGTTGAAACGATTGCCGCCGGAAATGGGATTCGCGATCGCGCGAGATTGTGGAAAATGTATGGCAAAGGCAGATGGCGCAAATTGAAAGGCGTTGCTTCCGTCCGGCTTGCTAGTGGTAAAATCAGATTAGCCGAAATTCATTGGTACGAGGCGCACGGAATCGGCAAACGGGAATTTAAATTGAAGCTGCCGTTTTTAGATTGAAAATGAAATCCGAAGAAACAAAACAATTTGCGGTTTGCTTAAACAATAACGATTATCCGGCATCGCTCGAAGTCGGCAAGCTTTACCGCGTAATTGAGGACAAGCAAGCCGCAGCCGAAGGTTATTTGCGCGTCGTGGACGAATCGGGCGAAGATTACGCATTTGCTGCAAACCGCTTTTATTTGGTGAAACTGCCAGCCGCCGTCAAAAAAGCGTTATTAGCAAAATGAACGAAATGATGCTGATTGCAGAAAAAGCCATTTAGAAATTGACAATATTTCTACTAAAATTATGTTTGATCGTGATAAAGAATCAGAAGAAACTGATGACATTTTCGCTAATAAGTTAAAGCAAATTAGCATAAGCGTTTTAGAGCAAACCATTGCTAAAGCTGTAGGTGATCTTGTTGGCATCAATTTTAAATGTCACATTTCGAGCATCAACTACGACAATGGCTTTTCAATTCAAGGCGCGAAGTTCGATGTTTCGCTTTCCCAGCCACGAGAAGAACGATTCGGGCGTCACTCCGTTTCAAGAGATGAAAGCAGTTCAATTGGAAGCGAAAACGACTTGCCGTAAAGATGATAATTTTAAATGGCTATTTGAGCGCATCTGATTTTAAGTCCCTCAAAAGTTCAACATAAACTCTTGCTTTTGCCAGTCAACATAAAGTTTAGAACTGGCTAATTAAACTCATCATTTCTCGCGTTTTTTCGCTGATTTTCTCCGGCTCATTTAACAAACAGCTAATCACAGCAACCGAATCTGCGCCCACCTCCAAACACAAGCGGGCGTTTTCGTGTGTAATTCCGCCAATGGCGACAAGGGGAAATGCGCCGATTGATTTTCTGACTTGCCGCAAACCTTCTATTCCCACAACAGCATCAGGATTTTCTTTGGTCGAAGTTTCAAAACTCGGTCCGATTGCGATGTAATCAATCGGCAATTTTGCGGCTGCAATTGCCTGCTCAACACTGTGCGTCGAGAAACCGATGATTGCCGTTTCGCCTAAGATTTTCCGTGCTTCGGCGGGAGGCAAATCGTCTTGTCCGAGATGTACGCCGTCCGTCTTTAAAGCCAAAGCCAAATCAACCCGGTCGTTGATTATAATTTTCACGTTTCGCGGGCGCGCAAACGCCAAAACTTTTTCGGCTTCGGCAAAGAAATCTTTTGGAGCTAGATGTTTTTCGCGCAGTTGAATGAACTGCGCGCCGCCTGCAATCAGTTTTTCGACTTGTTTTACATGCGGGAAACCGGAGATTTGTCGGTCTGTAATCGGGTAAATTTTCGGCAGATCAAATTTTCGCATCTAACTTTATCGAATCGGCGTATAATCTCTCGCCAAGCGCGCATCAAATTTTAGCAAAATACTCGAATGAATCGTTTCAATCTGAAAAATCTTTTGTTTTCCGTCGCCGTTTTGTTGTTTTTTTCCGCGTTTTCGCTTGCGCAAGAAGGCGACGAAGTTATTAAAATTGACACCGATCTGACGACGTTTGACGTCGTCGTAACGGATGCGGGCGGGAAGCCTGTGCGCGGTTTGACAGCGAAAGATTTTCGGATTTTTGAAGACGGCGAAGAGCGCGATGTGGAATTTTTTGAACAGACGCAGCGCGCAAACGGGGCGCGCCCGATTGCCATCGTGTTTGCGCTCGATGTTTCGGGCAGCGTGACGACGGAGGAAATCGAAAAGCTGCGTCGGGCGACAAACGTTTTTATTGATCGTCTGGCGGATAAAACGGCGACGTTTGCGCTGATCACTTTCGGGATGAACGTCAAACGCTTGCAGGAATTTACGAGCGATAAAAGGAAAATCGAGCGCGCTTTTGAAAAACTTCTGCGCGATGAAAACGGGCTTTCGACGCACGCCTACGATGCTGTTGACGATGCCGTTCGTCTGCTCAGCCGCAAAGCCCCGCGCACAAAAGGGCAGCTTCCGGTGAAAAAATCGGTAATTGTTGTGACCGACGGCTTTCCGGTCGGCGATGTCGTCTCTCCGGCAACCGTTATCGAACGCGCGCAAGCCGCCGAAGTCAGTATTTTTACCGTCACTTTGCCTTCGTTCACCAAAATCTCGCTCTCGAAAAACCGCGCGCCGCTGCCGACGCCTTTGGACGTTTCAGGTTTGGCGGAAAAAACCGGCGGCAAAAGCGTCTATGCGACTGACAAAGATATCGAGCCGCTTTTTCGCACGCTCGCCGAAGACGTAACGGCGTCGTATTTGCTCGCTTTTTACCCCGATGAAGAAAAACGCCGCGACGGGCGTTTTCACACAGTCAAAATCGAAGCCCGCAATCCGGGCTACACCGTTCGACAAAACCGAAACGGGTATAAATCAATTACGAATTAACAATTACGAATTACGAATTATTGACTCGAATTTCTATTTTCTAAAAAACAAATTCCTTCATTCGTAATTCGTAATGTTCAATTCGTAATTGTTAATATTTGTCGTCTTCGTCCTCGTCGTCAAAACCTAAATCATCGTCATCATCGTCATCATCGTCATCATCGTCATCGTCTAAATCGTCTTCGTCTTCATATTCGTCGTCTAAATCTTCGGTTTCATTATAAAGCCGGACTTCGGGCGGATCAGTCATAATAACTTCCAAATCCGTTCCGCATTCCTCGCACGTGACTAAATCGCCGCGCACCATATCTTCGTCAACAAAAACGTCCGATTCGCATTCCGGGCACATTGCTTCTGGCACTTCTCTTTTTTCCTCCGATTAATCAATTTATAAAGTTTTAAAAAGCGTCGCCGATAAAAAGGCGCGCTGCAAGATTATTTCATCTGTTCGGAACTCTAACGAATCGGCGCGGCATATTGCAACAGTTTTTCGGATTTTTTTTCTCTGCTATTATTTGAAAACCAAAGGCGCTTTTTCGATGCAATTTCCTTTCCAGCTTTCTTCCGACAAATTTTTCGACGCCGCCGGATTCGGCACAAACGCGGTTGATTTTCTAATCGTCGTCCCGGAACATCCGCAGCCGGACGCTAAAATTCAGCTTTCGGAATACATTCAAGCCGCCGGTGGAATGACTGCTTCGGCAATGGTCGGATTGCAGCGTCTCGGAATGAGAACCGTTTACGCCGGACGCTACGGCGCTGATGCAATGGGCGAATTCGGTTTAAAAACTTTGCGCGACGAAAATGTTAATACCGATTTTTGCGAAATTATTGAAAACGCCGCGACGCAAATCGCTTTTATTTTGATTGACGAACGCACCGGCGAACGAACCGTGATTTGGGACAGAAGCGCGAAATTGAGCTACAAAGCCGCCGAAGCGCCGCTGGAAGCCGCGCGCCTAGCCAAAGTTCTCCACACCGACGCGCACGATCCTGAGGCTTGCGCGCTGATGGCGCGAGCGGCAAAAGATGCGGGCGTCATAGTTTCGGTTGATGTTGACAATGTTTACGAAGGAATCGAAGAACTGCTGCCGTTTGTTGATGTTTTGATTTCTTCGAGCGAGTTTCCGCACAGATTAACCGGAATCGCAGACGAAAAAACGGCTTTGAAGGAAATTCAAAACCGCTACGGCTGTCAAATTGTCGGCAAAACCAAAGGCGTTGAAGGCTGTTTGATTCGCTGCGAAGGCATTTTTTTAACCGCTCCGGCTTACGCAGTTCCGGGCGGATGCAAAGACACGACGGGCGCTGGCGATGCTTTTCACGCCGGATTTATTTACGGCTTGCTCGCGGGCGAAGAAATTGAAACGAGCCTTAAAATCGCCAATGCCGTCGCCGCGCTTAAATGCCGCGCTCTCGGCGCGCGCACCTCGCTTCCAAACAAACAGGAATTAGCAGATTTACTGCAAAAATAAAAAAGTTAATGTTCGTTTAGCGGCGGGCTTGCCCGCCTTCGGCGTTAAAAGGCGGGCAAGCCCGCCGCTAAACGGAAGTAACTGCTTATTTTGTATAAAGCATCAGATATTTTTTTAGAGATTCTTGCGGAAAAGCTCTAACACTCGCCGCCAGGAGTCTTTCGACGCAGCCGCGTCATAAACTTCCGGGCGCGTGTTGTTGAAAAATGCGTGGTCGGCGTCGTAAGAAATTGTTTCGACCGGCAAATTGTACTGCAAAGCAATGCGCTTCAATTCGGCAACTTTTTGCGGACTGATCCAGGCGTCTTTTTCTCCTGCTATAAAAAGAGTCGGAGTTTTTAAATTTTTCAAAACGTCTTCGGGCGGAATGTCACCGTAAAACGGAGCCGCCGCGCCGAAATCTGCCAGCTCGCAAGCCGCGCGCAGAGCAAAAGTTCCGCCCATACAATAGCCGGAAATTCCGAGTTTATTTAAATTGTAAGTTTCGCGCGCTTTGGCGACAGCGTTTTTAATCGTGTCAATTCCGTCTTCGGTCGAAAGCGCTTTCATCATTTCGCCCGCTTCCGACGGATTTTTAGCGAGCTTTCCGCGATACAAATCCGGCGCAATGGCGATAAAGCCTTCCTGTGCATAACGCGAGGCAATGTCTTTGATATGTTCGTTCAATCCCCACCATTCCTGAATCAAAACAACTCCGCGCGTGTTTTCGTTAGTTTCGCCCGGTAGCGCGACAAACGCGGTCGTCGCGCCGTTTGCCGTCTCAAACTGCAAAGTTTCGGTTTTCATTTTCGATTCTTCCTTGATTGCAAAATATTTTGACGAAGATTATAAAACAAGCTGCGTTAATTTTATGAAAAAACTCCTGACTTTAAATTTGTTGTTTTCGATTCTGCTTTCGAGCGTTTTCGTCGCGTCGGCGCAAACTAAACGCCGCGTTTCGCTTTTGCTGTTCAACGGCAAAGTTTTTACCGCCGATGAAAATTATTCGGTCGCCGAAGCAGTCGCCATTGACGGCGAAAGAATTGTCGCCGTCGGAACCGTGCGCGATTTGAGAAATCAATTTCAAGCCGCGCGCGAGATTGATTTGCAGGCTAGGCTCGTCACGCCCGGTTTTAATGACGCGCACGTTCACTTTTTTCGCGGCGCTTTGGCTTTGTTGACGGTAAATCTGCTTGACACAAAATCCTTATCGGAAGCTCAAAACCGCGTCGCCGAAAAGGTAAAAACCGTTAAACCCGGCGAATGGATCACAGGGCGCGGCTGGGATCACACGATTTGGAAACAGAGCTTTCCAACCCAAAAAGATTTAGACCAAATCGCGCCGAACAATCCGGTTTATCTGGTTCGCGTTGACGGTCACGTCGCCTGGGTAAATTCTGCGGCTTTGCGAGCGGCGGGTGTTACGCGCGATACGAAAAATCCCGAAGGCGGCGAGATTGAAAAAGACGCAAGGGGCGAGCCGACCGGAATTTTAAAGGAAACTGCGCAAGGTTTGGTCTCTCGCCTTGTTCCGCAGCCGACCGCAGCGCAAAATCAAACGGCGATGGAAATGGCGCTCGATATGGCGCGCCGCCTCGGAATCACTTCGATTCAGGACAACTCCGGTTATGAAACGACCAAGCTTTACCGCCAATTTTTGCAGCAGAATAAATTAACCGTTCGCGTTTCGGAATGGCAGAATTTTGAAGATTCGATTGAACAATTAAAAGCGCAGCGCGCAGAATTCGCTTCATTCAAAGACGATCTGAACCGTTTGAAACTAACCGCGCTCAAAGGCTATGTTGACGGTACACTCGGCTCGAAAACCGCCGCAATGCTCGCGCCTTTCGCCGACGATCCGCACAACAGCGGCATTCCGCGCCGCTCGTCGGAAGAACTGACAAAAATGATTCTCGAACGTGACAAAGAGGGCTGGCAAATCGCGCTTCACGCAATTGGCGATAAAGCCAACCGAATGGCGCTTGAAGGTTTTGCTCAATCGGAAAAACAGCCTCTTTCAGCAAGCCTGTTTGGACAGTCTCCAGCGATTTTGAAAGTTTCGCATTTAGAAAATGTCTATGTAGCTCGCCGCCGTCATCGAATCGAACACGCGCAGGTTGTTAATCCCAGCGATTTCAAACGTTTTGCCGAATTAGGAATTATCGCTTCAATGCAGCCTTCGCACGCGATTTCGGATAAGCGTTGGGCGGAATCGCGGCTAGGCGAATACCGCGTTTTGGGCGCGTATTCGTGGCATTTGATGCAAAGTTACGGCGTGCACGTTCCGTTCGGGACTGATTTTCCGGTCGAACCGATCAATCCGTATCGGACGCTTTACGCCGCCGTTTCGCGGCAGGACGAAGCGGGCGATCCGGCGGGCGGCTGGCAGCCGCAGGAACGACTTTCAATGGCTGAAGCGATTCGCTGCCACACTTACGAAGCCGCCTACGCCGAATTTTCCGAAAAAGAAAAGGGGACGATTGCAGTGGGAATGCTTGCCGATTTAGTCGTCCATTCCAAAGATTTGCTGACAATTTCGCATAAGGAAATTCTGACAACCGAGCCGATTTATACTATTTTCAACGGGCGAGTGATTTACGAGAAGTAAAATCAGCGCCGCTTTTTTACAAGCGGCGCTGATTTTGAATTAAACTTTGACAGCTTCGACAATTTGTAATGGCGATTGAGTCGGATGGACAGCGACAAATCTGAAACCGGTTTTATCAAATAGTTCGCTGTATTCTTTCGCCGTTCTTTCTTTTCCGCCCGTCATTACGAGCATATTCAAATCCATAACTTTGCTCGTCGAAGGCGAATCGCCCTCTTCGACTACAGATTCAACAAGCAGGAGTTTTGCGCCTTGAGGCGCTGAAACGGCTAAATTTCTCAAGATTGTCTCCGACTGCTCGTCATTCCAATCGTGAATGATGTGCTTCATCAGATAAATATCGGCTTTGACCGGAATTTCTTCAAAAAAGTTTCCGGCGACGATTTGAGTTCTTTCAGAAACGCCGTGACTTTCAAGCAAGTTATTTGCGCCCGCAACAACCTGCGGCTGGTCAAATAAAATTCCTTGAGCTTCCGGGTTGGTTTTCAAAACATTTGAAAGCAGAAATCCGTGTCCGCCTCCGATGTCGGCAATCGTTTTAGCGCCGGAGAAATCGTAAGTTGCGGCAACCGCCGGAGCGATCACCGAGCTAAAGCTCGTCATTGCATTGTCAAAAATTTCGGCAACTTGTGGATTTGCCGCGAAATACGGGAAAACCGGCATTCCGAAAGTGTATTCGAAAGCAATTTCGCCGGTTTTTACGCTTTGCAACATATTTCCGTGCGAACGCCAATGCTCGTGGTCGCCCATCAGATGAATAATTCCGCGCATTGATTCGGGATGATCCGAACGCAAAAACTCTGAAACCGAATTGTTGGAAAAACGATTCTCGGCATCCTGGCTGAAAACACCCGCGCTCGACAAAGCTCGCATTAGGCGATAAACCGAAGGCGCATGAGTATCTGTAAATGCGGCAAGCTCCTCCACGCTTTTTGCGCCGTTTTTTAAATAATCGGCGATGCCTAGCCTTGCGGCAACGGAAATCGCTTGCGAAACGATAAAACCCATTCCAAGCTGTACAAGGACGGCTTGCGGCGGCACTTGTATTTGTGCTAACTGCGCATTATTGCTCATTCTAAAATCTCCCTTATAAAATTATTGCTGTTACATCGAACAATTTGTCCGCTAAACATAAACGCGAATTTTATCGGGAGAAAGTATCAGAACCGGGAACTCATTTCTTACGAGTAAAGATTCATGGGTCTGGTTAAGAGCACAAGCGGATCTTCGACATTCAGAGCCTCACGCACGTAAAACGGTTCGCCAGCATCAACTCCAATCAGCGAACCGTAATAAATCATTCGGGCGCGAATTTGTTCAAGGAAATTTTTCTCGGTCAAGCGCGTTTCCGGCTCTTTCGATTCGGGATTGTAAAACTGCGAAGCATGGGCGGCGATTGACTCCATTTTTGCGTCGGCAAACTCGGAAACGTCAACGATGAACGACGGCACGACAAGCCGTGAAAAAACCGAATGCGCGACAACCGGAGCGGGGCGTAAGGCTTGTTCGCCGGTTTCCTGATCGTAGTTTCTCAGGCTCGAAAGACGCGCCGCTTCACGCACCAGAAAGGCGATGTGATCGTGATCTGGGTGCGGATCGTTGATTTGCTGCGTGAAAATCACTTTCGGTCTAAGGCGGCGCAAAACGCGAACGAGCTTGGTGCGCGACGCCTCGTCGTTCCAAACGTGACCGTCCGGCAATCCGAGATTTTCACGTACATCGAGCCGCATAATTTCGGCGGCTTTTTGGGCTTCTTCGGCGCGCCCTTCGACGGTTCCGCGAGTTCCCATTTCGCCGCGCGTCACATCGAGCGCGCCGGTTTTGTAACCCAGAGATTTTAATTTCAAAAGCGTTCCCGCCACCGACAATTCCAAATCGTCGGGGTGCGCGAAAATCGCCAAAACATCAACGGTCATAGTCAAAGGTTTCAAGTTCAAGGTTCAAAGTT
>DASWLV010000090.1:0-16568 GCA_036400075.1 Pyrinomonadaceae bacterium
CTTTTGCGTTAAAATCGGCGAGATCGTTTAAAGAAATTTCCGTTTCGCCGGGTTTGCCGGAGTTTATCGCGCGTCCGATTGACAAAATCGTGCCGGAAGTTCCGGTCGCCAGATTCCACTTGGCGTTTGCCAATTCCAAAACCGGGCGCATCAGTTGCGAGCGAACGAAAAGCCGCAAATCCTTAATCTCTTTTTCAGTCGGTGGATCGGTTTTCAAAAAGGCTTCGGTCAAGCCGACGGCTCCGACTTTCATCGAAAAAAGCTGTTCCGGCTCGCCACGCGTCATCAGCGAAAGCTCAGTCGAGCCGCCGCCAATGTCAATATTGATCAGCGATTCGACCGATTTCCCGCATAAAACCGAAACCGCCACGCCGATCAAGCGCGCTTCTTCGACCGCCGACAGAATCTCGACGTGGACGCCCGTCATCTGTTCGATTTTCTCAATAAATTCCTGCTGATTGTCCGCCGCGCGAACCGAAGCCGTGGCGACGGCTAAAATTTTCTGCGCTCCGCGCGTTTCGGCGATCTGCCGGAAACGCGCGATGGAACGGGCGGCGCGCTCAATCGCTTCCTGCGATAAATGACGCTCGCGCAGAGTTTCGTGTCCGAGCCTGACCGAGTCTTTTTCGGCAAAAAAAACGCGGAACGAATCCGACGCCGCGGCTTCGGCAAGCGCCAGCTTGATTGAATTAGAGCCAATGTCTATGGCAGCGAGTTTTTGCGTTTTCATCACAGAAAAATTACACCAAACCATTGCCAATTGACAGCAAAAAATTTAATTTTGAGAAACGAACAATTTATTTGGAGGCAATAATGAAAGTACGTGATGTGATGACGACTGAAGTCGGATATTGTCAGCCGGATGCGCCGCTGGCGCAGGCGGCTGACATTATGTGGCAGCGCGATTGCGGCGTTGTTCCTGTTGTTGACGAAAGCCAGCGCGTAATCGGAATGATTACCGACCGCGACATCTGCTTTGCGGTCGTAACGAAAAATCGTCTGGCGAGCGAAATTAAAATCAGCGAAGTCATCAGCCAAAAAGAAGTGCGAAGCTGCGCGCCGGGCGACGCGATTGAAGACGCGCTGAAAACGATGAAACGCCGCCAGCTTCGCCGCTTGCCGGTGGTGAACAAAGAGGGCGTTTTGGTCGGCATTTTGTCGCTCGCCGATTTAATCAGCGGCATCGGCAAAGGCAAAGACGCCGTGCCGCGCAAAAAGCTGCTCGCCGCTTTGAAAGAGATTTCTCATTTGCGCCCGATTACGCTTCACGCTTTGCCTGATGAAGATGAAAACGAATCCGAAAAAGCCGGTGATGACGAAAACGACGAAGATGAAGACGATTCGAATGATGATTCAAACAACGATGATTCGGAAGACGAAGATGACGAAGATGATGATTCTGAAGACGATAATGAAGACGATGATGAAGATGAATCTGACCGACAGGACGATAACGAAAACGAATCGGATTCGGACGAAGATGATGAGGAAAAGGGTTGAATGAAAACTTTGTACGTTTTGCGCCACGCCAAATCCGATTGGAACGATGCTTCGCTGACGGATTTTGAACGCCCATTGAACGAGCGCGGTTTGAATGCTGCGCGGAAAATGGGCTGTTTTTTGCGCGAACGCGAAATTGTGCCGGATTTAATAATTTCTTCGCCCGCACACAGAGCGCGCGAAACGGCGCAAATCGTCAAAGAAGCGGCTGAAATCGCGGCGGAAATTCATTTTGAGCCGCGAATCTATGAAGCCAATGTCGGCGAGCTAATAGAAATTGTTTCGCAAGTCGAAAACGATTGCGAAAAATTGCTGATTGTCGGGCACAATCCCGGTTTTGAACAGCTCGTCGAAATCTTGAGCGGCGAGCTTCAACCAATGCCGACCACCGCGCTCGCGGAAATCGAATTGCCGATTGAAAATTGGAGCGAAACGATGCGCGGCGGAAAGTTAAAAAATCTGTTTAAGCCGAAAGAAATTTAGAGCAGGTTAAAACCGCCTTCTACCGAAGGCGGTTTTGACTCGTACATTCAATAGTTTTACCAGCGATAGCGCAGCGTGACAGAACCGTTAACCGGCGAACCAGCTAAAATGTTGTTATCCCCGTTTGATGTTTCATAGTAGCGGCGATTTGTGATGTTTTTGAGATTAAAGCTGATTTCGTAATGTTTCTCCGAACGCCAGGAGAGAGAAGCGTCCAATCGGACAAAACCGGGCAGCCTGACCAGATTATTCGCTGAAGTGAAAACTTTCGTGCGAGCGAACGCGCCGAAACCGACACGGAAATTGCGCGGAAGTTGATAGCTCGTCCAGAAATTGCCGGAGCTTTGCGGAACGAGTCCGGCTCGGCGTCCTTCGAGCGGTACGCCAGCCGAAACGTTGTTTGAGCGCAAAATGCGCGCCGACAACAATGCATAACCGGCGTAAATTTCGAGCTTTTCAATTGGCGAGCCGAACAGAGTCGCTTCGATTCCGTCGGTTCGCTGTTGTCCGACGAGCAAGAGACGAGTCGGATTTTGCGGGTCGGTCGTTTTGATATTGTCGCGGTCGAGCCGGAAAACTGCGAGCGTCGCGTTCAAACGAGTTTTGGGAATCGTCGCTTTGATTCCGGTTTCGTAATTTTGAGTGGTTTCAGGCTTAAGCTCAGCGGCGTTGGCAGCGAGCGAGAGATTCTCGCCCGAAGGCTGAAACGACCGTGTCCACGATGTGTAAAGTGACAGCCAATCCTGCGGCTGATAAACCAGACCAACGCGCGGACTCCATTGTTTATCAATTCGCTCCAAATCAATTGAATTCGGACGTAAATCATCGAGTTTCTGCACAAAACGGTCGTAACGCGCTCCGATGAGAGCTTTCCATTGCCGCGAAAAATTAATTTGGTCTTGAAAATAAACGCCGAAAACTCTGCCGCCGAAACGATTGTTATTCGTTGGCGCAGTTCTTGTCACGAGCGGCGTCAAAATCGGATTGAAAACGGCGACATACGAATTTCTTAAAAACTGCGGCGCGGTTTCGTTGTCAAAACGCATTGTGGTTTTGTCTTGCGCGCCCAATTCGACGCCCGCTAAAAATGTGTGCTGCCAGCCAAGAGCGCGAACGACTCCGACGGTTTCGGTTTGATTAAAATAATTGTTTTGTTTTGAATTGCTGCTGTAATGAGTGCGCGAAACCCGCAACCGGCTATCGGAAGGCTCGACGTTTGCCGGAACGTTTGCAGAGCAAGCGCCAGTTGCAGAATTAAAAAGACAGACTCCGCTCGGAACGGTGTTGTAAAAATCGGTCGCATATCCCGTGTGTCGGAAAACGTTGCGGACGAGCCAGAAATCCGAAAAGCGGCGCTCGAATCTAACTGCTTGTGAGGCGACGCGATTTCGCACTTCGTCAAACTGCGGCGCGCCGTAATAAGTCGAAATCGGCACATCAAGAGCGCGCCCGCGAAAAGAGGGAATTCCTCTGTCCGGCAAGCGGCGGTCGTTTAAATATTCAAATTGAACGTTAACGTCGGTGTTTTCGTCAGGACGCCAAGCGAGCGACGGCGCAATGTTGTAGCGGTCGAGAAAATAAAAATGACGAAAGCTGCCGCTCTTTTCGTAAGCTCCGACCAGACGAAACGCCAGACGGTCGCCGAAAATCGGTTGACCGTAATCAATAGAGCCGCGTTTTAAACCGTAAGAACCAAACGAAAACTCCGCGCCGCCGACTCTATTCGTAAAATTCGGCTGCTTTGTGACGCGATTAATCAAACCGCCTGATGAGCCGCGCCCGAACAAGACCGCCGCCGGACCTTTGACGACTTCGATGCGTTCGACATTAGCCAGATCGCGGTAATACGGCGCGTCGTCGCGCACGCCGTCAATGAATTGATCGCCGAGCGCGGTAAAGCCGCGAATAAAAAATTGGTCGCGGCGTCCTTCGCCCTGCGCGACAGTGACGGCGGTCACGTTATAAAGCGCGTCCTGCAAAGACCGCGCATTTTGAGATTCGAGCAATTTCTGCCCGACAATTTCTACGGATTGCGGCAAATCTCGCAAAGGCGTTGCGGTTTTGGTCGTGGTCTGACTTTCAATTTCGGCAAATTCGGAGTTTGAAGTGATCGTCACGCTCGCTTCGAGCGTTTTCGGCTCTAAAAATATTTCGAGCGTTTGCGAAACGCTGATATTCAAATCTCTGACCGATTCGTTCATTCCGTCTTTTTTGACAACCAATGAATAAACTCCGGCGGGCACTTTAAAATGAAATTCACCTGCTTCATTAGTTTTTATTTCGGCAACGGTTTTCTTTGTTGCGTTGAATAACCGAACTTCGGCGCGCTCGACGACTGCGCCGTTGCCATCTTTAACCGTTCCACCAATTGTAAAAACGTTTTGCGCAAAAGCGGGAATTGTGAGAAAGAGGGAAATTGAAACAAACGAAAATAATTTCTTGAAACGAAAACTGTTGATCACTTTTATAAAATCCTTTCGGCGAAATTGAAATTGAATTCTATTTTCAATAAGAGATTTAGAAAATATCGTATTGCGCCGACCCATGTCAACCGTCAGAAACCGTGTAGCGTGGATTGTTATTTGGCGGCGAATTTGAGTTTCACTTTAATTTCCCGCCCGTTTATGCGATATTTGCGGCAGGGAATTGAACATCAAGCCGTCGAAAAACGTAAATCAATTGCCGAATTTAGGCAGCGAAAAGGAGAAATTTTAAAATGGGAATTTTTGATAAGGTTACGGATTTTGCCAAAAGCCAGTTTATCGAAGTCATCGAATGGCTCGACGATTCACAAAATACGCTGGTTTATCGTTTTCCGGTGCAGGGGCAGGAAATCAAAAACGGCGCGCAGTTAATCGTCCGCGAATCACAAGCCGCCGTGTTTGTTTATCAAGGTCAGGCGGCGGACACTTTCGGTCCCGGTCGTTACACGATTGACGGCGGAAACACGCCGATTTTAACCAAGCTCGGCGCGTGGTCTCACGGTTTCAACTCGCCGTTTAAATCCGAAGTTTATTTCGTCAACGTTAAACAATTTACCGACAAAAAATGGGGAACGGCAAACCCGATTATGATGCGCGACGCCGATTTCGGAATGGTCAGATTGCGCGCTTTCGGCACGTATTCTATGCGCGTGGCTGATCCGCAAACTTTTATCAAAGAAATTGCCGGAACGAATGCGCATTTTCAAACCGAGGACATCGAAGGTCAATTAAAACGCGCGACAGTCAGCGCGTTTAGCGACGCGCTCGGTGAAATGAAAATTCCAGCGCTCGATTTAGCCGCGAAATATGAAGAACTGGGCGGCGCGCTGCGGACAAAAATCAACGATGATTTCCGCACGTTCGGAATCGAAATCACGAAGTTTTACGTTGAAAATATTAGCCTGCCCGAAGAAGTCGAAAAAGCTCTCGATAAACGCTCTTCGATGGGCGCATTGGGCGACGCCAATCGTTATATGCAGTTTCAGGCAGCCGACGCAATGCGCGACGCCGCGCAAAACGAAGGCGGCGGTGCGGGGCTTGGCGCGGGGTTAGGCGCGGGCTTCGCTATCGGCGGTCAAATGGCAAATGCTTTCGGTCAAGGGCAGCCGGGCGGACAGGGACAAGGACAACAGCAGCAACAACAAACGCAAACCGTTCCGTGTCCGAGCTGCGGTAAGCCGAATGTCGCCGGAACAAAATTCTGCGCTGAATGCGGCTCGAAAATGGAAGTTGCCAAAGTTCCGTGTATGGCTTGCGGCGCGGAATTGCGCGAAGGCGCGAAATTCTGTTCCGAATGCGGCGCGAAACAGGAAAAACAAAAATGCGCCAATTGCCAGGCTGATTTAAATCCCGGCACAAAATTCTGTAACGAATGCGGAACGAAAGTCGAACCGACGACATAAATCAAAAACAAACCGAAATAAAAAAGCGCCGACTTGAAAATCAAGTCGGCGCTTTTTTGTGTCGGGTAGATTTAATTTTTCAAACCTTTACCGGCTAATGTTATTCTGCTGATACTCAAAAGACGAAACAAGGGGTTTATGTTAAAGAATCTTACAAAACCGCGCCGAGTCGTTATTACGGGAATGGGTTGCGTAACGCCGATTGGAATCGGGCGCAAAGCGTTTTGGGAATCTCTCAAGGCGGGAAAGAGCGGCGTTAAAAGAATTTCGAGCTTTGATGTTTCCGATTTCAAAGTGCAAATTGCCGGGGAAATCGCGGATTTTGATTGGGAAGCAGAACTTAATCCGAAAGATAGAAAGCACGTTCCGCGCACCGTTCCGCTCGCTCTTAGAGCGGCACGCGAGGCTTTGGAGGACGCGAGATTGCAGCCGTCTGATTTGCAGCTTGAGGAGCGACAAAATTTTGGCGTAATTCTTGGAACCGGCGGCGGCGGCTTGGCTTTTACCGAGCGACAATACGGTTATTGGTACACAGGCGAAGAACAAAAAGCGAGCGTTTACACGATTCCCGCCTCGACGCACGGCGGATTGTCTTCCGAGCTTTCGATGGCTTTCGGTTTGCGCGGGCTGTCGCACGTTGTTTCAACCGGCTGCACTTCCTCAACCGACGCTGTTTTTTATGCGGCGCAGCATATCGCGCTCGGCAGACAAAACAAAATGCTCGCGGGCGGCGTTGATGCTCCGATTGCACCCGGAATTGTGCGCGGTTTTGAATTGATGACGGTTTTGACCGACAAATGGAACGACCAGCCGGAACTTGCTTCGCGCCCGTTTTCAAAAAATCGTTCTGGAATGGTTTTGGGCGAAGGCGCGTGGGTTTATGTTTTGGAAGATTTGGAAAACGCTCTGAAACGCGGCGCAAACATTCTCGGTGAAATTGCTGGCTACGGCGCGACCTGCGATGCTTATCACCGCGTCCGTTTGGCGGAAAACGGCGAAGAACCTGCGCGGGCGATGAAGCTCGCTCTTGCAGACGCCGGACGCGCCGCAGAAGCGGTTGATTACGTCAATCTGCACGGCACTTCGACTGTGCTCAACGACCGCATCGAAACGCAAGCCGTCAAACTGGCTTTCGGCAATCACGCCTCCAAAATGCCGATGTCGGCGACAAAATCAAACGTCGGACATCCGCAGGGCGCGTCGGGCGCGGCGGGAATCGGCGCTGCTCTGCTGGCTTTAAACGAAAACATAATCGCGCCGACAATCAATTTGGACGAACCGGATGAGGCTTGCGATTTGGATTACACGCCGAATCGGGCAAAAGAAAAAGCCGTGCGGGTTGCTTTATGCAACTGCATCGGCTTTGGCTCGAAAAATTCCGCTTTAGTGATTGAGAAAAGCAAAATTTAAAATTATTGCTTAATGATTCTCTTTGCCGACAATAAAAGCTTCAAGATCTTTGGCGAATTGCTCCGGTCGTTCCCAGTGCGGTGAATGACCTGTTCCGGGATAGATTTTAAAGACCGAATCGGAGATTTTCGCTTTCAGCAAATCCTGTTCGGAGCGGAGAAAAATCGTTTCCTTGTCGCCCCAAATAATCAGCGTCGGCGCTTTGATTCGGTCTAATTTAGTTTTGTAATCAGCCGCCATCATTCCCGTCATTGTCTCGCGCCAAACGCTAGCCGGAAGTTTACCGGCTGCGGCGATTGCGCCGTCAAGAAAATCTTTGGGCAAAGACGGAGAACTGGTGCTGACGACAAAATCACGAACAAATTCCGGCGGCACGGGGTCTTTCAACTCGCCAATCGCTTTTTGAAGCTCAAAAACCGCATCGTTTTTGACGGTTGTCGCAGTGCCGATCAGAACAAGTTTTTCAACTCTTTCGGGCGCATTGACTGCGACGCCTTGCGCGATGAAACTGCCCATTGAATGACCGACAACGACAGCCCGTTTAATGTTCTTCGCGTCCATAAATGCCACAACATCCGAGGCGAAGTCGTCAAATTTATAACCTTTTTCAGGTCTGTCCGAATCGCCGTGACGGCGCTGGTCGAGCGTGAAAACGCGATATTTTGCATCGAGTTGAGACAATACTCGGTTGTAGGAAAACCAGGAATCGCCGTAACCGTGCAGCAAAATTATCGTTTGCCCGTCGGGCGCGCCTTGTTCTGCATAACGCAGCCGGACGCGGGTTTTTAATTTCACATCAGAAAATGTCAGTTTCGGCGCATTGTGTTCGACGTGATTTGGCGCGTCCGCCGTATTGTGCGAAGTCTTGACAATTTGAATCGTTGACGCAGGATTTGAAACGTCGTTTGATTTGACGACGTTTTCGTTTGTGTTTGCTTCGCCCGCCAGATTTTCCGCTCGCAATTTGGTGTCGGCTTTTTCCCAGGCTTTTTCAAATTCGCTTTGCACGAATCTGGCAGCCGAATCTTTTTTCTGGCGTTTCAGGCTTTCAAGAAGTCCGAACAGCGCGCGCCCGTTGCGCGGATGTTTTTCGATTTCCTCACGGAAAACCTGTTCTGCAGCGGCGTTGTCTCCGTTCAGCAAAAGCGCACCGCCGAGCCATTCGCGCGTCGGAAGATCCCAATCGGGCGGTTCATTGTAACCGACGGCGTTTTCGGCTTCGACGGCTTTGCGGAGCTGTTCGATTGCCTTTGTTCTGTCGCCTTTACCAAACAGAATTTGCCCGGCGAGCAGATTTTCTCCGACTTTTAAAACATCTCGCGCGGCGCTGTTGCCGAAAGGCGCGTCAGCCGGAACAGCCTGAATCAGATTTTGCAGCGATTTTAATTCGGTTTCGGCTTTGGCTGCCTGTTTTGTTCCCGCGAAAGCCATTCCGCGCCCGAAATGCCAGAACGCCGCAGTTATTTTCAAATTTTCATCCGGTTTCGCTGCTTTTAGCATTTCGTCCCATTTCTGAAAACGCACGAGCGTCACAGTCGTATAGGGCATGAAAAATTCGAGCATCGGCATCGCTTTCAAATGCGGTTTGACGTTTGCTTCAAGCTCTTGCGCCGTTTTGAGCGCGTCTGCAAAACGCCCGTTCATTGCGTGGGCGGCGGCGAGAAAATGGATGTTGTGGTTGTAATACATCATCGGATACGCGCCCTGCGCGCCCGTTCTTTCGAGATATTTGCGGTCGGCGACAATCGCGTCGGCGTTTGATTCGGCGGCGTCCGTGTAATCGCCGGTGCGAATGTAAATGTGCGATGGCATATGGACGAGATGCCCGGCGGCGGGCGCGAGAGTTCGAAGACGCGACGCGCTTGCAAGCCCGCGTTCGGGATTTTTGGAAGCCTCAATGGCGTGAATGTAGTAATGATTTGCGCCCGTATGATTCGGATTGCGTTTGAGAACGCTTTCCAGAACCGCAACAATGTCGAGCGTTCCTTCGGCGGGTTTTCCGTCCGGCGTCCATAATTTCCAGGGGCGCAGATTCATCATACTTTCGGCGTAAAGCGTCGCGGCGTCCAAATCGTCCGGGTATTTTTTGACCAGTTCCGCCATCGCCGCTTTGTAATCGGCGGCGAGCTTTTGCTGACCTGCCTGCGGATCGTTTGAATAGCGTTTTGACAAAGCCTCAATATATGCGCGTTCGTGTTCCGACGCTTGCGGCGCGAGCTGAATCGCTTTTTGCAGATTCGCAAACGCTTCTTTGAGCTGCGCCGGATCCGCCTGCAAATTGTAATTCGAGCCGAGCGCCAAAGCCGCGCCCCAGTAAGCCATCGCCAGCTTCGGATCAAGCTCGGCGGCGTGTTTGAAAGACAAAATCGCTTCATCGTGGTTGAAACCGTAGAGCAAAGCCAGACCTTGATTGAAAAACTTCTGCGCTTCCGCGTTTTGGGTCGAAACCGGATGATTAACGTCGCCCATTCCGGGCAGCAGCGCCGCCCGCCTTTGGTCGGGTTGATGATTTCCGTGCTGACCGAAAACGGTAAATGAAAAAAGTAGTAAAAATAACGGCAATATGTATCTCATTTGAATTCTCCTTTCCGTTATCCAATGCTCAAAAGAATTGGACATTGGACTACGACGATTGACAGTATCGGCGGCACGCGATGGAAAAGTAATTAAGCCGCAATGAAAATTTGCTGAATTTTTTCTGAAAAAATTATGAAAGACGGATTTGAGTTTATGTTGCCAACGGTGACAGACAATATAGCGTAGAGTGTAACCCTACGGACAATGCAAGATAGTTTTCGGTCGCTAAAGGCGAGCAACGCTTACCGCGCATTTGTTCGACGCCTTCAGCGTCGGATTATTTTTTGGGTCGTTTCGTAGGGTTTCACCCTACGCCATATTGTTTGTCGCCTTCGGCGACTTTTTGAAAATTCAAATCTTTTCCAAAACATTTTTAACCACCGGCGAATTGAAGAACAGCGAGCGCTGGTTTTCCTCTTTCACTCCCTCGGCAATTTTGTTGATTGTATCGGCGGCTCTGGCAAAAGCTTCTTTGGCGTTTGCCGCGTCGCCAGTTCGCAGCCTTAAATTACCAACGTTCGCATAAACTTTCCACGCGACAATCGGAACCGGATGCATTTGCAGTTGTTCGAGCGCGGCATTCAATTCGGTTTCCGCCTGTTTAAAATCGCCGCGCGCAAGAGCCGTTTGAGACAACAGATTATGCGCGACGACGATGTATTTACGCGCTTCGAAATGCGTCGCGGCTTCGAGCAATTGGCGAGCGTGTTTTTCCGCTTTTTCAAGATCGCCTTCCGCTAAACTGTGTTCGCTTTTTCCGGCGTGGAGGCGGATTTTGTAGCGCCAGCGAAACCAGGCATCGCGCTCGAAAATGCTTTCGACTTCGCGGAACGCTTCCAGAGTTCTGCCGCCGTCGCCCATTTGCGTTTGATTGATTCCGAGATTGATCAAAGAATTCGCCTGCGCTTCGAGGACGTTCGTCTGTCGCCCGACGTTCAAGCCTTTTCGGTCATATTCCATCGCGCGGTCAAAATCCTGCAATTCGCGGTAAATCCAGCCGACACAGTTGGGCATACGCGGACCCCAGAATTGGTCTTCGTAGCGGCGCGACATCTCGATTCCTTCGGCAAAAGTTTCGAGAGCTTCACTCATTCGCCCTTGATTGCCGCGCGTCATTCCGAGAACGAAATAGCTTTCGAGAAGGAGAAAACTGTCGCGCAATTCTTTGGCGAGAGATTGAGCTTCCAAAAGCATTGTTTCGGCGGTTTCGTACTCGGTTTGAAAAAAATGCAAAATGCCGCGCCAAGCCAAACCCGAAAGTAAAACGGATTTATGATTCAAAACGCGGGCGCTTTTGATAATGTCGTCGAGCATCGGTTTTGCTTTGTCCAATTCGCCGTCGCCGAGATGTTTGAGCGCAAGAACCTGCATCGCTTCGATTCGCAAAGCCTCGCTTCCGGCGCGTTCGGCGGCTTGCAGAATTTCGTCGGCGCGGGCTGTGATTTCGTCCAGACGATGCGAATAAAAAAGCGTCATCGTCAAAGCGTTGAGCGCGGCTGATTCCTGCTCGGTCGAACCCGTTCGCTTGGCGGCTTCGAGCATTTCAGTAAAATCGTCAACCGCTTTTTGAAATTTGCCGAGAGCGAGATTGACTTTGCCGCGTTTGTGATAGAGCGCGAGCAATGTTTCCGCCGCGTTTGCCTGCTCGTATTCTTTTGATAATTTCAGCGCGCGGCTGTAATGCGCGGCGGCTTCGGTGTTGGCAAAAAGCCGCCCGGCGTTGTCGCCCGCGTGAGCGAGATATTCGATTGTTCGCGGAAAATCGCGCCCGCGCTCAAAATGTTCGGCGAGCTGCGCGGCAATTCGCGGCGACTGTTTGCCGTAATGCCCGATTAATTTTTCTCCCGCTTTCCGGTGCCGCAAAATCCGCCGTTTCGTGACCATATCGGCGTAAAGCACGTTTTGATAAAGCGCGTGCGCGAAACGATAGCGGGTCGCCAGACCGCCGTCCGGCAATTCTTCTTCGCCGACGGTTTCAATCAAACCATGAACTCTTTCGACGACCGCGAGTTGTTCTTCCAGATCAAGCTCGTCCACATCGAGCAGCGCGGCGAGAACCGTGGAAAGAAATTCGTCGCCTTCAATGGTCGCGTATTGCAGCGCGCGCTGGTCGTTTTCATCAAGAGCTTCAATCTTTTTGCGAATCAAGCTGCGGATGTTTTCCGGCACTTCGATTCTGATTTCGTTCAAAGGGCGTTTGAGCGTCCAACGTGCACGGCGAGCGGCTGGCGTTCGATAATCGCTCTCAAAGTCTCGCCTTTGACGTATTCCATCACGATAAAATCAACGTCGTTTTCTTCGTCTATCGAGTAAATCGTAACGATATTCGGATGATTGAGAGCCGAAGCCGCTCTTGCTTCCTGCAAAAGACGGAGCTTTGCTATTTCATCCTGCGTCGTCTCTTCGGGCAATAATTTGATGGCGACCAGCCGACCGAGCTTCGTGTCTTCGGCTAAATAAACCTGTCCCATTCCGCCCTATCCGAGCTTTCGTTTGATTTTGTAATGTTTGAGCGATTGACCGGCTTCGAGGAAACTCTTCATAACGTTCACATTGACAAATTTAAATCGTCTATTGCCGCAAAGTCTTGAAGTTACGGTGAAAAATTTCTGAAAAATTTCTGAAGCGGGCAAAAGAAAAAGCCGTGCAAATTGCTTGATGCAATCGCTTCGGCTTCAACTTTGAAAAAGTGAAATTGTACCTCTACCTTTCCAATCGCGGAGTCGGGAATTTTTTCAACAGTTTCCACGTCAGAATCAAACTGTCGTCATCGTCCTGGCGAACGATTTTAAAAGCGACCAGCACGTCCGAAGTGCCGTAATTAATTGACCGCAGAACATAAGTATTTCCGGCGATTGCGGTCAGACGCCTTTTATAAACGGCGTCTTTTTTCATTGTGTCTTCGCTCGTTCTGCGTTGTTCAATGCGAGCTTCGGGTTCGTTTGTCGGCGGTTTATGTTGAGTCAGATGCTGAACAATCGGATTTTCGAGCGTGACATCTTCAAACCGAATGTCACCAAGCTTTGCGATCATTCCGTAATCTGCTCCGGCAAAACCGACTGATAAATCACCTTGCTCAAGCGAAATGTCCGAGCCGTAACCGTATTCGTGCGTTAAGCGACTGAACGAGTAATAAGCTCCGCCGCCACGCATAGTTAATTTATTGTCGTATTTTTCGCGCGGCAGCAAGCGAATCAAACCCGTGTCCGGCTGCTGCAAAAATTGAGCGTAAGCCGCGCGGTCTTCAGCCGCAGGCTCAAGCAAAACGTTTTCACGCCCCTTTATTTGTTCTCGGAGAGATTCTATTTCTTTCCAGACAGTCGTGCGATTCGACGTTTGCGCCAAAACCGGGAAAGCGGAAAAAGCCATCAACGCGATGATTATAAATCTGCGAAAATTCATTTTTAATTCTCCTTTTTCGGGAAAGCGCGTTGCCAGCATCTTACGCTCGAATTAGAATAGGAATCAATAAATTTATGAACGTCACTAATCTTTATTGCTCGAACTGCGCCGAAGTTTACTCGCCCAATAAACTTTATAATCTCTGCGCCGCTTGCGGAAAACCTTTGCTCGTTAATTACGATTTAGAGCGCGCCGCCGAATCTTTAACCAAAGAATCTTTAAAAAGCCGCGTCGCTTCGCTCTGGCGTTACAAGGAAGTTTTGCCCGTCGAATCGGACGAAAATATTGTCAGTTTAGGCGAAGGCTGGACGCCCCTGCATAAAACCGAGCGTTTAGGCGAAAAACTCGGTCTTTCCAATCTTTATATCAAAGACGAATCGCTCAACCCGACCGCTTCGTTTAAAGCTCGCGGAATGAGCGCGGCAGTTTCGATGGCGAAAGAATTGGGCGTTACAAAAGTCGCCGCGCCTTCCGCCGGAAACGCGGCGGGCGCGCTCGCGGCTTACGCGGCAAAAGCCGGAATCGAAGCGTTTTTATTTGTTCCGAAAGACACGCCGAGAGCTTGCGTTGTTGAATGTGAACAGCTTGGCGCAAATGTCACGCTCGTTGACGGATTGATTACGGATTGCGGCAAAATAGTCGCCGAACGCAAAGACGCCGAAGGCTGGTTTGACGTTTCGACTTTGAAAGAACCGTATCGAGTCGAAGGCAAAAAGACGATGGGCTACGAATTGGCGGAGCAAATGAATTGGGAATTGCCCGATGTCATTTTATATCCGACCGGCGGCGGAACGGGTTTGGTCGGAATGTGGAAAGCGTTTGACGAAATGGAAAAAATGGGCTGGATTTCCGCCGCAAGACCGCGAATGGTTTCGGTTCAATCGCTCGGCTGCGCGCCGATTGTCCGCGCGTTTCACGAAGGTTTGAATCACGGGGCGGAAATCGAAAACGCGCACACCGTCGCTTCCGGCTTGCGCGTTCCGAAAGCCATCGGCGATTTTATTTTGTTGGACATTTTGCGAAAAAGCGGCGGAACTGCGGTTGCCGTAACGGATGAAGAATTGGTCGCCGATGTCAAAGAAGTCGGCGCGGCGACCGGAATTTTCGCCGCGCCCGAAGGCGGCGCGTGTCTTTCGGCGCTCAAAAAACTAATCGAGCGCGGCGAAGTCGGCAAAACCGAGCGCATCGTGATTTTTAACACCGGATCGGGCTTAAAATATCTCGAAGCATTTCAAAACATTTGAATTCTGTGACGATAAAACCGACCAAACAGGATTTGCTGGCAGCCGTCGAGAAAACAATTTCGGATGTTATCGCGCCCGATTTAAAAGTTTTGTTTTGCGGTATCAATCCCGGACTTTATTCCGGCGCGACCGGGCATCATTTTGCGCGTCCCGGCAATCGTTTCTGGAAAACACTGCACGCCGCCGGATTTTCCGACCGACTTCTCGTGCCGCACGAACAAAACGAGCTTTTAAAAAACGGTTACGGCATTACCAACATTTGCGAGCGGACGACGGCGCGCGCCGACGAATTGACGACGGAAGAAATCGTTGCGGGCGGCGCGAAATTGCGGGCAAAAGTTTTGCAATTTCAGCCGAAAGTTTTAGCCGTTCTGGGAATTACAACTTATCGAATCGCATTCAATCATCCGAAAGCGGTTTTAGGTTTACAAACGGAGCGAATCGAGGAAACGCGAATCTGGGTTTTGCCGAATCCGAGCGGTTTAAACGCGCATTACCAAGCAAACGATCTCGCCAAGCTTTTCCTCCAATTGCGCGAAACGATTGAAAACGAAAAATAAATTGCCTTCACAAACCGAAAAAATCGAAAGAATTGGGACAAACGTCAATGGTTTGAGGATTAACGCATTGGCGGAACGAAATCCAAATTTTGCCGACAAAACGCCGTTTGTGCTGATTCACGGTTTGGCGATTTCAAATCGCTATTTGATTCCCGTAATGACTGAATTGGCAAAACGGCGAGAAGTTTTCGCGCCGAATTTGCCCGGTTGGGGCGACAGTTCAAAACCGCGCCGCGTTTTTAACATTACAGAGCTGGCGGACGCGCTTGCCGATTGGATGACGGCTCACGGAATCGAGCGGGCAAACATTGTCGGGCATTCGCTTGGCAGCCAGATTGCGGCGGAATTTGCCGTGCGGCATGCTGAAATGGTTGATAAATTAATTCTCGCCTCGCCGACTTTTGAAAAGGGAAAACGAAATTTTTTCCGGCAATTTTGGCGTTTTTTGATGAATGCTCCGCGCGAGCCGTTTTCGCTGGTTTATATAGCTCTGCGCGATTATTTTAAATTTGGGATTCGCCGGGAAATCTACACTCTGAAATATTCGCTCAACGATAAAATCGAAGAAAAGCTTTTGCAGATTGGAGTGCCGACGCTTGTTTTGAGCGGCGAGTTGGACACGATTGCGCAGCAAAATTGGATTGAAACAATGGCGGGATTGTTGCCAAACGGAAAAGCCTTGACAATTCCCGCCGGAACGCACGGCGTCATTTATCAATCGCACGAAAAATTTGCCGCGGCGGTTTGCGAATTTGTTGATTGCTAATTCGCCGGGCTGCCGTATAATTTCAACAAAGGAAAAGAAAAATATGGCATCGGAATGGGCTGAAGAAGCAGATCGGCAGGCAAAAGCAATCACGCGCGATCTCGTCGAAGTCGGCAAATCAAAAGGCTATCGCGTCACATATCAAAAACGCGAAGCCCGTTTTATGCTTCGCGCCGGAACCGTTACAAATTATTTTTCCGCTCACGATTACAACACGCCGAAAGGAATGGATTGGCTGCAATTACGGATTGATGTTCTGAAAGCCGTCAAAAAAAGCACGGGACAAAATGAGGAACAAGACTAATTGGTTTATTCAATTAGCAAAAAATGCGATGAGCTTTTTCAAACCCACCGCATTTTTATCAAGAAAAAACTAAAAGATTTAAATCTGAGAATGAATCAAACGACGTAATCCGTCTCCGAATTTAACGTCTATTTTCTGCGGTTCAATCACGCTCATTACTTCTCCGTAACCAAACGAAGAATGCATCATCGTTTGACCTTTCCGGTATGTGCGAGAGCGGTCATACGGAGTTCCGGTTTTCGGAGCGGCATCGGCATCCAGAGTCTTGGCAGTTGATTTAAACGTGCTGACAACAGCGCAAACCGAACAGACTACTTTTGAAATCTGACCTTTTTTAGTTAAAGACGCAACCATATGGCTTTGTTCTTCATTGCAATTCAAACACTGTTTGCTGACTAATTGACCGATTGTATATGTTGCTTTTTCCATAATTTGA
>DASWLV010000091.1:0-3052 GCA_036400075.1 Pyrinomonadaceae bacterium
CGCCGTCAACAACCGAAATCAGAACTGCGCCGTCAGTCATTTTCAAAGCCGTGCGAACGGATTCGTTGAGACGCTCTTTAATTCCCTCTTTAACCATCAAGCGGTCAACGACGACTTCAATCGTGTGGTTTTTGCTTTTCTGAAGATTGATCTCTTCGTCAAGCATCCGCATTTCGCCGTCAATGCGGGCGCGCGTAAAACCGTCTTTTAAGAATTTTTCAAGCTCTTTTTTAAATTCGCCTTTTCTGCCTCTGACTACAGGCGCGAAAATCACCGCCCGCGACCCTTCCGGCAAGCTCAAAACATTTGAATTGATTTGTTCGACGGATTGCCGCGTAATCTCCGCGCCGCAATTCGGGCAATGCGGCTGACCGATTGAGGAAAACAGCAATCGCAAATAATCGTAAATCTCGGTGACAGTCCCGACAGTCGAACGCGGCGAGCGCGAAACGGTTTTCTGTTCGATTGAAATCGCGGGCGAAAGCCCTTCAACCGAATCAACATCGGGTTTTTCCAACTGATCGAGAAACTGCCGCGCGTATGCCGAAAGCGATTCGACATAGCGACGCTGACCTTCGGCATAAATCGTGTCAAAAGCGAGCGAAGATTTCCCCGAACCTGAAAGCCCCGTCACGACAGTTAATTTTTCCCTCGGAATTTCCACCGAAATGTTTTTGAGATTATGAACGCGCGCCCCGCGAACCGTGATTTTTTCGATTGCCATAAAACAGAAAGTCTCTGCGACGGCAGACGGTTGAAAATTTGTCTCATCGCAGAAACTTTTATTTTAACTAGCGAACGGCAAAAGCCGCAAGTTAGGTGAACTGGATTAATCTAATCAATTTTTAATTATCATTAATGTTTGAATCATAAAGGCGGGGCTGACAAAGAACTCCGAAGAGAGATTTTTATTGAATTGATAAACCGTACGTTTTAACGTCATTATTAATTCAATACCCTTTTACGCTCTTATTAATTTTTATACTAAGAATGCTGCCAATAATAGTACCGGTAAAACACGCCATCCCAATTTTAAAGTTGATAGGTATACCTTGTTGAAAGTACATTTGTTCAGCCTTAAAAATAGTTTGCAATGACAGACAACTTGAGAAGAGCGATAATTCAGCCATCAGGCTGATTTTAAACGCTTTAGTATATGAAACTGGAACAGGCATATACTTTACATAATGATATGTAGCAGCAAAACCGCACATTGCGGGAAAAGATGAGGTTGCTAATTGACCAAATGAATCCGGGCTGAAATATACAAATAGCCAAGTTAACAATCCCATAAGTGCCCCAACCCATAATGGTCTTGCAAAAGGATCTGGTACTTTTGCAGTAAGTTTATTTTTCTCTACGGTTTTAGATGCTTTTTCAGTTTCAACGAATAGTTCGTTGATGCTTTCAATTAATCTTTCAAGTTCACTAATTGACGAAGAGTCTTTCAAATTTAAAAGTTTTGCTGATTGAATAATGTTGAATCTCAGGGGAATTTCTACCTCATCAATCACTACTGGAACAAGAACGCCCCGTTCCATCCCCTTATGTGCCTCTGCTCGAACCCATGAAGCCAAAACAGAATTCTTAGACCAAAAAACTACTACACATTTCGTTATTTTTAGCTCATTCTCAATAATTTCATCAAATGCATTCCCATGAGTGATCTTTTGATCCCACCAAACGGACCATCCATGATTCTCAAAAGCTTGAATAATTGGTCTTATCCGATCTCGGTCGAGAGAAGAGTAACTTATGAAAATGTCAGACATATCAAGCCTCAAATTAATATGGTTATAAAAACTATTTGGTGATCTTAGAGTTTTTCCATTTCAATTTTCTACAATCATGAAGAAGGACTATTCACTACTCATTTTTATGCGAAATGGTTATACAGCAAATTTTCGGTAATTCAAAACAAATCAGAAACTAATTTCCAGCAATTTTTTAGTGTATTTACTTTGCTCAAAAAACATCGAAAAATCTTTGATTTCCAAAATATCTTTAATTGCTTGCCGTTTGTCGCGGGCGTTTTTGTAGTAAGATTCGCTGATTTTGTAGCGCATAAAATATCCCAAATCCGGCGGGCGATTTATTGCGGTCAAACCGTTGTACATCCAGTTTTTTGTGCTTGCGCCGTTCATTTCGGGTTGAAATTCGCGCCAGAGTTCGGCTTCGTGAGCGTTTCCGTAAACGTGCTGCGGCGGATTTATCGTTTGTCCGGCGGTTAACTTGGCGATTAAATCGCAAGCGCCTTCCTGAATTGATTTGGCGAGCAGCGTGTCGAGCTTTGGATATTTTTGATTGAAATGACAGGATTCGTGCGCGACGACCGGCGCTAGATTTTCGACCGGCTTTAAAGAGACATCGAGCAGTTTGTTTACTTTTAAACGCAATTGATTCGGGTCTTTTTCTTCCGGCAGAAAGGCTTTGTACAAATCCGGGAATTCGTCGCGAGGCGTGTTCGTAGTTAAACCGTAAAGCTCGGCTCCGATAAGCAAACCATTTTCCGAAGCGGTTCCGCCGATATTTGTTACGCCGATGACAAAGAAAACATCAGGGAAAACGGCTTCGGGATAAATTTTCTTAAATTTGCGAAAGCTCTGCCGCATCTGTTTTTCCATTTCTTTGACGCGAAGAGTTGATGGGCGTATCGAAGCAAAGAAACGCGGCAGCTTTTCAACAGTCTCGGTCAATGTTTTCGCGCTTTTGATTCGCAGACGCAGAAAATCTTTTAAGCCGATTGAGCCTTTGTCGAGATATTGGCGTTGGAAAATTTCAATCTTCTTTTCCAAGGCGGTTTCTTTTGCGGCTAAATCAAAGGCGCGCCAGAAATTATCTGTGTCTGAAGTCACAAATTTGGCTTTGTCCGGATCAGTATTAGATTGAGTCGTTTGTCCCTGAATACAATAAATTGATAGTAAAATTATTAACCCGGCAAAAATTAAATTCCTCATGAAATGTCCTTTCTTTCGTGGCGCTCTTTGAAACATAAATGCGACTCATTATGCAAAATTATTTGAGTTTTACTTAAAGAAAAACTGATCTTTTT
>DASWLV010000092.1:0-14489 GCA_036400075.1 Pyrinomonadaceae bacterium
TATGTACGAATCATATTTTCCAGTACGGCTCGGAAGAGCAAAAGCGCAAATACGTCGAACCGCTGGCGACCGGAAAACATCTCGGCGCGTGGGGCTTAACGGAAGCGGGCGCGGGGTCGGATGCGTCGGGGACACGCACGACCGCTGTTCGGCAAAACGGCGGCTGGGTTGTTAACGGCTCGAAGAATTTTATCACTCACGCCATCAGCGGCGATACTTGCGTCGCGGTTGCCGTGACCGACCGCGAAAAAGGCAACAAGGGAATTACGGCGTTTGTTTTTGAAAAGGGAATGAAAGGCTTTGCGCCAGCCAAAAAAGAAAATAAATTGGGAATGCGAGCTTCGGAAACGGCTTCGGTTGTGTTTGAAGATTGTTACATTGACGACGCACAGCGACTCGGCAACGAAGGCGAGGGCTTTCTGCAAGCAATGCAGATTTTGGACGGCGGGCGCATTTCAATTGCCGCGCTCTCTGTCGGAATCGCTCAGGGCGCTTACGAAGCCGCCGTGCGTTACGCCAAAGAGCGTCAGCAATTCGGCAAACCGATTGCCGAGTTTCAGGCGATTCAATTTAAATTGGCGGATATGGCGACGCAAATCGAAGCTGCGCGGCTTTTGACTCAACAAGCCGCTTATTTGAAAGACGCCGGCAAGAAAACCACGAAACAATCGGCAATGGCAAAACTTTATGCGTCCGAAGTTGCCGTGCGCGTTTCGGAAGAAAGTGTCCAGATTCACGGCGGCTACGGCTATACGAAAGATTATCCGGCGGAAAAATACTGGCGCGATTCAAAGCTCTGCACTATCGGCGAAGGTACGAGCGAGATTCAACGAATTGTTATCGCCAAACAGCTTTTGAAGGCTTAAAAAAAGAAAAGCGGCGAACTTTTTAAGTTCGCCGCTTTTCTTTTTCTCTCAAACTCACCTTATTCCTGGATTTTATATTTAACCGTTCCGACGCCTTTTTTATTGAGCGCCGCGTCAAATTCGATTCTACGCCACTCGAAATCGCCGATTCTGACTTCGCCGGTTCCTTTTAATTGATTTTCCAGCGTTTCTAAATTATCAATCGATATTACGACGTTTGCCGTTTTATGTTGATTTTTGATTTGTTTTAATAATTTCTGAGTTATGTTTTCCTCAATTGGCGAGCCGACTGCAACCGAGTCGTCGGCGTCTTCAAAATCATAATTGATATTTACAACGCTAAAATCCGCCGTGTTCACTTTGACATCAAACGTCAGAGGAGTGACAAACTCCGAGTTAATGAAATATCTGGCGCTGCCTTTAACGCCGATTGTTGATTTTGAAATGCTGTACTGGTTCACTTTTTCAAATTTCAAACTGACATCGCTGATGCCCGTATCCATTTTTATTTTGTTTGATAACGCTTCGAGAGCGATTTTGCTTGACCGCGCAGAATTAGCTTTTGAAACTGTGTTTGCGGCTGCAAAACCGGAAAATGAAAGAACCGTTGCAATAATCGCCAACAAAAAATTAAATCCGTGAAGCTTGTTCGTCCGCATCTCTTCTCCTGTTTATTTAAATTCAATTTCTCTGTTCGTGATAGCAAGTGGAAATGCAATGCTTATGCCAAATTGCCGAAAGAGTTTGAAAAATAGTTTTAAGTCGTTTAAATATCGAGCTTACTTTCGCGCTCACTTTGCCTGACGGATTCTGCCGATGTTTTTGCTGTTTTATTTTTTGGGTTTGAAAAAGCATCTTTAAGACAATTAGGTTGAATGAAAATGATGCAATATAAAATATTAGTTTCAATTTATATTCTGATTTGCCGCCGCAAAAAGCATCTTGTATATTAATTTTCCATTCTTTTATACAGGAGCAAAAATTATGAGTTTGAGCGAAGTTCTCGCGGCGGAGTTAAAACAGGAAGCCGCGACCACCCGTAAAATGTTGGAACGCTTGCCCGCAAGCGAATTTGATTGGAAACCGCACGAAAGATCAACGTCGTTCGGCAGGCTCGCCACGCACGTCGTCGAAATGACCGGCTGGCTCGCCACGATAATTCAAAAAGAGCAGATTGATTTCGCCGCCGGAGATTACGTTCCGAAAACGGCGAAAACGACCGAAGAACTGGTTGAGATGTTCGACAGCGCGCTATCAAAATGTTTCGACGCTTTACGAGATGTCCCTGACGAGCATTTTATGCAGCCCTGGACTTTGCGCAGCGGCGACCAGATTTTTTTCCAATTGCCGCGCATCGCCGCGATTCGCGGAATGTGTTTTAACCATTTGATTCACCATCGCGGTCAGCTTTCAGTTTATATGCGTTTAAAAAACATTCCCGTGCCTTCGATGTACGGACCTTCGGCGGACGAGCCGATGGTTTAAGAACTGAAAACTGAGAACTGAGAACCGGAGACGGAGGACGGATAGCTGAGAATAAAGCGGTTATCCGTTCTCCGTTTTTAGAGCAATTCAAGCATGGATGTACATATCAGTACCGCGAACGGTAGTGAGCGGGTTTGTTAATTGACTCGCTCACTACCGTTGATTTCGTTGCTACTAATACACTGATTCCATAACCGCTCTAATTCTCAGTTCTTCAACGAGTTGCTTTTATGGCGAAAAATGAGAAAATCATATTTTGCGCTGCCGCTCAAAAAGACGACAAACGGATGATTGACGAGAATAAGCTGGAAAAAATATTGGCAGGCGATTTGCGAGCCGTGGCTCGCGCGATTTCCAAAGTCGAAGACGGAGCCGAAGACGCAGCCGATTTGATGAAAGCTGTTTTTCCGAAAACCGGGCGCGCTTTGGTGATCGGAATTACAGGCTCGCCCGGCGCGGGGAAATCTTCGCTCGTTGATAAATTGGCGTTGTTTTACCGCGAAAAAGGCGAGCGAATCGGAATTGTTTGCGTTGATCCGTCAAGTCCTTTTTCGGGCGGCGCGATTCTCGGAGACCGCATTCGAATGCAGACGCTCGGACTCGATAAAAACGTCTTTATTCGTTCGATGGCGACGCGCGGAAATCTCGGCGGTTTGTCGCGGGCGACGGTTGACGCGGTAGCGATTCTTGATGCCGCCGGTTACGAAAAAGTTATTGTCGAAACCGTCGGCGTCGGTCAGGACGAAGTGGAAATCGTCAAAACCGCAGATGTTTCGGTCGTGGTTTTAGTGCCGGGAATGGGTGACGATATTCAGGCGATCAAAGCCGGAATTATGGAAATCGGCGATGTTTTCGTCATCAACAAAGCCGACCGCGAAGGCGTGATTCGCACCGAAAAAGAATTAAAAGCACTGCTCGATCTTGCGCACCGACCGGATATGTGGATGCCGCCGATTGTGCGGACAATCGCAACCGAAAACAAAGGCATCGAAGATTTGTCACAGGCAATCAAATCTTACGCGGATTATCAAAAACAAAACGAATCGAGCCTGGAGCGCCGCAAATCAATCGCGCACTGGCGGCTTTTGGAATTATTGCGGGAAAGGCTTCTGGTGAAAGCGTTAAATAAAAACGGCGCGGCTGAAAAGCTGGAAAATTTGGCTATATCCGTTGCTAATAAAGAACGCGATCCATATTCAGCAATTGAAGAAATTTTGAGTTCGATATGAAAATCAATCATCTTGGAATTGCGACTAAAGCAATTGACGAAGCGTTGAAATTTTGGCAAGACGCTCTCGGATTGGAACAAACTCACGCCGAAACTGTCGAAGAACAAAAGGTTCGCGTGGTGATGCTGCCGATTGGCGAAACCAGAATAGAATTGCTCGAACCGACGGCGGATGATTCGCCGATTGCCAAATTTCTGGAAAAACGCGGCGGCGGAATTCATCATATCGCCGTCGAAGTCGAAGACATCGAAGCCGCGTTAGCGCAGCTTAAAGAACAAGGCGCGAGATTAATTGACGAAAAACCGCGTGTCGGTGCAGACAAT
Organism: Pyrinomonadaceae bacterium; assembly: GCA_036400075.1. Lineage (GTDB taxonomy): Bacteria > Acidobacteriota > Blastocatellia > Pyrinomonadales > Pyrinomonadaceae > JALZCH01. The sequence continues at coordinate 3,904 of DASWLV010000092.1, forward strand.
TGCCTGATTGCATTCGTGCATCCGGCGTCGTCGGGCGGCGTTTTGCTTGAATTAGTCCAGCCGATGGAAAAACACTAAATTTAATGAATAAAAAATCTGTCAAACTTAAAAACGTTTTTATAATTTCCGCTTTAGCAGTTAGTTTTACCGCCTCGTCGGCGTGCAACAAAAACGCTAATACGCCGGGAGCGCAGCAGCAAACCCAATCAGCCGCAGCTTTGACGAGCCTCAGTGCGGACGACGTATCGGCTGTCATCAAAACTTTGCCGCCGCAAAGCCAGCAAATGATTGCCGGAAGCCCCGAACAAATCAAAGAGTTTCTCGATGATTTGAAAAAACTGCTCGCCGTCGCCGCCGAAGCGCGCAAAAACGGTTTGGCTGATGATCCCGGAAACAAACAGCAGCTCGAATTTATTGCTTCGACCGTCATTGCGACTGCGTACGATACTCAGAACAGCAAAGGCGCGCCGCCTTTTGCCGATATTACGCCGGAACAGGTTACGGCTTTCTACCAAAATCCCGAAAACGAAACGAAATTCAACACATTTTTGGATTTGATTAAACAGCGCGGCGCGGAAGAAGGCGGCACGGGCAAAACCGATTTCACCGAAGAAGAATTGAAAAGAGCGCGCGAAAGCTGGGCTAAAATCTCCATTAGAGCGGAAAAAGCCCGCAGCGAAGGTTTTGACCAGAAACGCGAAACTCAATTGCAAATCGCTTTGCAGCAGGCGCAGTTTTTGGCGCAGCAATACGCCCGAAAGTCCGACGCAAGTATGACGGCGAGTGAGGCTGAAATCGCCGAATACGTCAAACTGCACCCGGAACTAGATTCGTCGAAAATCAAAGACAAAGCCGCGCAGGTTTTACAGCGAGCTAAGTCGGGCGAAGATTTCGGCAAGCTCGCCAAAGAGTTTTCCGAAGACCCGGGCAGCAAAGACAAAGGCGGTTTGTATGAAAACGTCAAAAAAGGGCAAATGGTTCCTGAATTTGAAGCCGCCGCGCTCGCTCTCGAAAACGGCAAAGTCGCCGAAAATCTGGTCGAATCGCAATACGGCTATCACATTATCAAGCTCGAAAATAAAGCGGGCGAAACTTACAATGTGCGGCATATTTTGCTGATGACTTCGGCGCCCGCAAGCGGCGCAAATCCTTACGCGCCGCCGACAGGAATGGCTGACAAAGCGCGCGAAGGCGTAAAAACGCAAAAACGCGACCAATGGATAGAAGAAGTCGTGGCGCGAAATCAAATCAGCTTGCCGCGACCGGAAGATATAAAAGTCGAATTACCGGCAGCGCCCGCGCCGATGCCGCCGCAGACTGCGCCGCAAACGGAAGCTCCGGCGGGTGATAAAAAATCTAAAAAATAGGCAAAAAGACGTTTAGTTTTTGAGGAGAATTAATAACAAAATGGTCGGAAGAGCACTTACTTTATTGGTTATATTTTTAGCGGTCGCAGCCGGTTTGCTGCTGTGGCATTCGCAATACGGCGCGCACGCCATCGAAGAAAAACGAATTCATCGGCTGACCGAAGGAGCGATCACGAAATTGGCGCCCGAAGATGTCGAATTGCTCGTTCAAAGTCAATTTAAAGCGCAGCCGCAGGCTATTTCCGAATTGGCGGGAAGCCCGGAAGCACTCAAAAACTTTTTGGAAGAACAGCTTAAACCGCTGCTCGCCATCGCGCGTCAAGCCCGAATTGAAGGAATCGCCGACGAACCGGAGATGCGCGAACAGTTAAAACTTACCGAAATGGAAATTTTAGCTCTCGCCTATGACCAAAAGCTTAAAACCGATGCCGGTAAACCGAACGATCCGGGACCGCCGCTGGGCTGGGCTTCGGAAAAAATCAGCAAGGAACAAGTCGAGGCTTATTATCAAAACCCGGAAAATGAGAAAAAGTTTGAAGAATTCCTCAAAAGTTTGACCAAACGCTCTCCGCAAGCTGCAAACATCGGCGCTGAGCAGCGTGCTTACATCCACGAGCAATGGGCGAAAGCTCATATCGCCGCCGACCTCGCGCGAGAAATCGGACTCGACCGGGATCGCGCGGTTCAGCTTCAAATTCAGTTTCAGCAAGCCAGAACGCTCGCTTCCGAATACGGAAAGCGGCACGAAAAGGAATTAACGCCTACGAAAGAAGAAATCGAGGCTTATGTCGCCGCGCACCCGGAATTCGATCCGGCGAAAGTGCGCGAAAAAGCCGAGCAGGTTTTATCACGCGCCAAAGCGGGCGAAGATTTCGGCAAATTAGCCGCCGAATTTTCCGATGATCCGGGCAGCAAAGATAAAGGCGGTTTGTACGAAAACGTCACAAAAGGTCAGTTCGTTCCGCAGTTTGAATTGGCGGCGAACAATCTCGAACCGGGGCAAATTGCCGACCGGCTCGTCGAATCTCAATACGGTTATCACATTATCAAGCTCGAAAGCAGAGGCAAAACCAAAGACAAAGACGGCAAAGAAGCAGACACTTTCAACGTCCGTCACATTTTGTTTATGACGCAGGCGCGCGACCCGCAAAACCCGTTTGCGCAGCCGGCGTCAATGGATCAGCAAGTCCGGCAAAACGTCCAGCAAGACAAAGTTAAGAAATTTTTGGACAAAATTCTCGAAAAAAATCCGATTGAAGTTCCCGCGCCGGAACAAGTGAGCATTAAAGCGCCGGAAATTCCCGAAGGTGAAACCGAAGGAATGCCGGGGATGCCGCCCGGAATGCAGCCTGCGCCGCAAAAAGGCGGAGATGCCGAAGTCGCCAAACCCGCGCCTGCGCAGCCTAAAACCCGAAAATAATGATTTTCGGTGATTTCAAGTTAGAAATAATTCCCGACACCGAATTCAGATTGGACGGCGGGGCGATGTTCGGCATCGTCCCGCGCACTCTTTGGGAACGAGTTTGCCCGCCGGACGAATCGAATCGAATCCGAATGCAGACGAATTGTTTGTTTATCGAAACCGATGGCGAGCGCATTTTGATTGAAACCGGAATGGGCGAAAAATGGACGGACAAGCAAGCGAAAATCTATGGCATCAATCGTCAAAAAACGTTTGCCGATTCGTTGTTTGAAAAAACCGGCTGCAAATGCGAAGACATTACAATCGTCGTCAACACTCATCTGCATCTTGACCACGCAGGCGGCAATACAAAACCGGATGAAAACGAAAAAGCCGTTCCGGCGTTTCCAAACGCGCGATATTTTGTTTCCAAAACCGAATACGAACACGCCGAAAACCCTACGATGCGCGACCGGGGCAGCTACATCGCCGACGATTGGCGACCGCTTCTTGAAACCGAACAACTCGAATTAAAACCGGAAAATTACGAAGTCGTGCCGGGTTTAACAATGCGGCAAATGCGCGGTCACAACGGCTCGATGCAAACCGTTAAATTAACGAGCGGCGGCGAGACGTTTTACAGTTTCGCAGATTTAATCCCGATGACCGCGCATCTACCGCTACCGTGGATTATGGGCTACGATTTGTTTCCGCTCGAAACGCTTGAAAATAAAAAGAAATTATTGCCGCAAGCGGTGAAAGAAAATTGGCTCTGTTTTTTTTATCACGACCCGGAAACGCCGCTTTGTCATTTGACGGAAGAAAGCGGCAAATTGAAAGCCGTTGGATATGAAACATAGAACAATCGAAAAAGTTGTGACAAAAGGAAATCTGGGCGCTCAGAAATCTGATTTTTGGTATTGGCAAACCAAATCTTACGCAGAGCGTTTAGCGGCGCTGGAAGAAATCCGCAGCGAATTTAACAAATGGAAATACGGCGATGCTCAACCGAGACTTCAGAGAGTTTGTCGAATTACTAAACTCAAATAGCGTTAAATATTTAATTGTCGGCGGGTATGCCGTCGCTTTTCACGGGCATCCGCGTTATACGAAAGATTTGGATGTCTGGCTTGAGTTGAGCGAGGAAAACCCCGAAAGAGTTGTACAAGCGTTGAGAGATTTCGGTTTTGGTTCGTTAAATTTTACGAAGGAAGATTTTTTATTAACAGGTCAAGTCGTACAACTTGGCTATCGCCGAGCCGAATTGATTTGATAAATTCGCCTGATGGAGTGGATTTTGCGGAATGTTTCGCTTCCAGAATCGAGATCGAAATTGAGGGATTAAAAATATCCATAATTGATTTGGAAAATTTAAAGAAGAATAAAAAAGCATCGGGGCGTTTACAGGATTTGGCTGATTTAGAAAAATTGGGAGAATAGTATTTAATAAATGGAGCAAGTAAAAATCGGAATAATCGGCGGCAGCGGTTTGTACCAGATGCCGGAATTGAAGAATGTTAGAGAAGTTGGAGTTGACACGCCGTTTGGAAAGCCTTCGGATGCTTTTATTATCGGCGAATTTGAAGGCGTCGAAGTTGCATTTTTAGCCAGACACGGGCGCGGACATCGGATTTTGCCGACCGAATTGCCGTTTCGTGCAAATATTTACGCAATGAAATTGCTCGGCATCGAGTATATTTTGTCGGTTTCGGCAGTCGGTTCTTTGCAGGAACAATACAAACCGACGGATATGGTGATTCCAGATCAGTTTTTTGACCGGACGCGCGCCCGCGCCGAAGAGTCAACGTTTTTCGGTCAGGGAATTGTCGGACACATCACTTTCGCGCATCCGGTTTGCAATGAGCTGGGCGATATTTTGGAGGAAAGCTGTAAAACCGTCGGCGTGACAGTTCATCGCGGCGGGACTTATCTTTGTATGGAAGGTCCGGCGTTTTCGACCAAAGCCGAATCGAATGTTTACCGGCAATGGGGAATGGATATTATCGGAATGACCAACTTGCAGGAAGCAAAACTGGCTCGCGAAGCCGAGATTGCTTATGCGACGCTCGCGCTGGTCACCGATTACGATTGCTGGCACGAAGGACACGACGAAGTTTCGGTTGAAATGGTCATCGAATATCTGCACAAAAACGTCCGCAACGCGCAGCTTATTATGAAAGACGCCGTGCAACGTGTCGCGGCGAAAACAACACCAAATCAGTTTGCGGGCGCAACTAAAAACGCGATTTTCACAGCGCCCGAATTTTGGAACACGGAAACGGCGAAAAAGCTCGATGCAATTATCGGGAAATATGCGCCAAAATAAATTTATGAAAAAAGCGGCTTTATTATTTGGTTTGATTATTTTATTTTCAGCGCCTTCCAGTGCGCAGATTAGCGTGCCTTTGCCCCAGAAAAAATCGGAGAAGCAAACGATTAATCCGATTGAGGCGGATGCGCTGCATAATCTCGATGTCGCGTATCAATATTTTATAAAAAAACGGCATATCGGCGCGCTCGAACGCAGCAGCGAAGCCATTGTCGCGGTCGAATCCGGCGGCATTCAGTTCGCAAAAATGGATGCGTTGCTTTATTACGCCGGAATGAGCAGCTATTATCTGGCGACCGGACGAGGCAAGCAGAAAATTGATTTGTCCAAAATGTCGGAAGAAAACAAAAAGAAATACGCGCCGGAAACGCTGCGCGAGGAAGCAATCGCTTATCTTTCAACGCTCGTCGAAAAATATCCCAACAGCAAACATAAAGAAGAAGCTGCAAAGGTTTTGAAAGAGCTTGAAAGCACAGTTTCGGCGACGAAATGAATTTAAATCAAATTACGATTTATTCAAATAAAGTCGCCGAAACTGTAGAATTTTATAAAAAACTCGGCTTGGTTTTAATCGTTGACAGCATTCCGCGCTATTGCCGTTTTGAGTGTCCGAACGGCACAACTTTTTCGATTCACGAAACTGCCCAAACGCCGCAAAACAACAGCGTCGTGATTTATTTCGAGTGCGAAAATCTCGACCAAAAAGTGGCGGAATTAAAAGAGCAGGGAATCGAATTTGAAACCGAGCCGATTGATCAAAGCTGGCTCTGGCGTGAAGCATATTTGACTGATCCGAACGGAAATAAAATTTGTTTGTTTTATTCCGGAGAAAACCGGCTCAATCCGCCCTGGCGAGTTAAACCTTGATTATTCAAAAATAAATACAACAGGAGAGAAATTATAAAATGTCATTAACAGTTGCCGGTTCGGTCGCGTTTGATGCGGTCGAAACGCCTTTTGGGAAACGCGAACGAATGCTTGGCGGCGCTGCCACGCATTTTTCTTTGTCTGCCAGCAATTTTACCGATGTCAGAATGGTAGGCGTGGTCGGGAATGATTTTACGGAAAACGAATTCGATTTGCTGCACTCGAAAAACATCAACACCGATGATGTCGAACGAGTCGCGGACGGCAAGACATTTTTTTGGCGCGGGCGTTACGATTTCGATTTGAACACGGCGCACACGCTCGCTACTGAGCTTAATGTTTTTGAGACTTTTCAGCCGAAGCTCTCCGCTGAATCGAGAAACGCCGAATTTGTTTTTCTCGCCAATATTTTTCCGACAACGCAGAAACAAGTGCGCGAGCAATGCCCAAACGCCAAATTCGTAGCGATGGATACAATGAATTACTGGATTTCTTCAATGAAGGATTCAGTCATTGAAACTGTTAAAACGGTTGACTGCGTAATCATCAACGACGCCGAAGCGCGCCAGCTCGCGGACGAGCCGAACATTCACCGCGCGGCGAAAAAAATCATCGAAATCGGCAATTTAAAAGCGCTCGTTATCAAACGAGGCGAATACGGCGCGGCGCTTTTTACGGGAAATAATTATTTTGCGATTCCGGCTTATCCGCTCGAATCCGTTTTTGACCCGACCGGCGCGGGCGATACTTTTGCGGGCGGTTTTATGGGCTATCTGGCGAGCCACGATTCGTTTGACGAAGCGACAATGCGGCGCGCAATGATTTTCGGCTCGGTGATGGCTTCGTTTAACGTCGAAGAATTCGGCACCGAAAGAGTCGCGCGGTTGACGCAAGACGAAATCAACGGGCGCTTCCGCGAGTTTAAGCAAATAACGCATTTTGAGGAAGTTCTTTTTGAACGCGCGGCGAGAGCTTAAAAAAGAGCAATCTAAAAATAAAATCCCGACCAAAATTTGGTCGGGATTTTATTTTTCAGCCATTACAGCGGTTATGAAATCAGTGTACGGTTATGGAATCAGTCAGTACCGCGAACGGTAGTGAGCGGGTCAATTAACAAACCCGCTCACTACCGTTCGCGGTACTGACCCGTACACGCAATGTTGATTCGCTCTAATTTCAAAGAAGTTAGGCTGATTTTGAACTTGTGCGCCCGGTTGTCGGGGAATTGTTTGCGTCGCCGATATTTCCGGTAGATTCGCCGCCTGTGGTCGAATTGTCGCCTGTTGCTGTGTTAGCGCCGGTCGAGGCTTCGAACGAAGTATCGGTTGACGAGCCGGTTGATGTTCCTGTTGGTGCGCCGGTTATTCCGGTTGCGCCGCCGGTCGTCAAATTTCCGCTTGCACTTGTGTTTGCGCCGCCGGTGTCGCCTGACGAAAAATTGCCTGTTCCGGGCGAGCCTAAGTTCGATGCATTTTGTCTGACGCGCAAACGGTTTTCGACATGTGTCACGCCCGAAACGTCTTCAGTGATGTCTTCAGCCATTCGTTTGGCGTAACGACTTTCGACCGTTCCGGTTAAAACGACTTCGCCGTTGTTGATTTCGACATCAATGTCGGAAGCGTCCAAATACGGATAATCGGTCAGACGGTCGTTGATGTCGTCGCGGATGCGGTCGTCGGAACGACGATAATTTTTCGGACCTTTTCCGCGGTGGCTGATTTGTTGTCCGCCGCCCTGACGCATATCCCTTTCGCGTCGGCGCGCGGCTTCATCGTCGCCGAACCAAGATGAAATTTCATCTGTTGTTCTGTCCCACCAGCCGCGATCTTCTTGATTTGAGCCGCCGCGATTTTCGGTTTCCCAGCCGCGTTCGCTGTTCATATAATCGCCTTTGTAACCGCCGCTTTGCCCGTAGCGGTTTTCGTCTCGATTGAATTGATTCGATTGGTTTGAGCGTTCATTTCCGCTGCCGCGCCCGTGATCGTTCCGGCTGCGGCGCGTGTAATCGGACGGCGACATTCGGTCGAAGTTAGAGCCGCTCGAACCGAAATTGCTTCCGTAACCGTAATCGCCGCCGCGATTGTAATAGCCGCGCTCTTCGTCGCTGCCCGAACTATACTCGTTGCCGCGGTCGTAACCGTAAAGCGTGTAATCGCTGCGGTCGTTGCCCGTGTTGCGTCCGAAACCGCCTGTGTTAGACCTTGATGAGCGGGTGTTTGATTGAAAATCATCATTATCGCGGTCTTGCGAATTGTAACCGCGCCCGAAATCGCTGCCGGAATGACCGCCCTGATAGCCGGAATTTTGTCCGCCGCCAAAATCCCCGCTGCGGTTCTTCCCGTAATAACCTTCGTCGCGTTCATTGCGTCCGCGCTCTCTATTGCCGAAGTTTCGATTGCGCTGCTGTTCCGAGCCGCCGGATTCCGAGCGGCTGTCGTAACGGTCGTCGCGTTCGTTGTAGCGCGGATAATCCTGATCATTGTAGCGATTTGCCATAAAACTCCTCCTTTCAAATCTTGGTTGGTTTCGCTTTGCTCAAAGCGAAAATTAGAGATAAAAATTCCAGAATTCTCACCGCTCAGGTTCGTTAATTTGGAATCCGTATAATTAAATTTGACAATTTCGGTGGAATATCTCTGTACGTTTGTGTACGAATTAAATTCGTTTTGAGCCGATAAACACGCGATTAAAAGACAAAACGGAAAGCTCGGATTTGTGGCGCGCATTTTGCAAATGCCAAAGGGCAAATGCTAAACGTACCGTCAGCGTACAAAGGCGATTGACGGTGAAAAACAAAAGAGATTAGAGAAAGGGAGAAAGAAAAATGCTTTCAATTATCGGATGGATACTTTTTGGTTTAATTGCGGGACTGATTGCTAAAGCCGTGATGCCGGGACGCGATCCGGGCGGCGCAATCGTAACAATTCTGCTTGGTATTGCCGGCGCTGTGGTCGGCGGATTTATCGGACGAGCCTTATTCGGCTACGGAAGCAGCGGCGACGGCGATTATTCGAGTCCGGGCTTTTTGATGAGCCTGGTTCTGTCGGTTGTCGGCGCAATTGCTTTGCTGGCAATTTATCGCCTTGCGACCGGACGCAGTATGAGAACTTAAGGTTTTCTGTTAAATAACTTGGTTATTTTCGGCGCAGGATTTCATCTTTTGGAAGCCTGCGCCGAAAATATTTTCATAAACCTTTAAATCTTCAAGGGGTGACGAAAATGGCGGCTGCAAGTTTGTGGAGTTTAAACGGACTCGGTTGGGCGGAGCTGGGAAAGCGCGTTTATAACGAAATCATAGAAGACGAAGTTTTGGACAGCGCGGCGCAGCTCGCTTATTACTTTTTGTTCGCGCTGTTTCCGCTGCTGATTTTTCTGACTTCGATTCTCGGGTTTATCGTCGGCGCAAACAACGAGCTGCGCAACGAATTGTTTTCATATCTCGGCAATGTTTTGCCGGGTACGGCGCTCGATCTGGTGAAAGGCGTGATTGAAGAAGTCAGCCAAACTTCGAGCGGCGGTAAAATCTCTCTCGGTTTGCTGCTCGCGCTCTGGACTGCGTCTTCCGGTTTGCAATCAATAACTCAATCTTTGAATCGCGCCTATGACGTTAAAGAAACGCGCGCGTGGTGGAAATTAAAATTAACATCTATCGGTTTAACGGTTGCGTTGGCGCTGACCATTATTTCGGCTCTGATTATAATTTTATTCGGCGGTCATTTTGTTGATTACGCCGAGCAAACGCTCGGTTTCGGTGCCTTCCTGACTACCATTTGGGCGGTCGTCCAATACGTTATCGCGCTTTGCTTTGTTTTGCTGGCTTTTGCTTTGATTTATTATTTTTCGCCGGATTTAAAAGATCAGCATTGGTTTTTTGTGACGCCCGGAGCGGTCGTCGGCGTTTTATTGTGGCTGCTGATTTCGTTCGGATTCCGCCTTTATCTGTCTTATTTTAATTCTTACAGCGCCACTTACGGCTCGCTCGGCGCGTTGATAATTTTGCTGCTCTGGCTTTATTTTACCGGATTGGCGATTTTAATCGGTGGTGAAATCAATTCGGAAATCGAAAACGCAGCAGCCGAAGCGGGCGTTCCCGGAGCCAAAGAAGAAGGCGAAAAGGCGCCGGATGAAAAAGAAAATTCAGGCGCTGCGACGAAAAACGACCGGGAACCGGCGGAAAACAAAAAAACGGAAGAAAACAAAAAGCCGGTCGAAGCTGAAATTATTCCGCCCGACAAAAAACAGATTCGCGCGCCGAAAATCACGCCTCAAACTGCGGAAACAAAACCCGAGCCTTTAAGTTTTCCGGATAAACTAGCGGCAATCGGTTCGATGATTGCGGGAGTTTTTATGAGTTTCGGCGGCAAAGATGATAAAAAACGATAACGGCGCATTAAATCTCGACGCAATAAATCGCGGGCGGCGCTGCAAATGGTGGCGTCGCCGCGGCGGGAAAAAAAGCGGTTTCAAATATTTCGATCATAACGGCGAAAAAATAACCGACCAAAAACAAATCGAACGAATCAGCAAGCTCGTCATTCCGCCCGCCTGGACGCACGTTCGCATTTGCCCGAACACGCGCGCCGGTTTGCAGGCAATCGGATTCGATACAGCCGGACGCATT
>DASWLV010000093.1:0-15610 GCA_036400075.1 Pyrinomonadaceae bacterium
CAGCATTTGCTCAACTAAAGCTGGCGTATTGTAAGTAACTAAAGTTTTTGTTTCAATAGAGACTTCAGCCGTTGCGCCCATACTTTCGGCGATTTTCTCGGCTGTTTGTTTAATCCGCGCGTGAACGTCCTTTTGCATCGCGTCGTCGAGCGTGCGAATCGTGCCAGCCATCGTCAATTCTTCTGGAATAATGTTTTCGCGCACACCTGCATTTATCTTGCCGATAGTGATTACAACCGGCGCTTTTGTAAGTTCTGACTGTCGCGAAACGATCATTTGCAGTCCGTTTACAATTTGCGAAGCGACCGCAATCGGGTCAACTCCGTTCCATGGATATGCGCCGTGAGTTTGCTTGCCTTTTACTTTAATTTGAAACCAATCTGACGAAGCCATCACCGCGCCGGATTTATATTTGATTTTGCCGATTTCAGTTTGCGAGTTGATGTGAATCCCGAAAATCGCGTCAATTTTCGGATTATCCATCACACCTTCTTTAACCATCAAAGGCGCTCCGCCTTCTTCTCCCGCGGGCGGACCTTCTTCAGCGGGCTGAAAGATAAAAACAACAGTCCCGCGCAATTTCGATTTCATTTTCGACAACACTTCCGCCGCGCCGAGCAGCATCGCAACGTGCGTGTCGTGACCGCAAGCGTGCATCACGCCGACCTGCGCGCCGTTATATTCGGCTTTCTCCTTCGAGGCAAACGGCAAATTGACTCTTTCCGTCACCGGCAGCCCGTCCATATCGGCGCGCAAACCGATCACATTTCCAGGCTGTTCGCCTTTCAAAATCCCGACGACACCGGTTTTGGCAATCTTCGTCCGCACATCCAAACCGATCCGGCGCAATTCCCTTTCGACAAACTCCGCCGTTTTAAATTCGCGGTTGGAAAGCTCCGGGAATTGATGCAAATGCCTGCGCCAATTGATAACCTGCGGCAAAACGCGCTCAGCTTCTTTGTTGATTTCCGCACTCGTATTCTGTGCGAAAATCGGCATAGACAAAAGAATCAACATTAAAAACAAGGTAAATATTTTTTTCATATTTTCGACAATTTTATTTTACAGGCAAAAGATTGGATTTCACCTTTTTTAAATGGTTTGTCTAACAAAAGCATTAAACTCAGAATGCGTCTTGGCAAATAAGGCTTAGGGGATTTATGTTAAAGCATTGTTGCTAGCTTCGTTATGCTTAAATGTGAATAACGTCAATCTTATATTTTAGACTTATAAGAATTGTAGAAAATACTTCAAAAACGTAGAAAGATTATTTCACATTCGCCTTTCTAGTTTTGTGTAAAATCGTCATTTGTAATTATTTAAACAGATTAAAAATATCCGCCTGTTTAGCTCCTGTTACTTCAACAGTCATTGCTCCATCTCTAGCAAATAATTTGTCTTTGTAATAAACAGGTTCATTACCACACTCAACTTCAATCATTAATATTGTTTGAGTGTAATAAGTTATTGGCGTAATGGACTTCGTTACTCTTGTTTTAACTTCATTAGGTAAATCTGACGATGATATTTTGCTTGTAATAAAACTAATATATTCATCAAGCGTAACGCCCCTAAGTTTAGCTTCTCTTTCTAAACCAACAACCCCAAAATTATGATACCTCGGTAAGTTTGAAAGCCCATCAAGTGCTTCTACTTGTTTTGTATCTTCTTCTTTATCAGTCACCCCAAGAAACAGATAACCTTTTTTACCTTTCCCTAGATTTGAAAGAGCTGCAATATTTTTAATGATTTTTTCATCGAACGTTGATTCTACAAATTGTCGGTTCTTCGGATTTAAAGTATAAAGTCCTTGTTTGAAATCATATGTAGCTGCCTCTACTTTAGACTTCATTAGATAGGCTTGAAAATCAATCGTATAGGATGTTGAACTACGGAATGTTTTATCAGCAAGTTTAAAATAGTCTTGGATTAGCCCTTTACATACATTTATGTTATTTCGTCTGTCAGCCGTAGTCGTATAATTACTAGACTTAACTAACTTTGAATGCATGTTAGTAATACTTCGTTTTATATTCGCGTAATCAAATGGAATTTTATTTTCCAAAATCATTAGTTCATAAAATCCCATAAATAGAGTATAAAATGCTTCTTTCACCGGATTACCGCCAGCACTTGGGTTGAGTATTGACTTTAATCGTGCATTATCCAAATGATTATCTACGAAATTAAATAGCTCTGAAAAAACTAACTTTATATCTCTTCTAATACTTTCAACACCAATTGCATTGATTTTTACATCAATATCATTCGATTTATCTTGCTGCCCACTTCCGTAATAATTGTCAAAAGCTGTTTTACTTGCCGGAAATGGTTCATTTAAAGCTATTGACAAAATAATATCTGCAAGAAATTGCTCATCTTCGCTTTCTCTCAAATCCGGTATTGTTATTACACCGTGCTTGCACCAAAATGTTTCTTCAGCGTTCACTCCATAGTCTAATGCCGAAAGTTTTGAATCAATGCTAATTTCTGGCATTTCTTGTAGTAACAAGATTTCCTTTGATGCGTCACCTCTTAATTCGGAGGCAACTTCTCGCACTAAAAGAGAAAATTTGGATAGATTTCCAGCCTGCCTAACTTCTTGTGGTGAGAGGTGTCGCCCCGTAGAGTTTATTCGTCTGAAGGTTTCATTAATTTCACCAACACTGCCGCTTTTAAAAATTGTCACCGGAAAAGGATATGAAATAAATTTAGAAACTTCTTCTTGACTTAAATAGTCAGCATCTGTTTTTGGTGTGAAGATTCCTTTATCAGCTTGCGTCTGAGCGAATGTATAATCTTTAACATTAAAAAACTTATCAGTGCCTAAAAGTTTAATTGGAAATGAGTTCTCAATAAATCCAAAAATTGAATGAAGCCGTTGCATTCCATCGATAATTTCGTATTTATCACCTTCTTGAGAAGCTAATAAAATCAAAGGAATGGGATATTGACGAAGAATAGATTCTACTAAAGACTGTTTTTCAGAAGTTTTCCAAACAAGTTTTCGCTGATATCGTCTATTTATCCAAAGCCTATTATTCCTAAACAATTCGTAGGCTTCCATTATGCTCATTCCTCGTGGTGATTCAATCATATATTCAAAATCTTATCTCAAACTTGTTTGGAATATTCCCAATTTAATTGGAATAGACTTTTTGCTTTGCAACATTGCTGAAATTTCGTCGCTCTATTCCAAATGATTACCGTTCAATGTTGCTTTATAAGTTTTAAGCATCACACCCCAACTCATTTTTCGAACATATTACCGTAAAAACTCGATTTAATCAGCTACACTCAACGCCGCTTTTCGCGCTTTTCGTCTTTCGGCTCGCCATTGTTTACGCAGTGCATCGGCGTCAAATGTGCGACGCGTGTCGTCGCGCAGGTTTTCGACTTCGTGCTGAACGCGGGCGGCGATCAGGCGGTAAGCCTCGTTGCGCGAGATGCCTTTGGTCATTTCCGCCAGCTCGTCGTATTCGATAAATCTGCCGACTTTTGCGCCGATATTCGCGCCGATGCTTTCGACTTTCGGGACGACCATTCCTTTCGGGAAGGCTTCGTAAGTTCCCCACAGATAAACGGGCAAAATCCCGACTTTGTTGTTTAAGGCGAGATAGCCGATGACGGGTTTGAATTCGGCAATTTGTCCGCTTGGTTGTCGCCCGCCTTCGGGGAAAATCAGCGCGTTGTAGCCTTCGTTTAGAATTTGCGAAACGTGGCGCAGAGATTGGCGCAGGCTGCCGGAACGCTCGATTGGGACGAGCGTCGTAAAATTGTTCATATACGCGCGTTTGTATTTCGTGTCGAACCAATAATCAGCGGCGGCGACGGCGACCGTGTTTTTCGCTGCCCCTTCGCCGAGCGCGTATTTGACCAAACCCATATCGAGATGCGAAACGTGGTTTGAGGAAACTATAAAATTTGTGTGCGGCGGTACGTTGTCTTCGCCTTCAATTTCGGTTTTGAGAACGTTGCCGTAAAGCGTTTTCTGCGCGAAGCCGACGACTTTGTTGCCGACAACACGAACGACCGAAGGAATGAAAAGCTCGTCTTTTTCGGGTTGTTTGATTTTGTTTTCGGCGGGTTCGTCGAGGATTTTCTTTGAACTGTCAACGCGCTCGATTGCGCCGAGCAGTTCCCGGACGGTTTGCACTTCGTTCAAAGTGTCGGGCGAAACAACTGTTCCGCCGCCGTCTTCGATTGCCGCCGCTAATTCGACAAACATCAGGCTGTCAAAGCCCAGATCGGCGAGCTTTGTATCGAGCGCGATTTCATTCGTATTGCGGCTCGAAACGTTTGCCACGATTTGCCGAATCCACGCGGCGTTGCCGCCCGCGCCGTTTTCCGCTCCGGCTTCGAGGCGGATTGATTTTGCCGAATTCGCTTCGAGCCGTTGCAGCATTTCGACGATTTCCGGGCGTTTGACTTTGCGTGTCGCCGTGCGCGGCAGTTCAAAATTGGTGAAATGCACGACTTTGACGCGCTTGTAAAACGGCAAACCGGATGAAACTTCTCGGAAATGCTGTTCGATTTTTTTGTTGACTTCGGCGCGGATGAGCGCGATGTCGTATTCGTAATCGGCGCGGACGAGACAGGCGATTTTCTCGCCGCCGCCTTCTTCGGGCAATCCGACAACCGAAAGCTCTTTGATAAACGGCGATTTGCCGTAAAGGTCTTCGATTTCGTCGGGGTAAATATTTTTGCCGTTGCTGTCAATGATTACGTCTTTCGAGCGTCCGACGATGAAGAGATTTCCGTCTTCGTCAATTTTCCCTAAATCGCCGGTTCTCAGCCATCGGTCAACAATCGCTTCTTTGGTCGCTTCCTCGTTGTTGTAATAACCGAGCATCACGTTTTGCCCGCGCGCCCAGACTTCGCCGACCCCGTTTTCATCAGGCTCGTTGATTTTGACTTCGACGCCCGGAATCGGTTTGCCGACGCTTCCCTTGAGCATCTTGTTTTGCGGGCGAGTAACGGTCAGAACGGGCGAAGATTCGGTCAAACCGTAGCCTTCGAGAATCGTAAATCCAAGACCGTGCAAATCGCGCTGGACTTTCTCTGAAAGTGCTGAACCGCCGGAAATCAGATAACGAATTCGACCGCCCATTCCTTGATGAATCGGGAAAAAGATAATCGGACCGAGATTGAAAGGCGTTTTGTCTCTGAGCCAGGCGTTAAATTCGATGATGTTGTCAGCCAAATCCGCAAACCAATCGCCCTGCTCGCGGAAACGGGTTTTAATGCGGCGATGCAGCATTTCCCAGAGCGCAGGAACGCCGACCATTCCCGTGACGTGACCGTTTTGAATCGCGCGGGCGAGTTCTTCGCCGCTCAATTCGTCAAGATACGTGATTTGCGTGCCGTTTGAAAAAGGAGTTAAAAATCCGGTCGAAAATTCAAAAGTGTGATGCAGCGGCAAGACCGACAAAACGCCGTCGCCCGTGTCCATTTCCAAAATCGAGCCGAGCATTGAAACCATATTGACGAAATTTTTGTGCGTCAGCATCACGCCTTTGGGCGTCCCGGTTGTTCCTGATGTAAAAATCAAGCTCGCAACGGCGTTTGCCAGAACTTTCGGCGGAAGCAGAGCCAATCTTTGTGATTCTTCGGTTTCGGAGACAAGCTCGAAAACGTCTTCAAAAGTCCAGATTTTAACTTTGAGTCTGGCTTTTTTAAGCTCGGCGGCTAAATCCGGGTTTTCTTCTTTTAAACGTTCGCTAATGACAATCGCCGACGCTTCGCCGTTTTTCGCAAAATTAACGATCTCGGCAATGGAGCTGCTCGGATCAACCGGAATCGCGGTCGCGCCGGCTTTCATCAAACCGAAATACGTCAATCCCCATTCGGGCTGATTGTGCGCGAAAATGATCGCGCGGTCGGCGGGTTTGATTCCGTTTTTAGCGAAAAATCCGGCGGCTCTGAGCGCCAATTCGCGGGCGTCGGCAAAAGTGTATTGCTCTTTTTTCCCGTTCCGCTCGATTCGCATCGCGACTCGCGTCGGGAAACGCTTGGTCGAGGTGTCAAACAAATCGAGCAAATCTTTGTAAGTGTGCGTGCGTTTTTCCTGAATTTTGAGGTCTTCTTCGAGCTGCGGAAGCACCCATTTTTTCAAGCCCGGAAAATGGACATTAAGCCAGTAATCGTACCAATCGAGTTTTTCGGGATACCACGGCAGCAAATTTTTCTCATCGTCTTTGACGAGCGACATCAAAGCGCGCACATTGTCGGCGCGATAAGAATATTCGTTGTCAATCGTGAACGGCTTGAATAAATCAAACGCGGCTTTGGTTTCCTCGGTTGTGCGCTCAAAATCTTCGAGCGATTTTTTCACGCCGTCGAGCGCGTTTTCAAACCTGCCGCCGCCCCATTTCGGCGTGGCTTTTTCGAGAAAATCGCTTGCGCCTTTCGCCACCTTATTGAGCATCGGCGCGGAAATCAGATTGTAAGTTTCCGGCTTGACCGCTATCGCTTCAATGTTCGCATTAAAGGAGTTGATTAACTTGTTACCGGTTTCTTTTTCCTTAAAATGACGGCGCTTATACAAACCGACAAGTCCAACCATTCGTTTCATTGGGTTCGGATTCACATCGCCGGAGCAGGCTTGAAATACAAGCGGCGGTTTATCATCAACCAGAGCGTTCATCGCCGCGCCGAGCATCGCGCCCGCAGCCATATCAACCGGAATAATATCCAAAACCAGCTTTTCGTTAACCGGAAAAACGGGCTGACCGCGCAGAGCGATTAAAATAATCGGCGCGGTTGTCGTAAAACCTTCATTCCAGCCCGGAAACGGATAACTTTGTGCGGATTCGACGACCGACGGGCGAAGCAGAACTTTTACGATGTCGTCCTGTTTTGCCACAATTTGTTCGGCGAGCGATTTTGAATATGTATAAATATTTGTCCAGCCCCAATACTCCGCCCGCTTTTCGCCTAGCTCGGTCGTGCGGTTGCGAATCCAGACTTTGCGCTCGCGGAACATCGCCGACCTTAATTCGTCTTCCTCATCGGGATCGCGTCCTTCTTCTTCAAAGCGCTTTCGCGCCTGTTCGCGGAATTCGGCAATCTGCATCGCGTCGTCGGCTTCCTGACGAGCTTGCTCGCTCAAACGCGCGCAGTCTTCGATTTCCTTTTCAACATCGAATATTGTTCCGATCAGCTCGTTTTTCCGCGGAAAATAACCGACAACGGGTTCGTTTTCCCAAATCGTCCCGGAGCGTTTTCCGGCGACAAAACAGGTCGAAACGTGAACCAGACACGGACGCCGCATCATCCGCGCCATTTTCAGCACATTGTTCGTCCCGACGACATTTGTTCTCAAGGCGGATTCGAGCGGCGGATTAAACGTCACGTTTCCGGCGGAATTAATAATGATGTCGCAATCCTCCATTATTTCCCGCGCTTCCGATTCGGCTAAACCCAGAAATTCGTTTCCGACATCGCCGTTAACGGGCTGAACTTTTTCACGAATAAAATGTTCAAACGCTTTGCCGTATTTTTCGCGCAGCGGATCAAACGTCGGACTCGTCACAACGCTGTTCCAAAAGCGTTTGTTCGATTCTTCCAAGTTGCGCGCCCGAACGGTCGCATAAACTTTTCCGATGTTCGGAAAATTGTAGAGCAGCATCGAAAGCGTGACTTTGCCCACAAAGCCCGTGCCACCGATAAATAAAATGCGTTTGCCGTTAAAAATTTCTGTTGGTGAAAGTTTCATTACTTCTTTGCTTGTCTATTCGGTTTGTTTTCCTTTGCCGTAAAACCGATTTGTCTTTTATTGCCGCGATACCTGCGCTAGCTCGTCACAAATTGTGACGAGCTTCTTAATTCTTCAAACTCATCAGCAGAAAGCTGAAACATAAAATCAGACGGAAAGCGGCTAATGTTGCGTTTAACGGCTTGGTTCAAAACTCTTGCTTCAACACCGTAAATTTCAGCTAAATCGGTATCGAGCATTACCTTCAAGTCCCGAATTTGATAGATTTTGTTTTCTATTTCTTCAAAGACAATTAGACGCTGCTCTTTGTTTTTTTCACTAGCCATATAATTGAATCAAAGCGCGTTATTGCCCGCAACAAAGCCTCTGCCACTGATGAATAAAATTCTCCCGCCGTTAAATATTTTGGTTGGTGAAGGTTTCATTTTAAATCAAATAACAGATAACTTGCTTAAAAACTCTTTTATAATTTTCCGACAATTACGAAAAAATCTTTCCAAAAAAATGTAACCGTTTTCAGATTACAGGCGTCTTTATGGTGACAAACAAGTTATTAAAAACATTAGAAATTTTGGCTCACGGAAAATTTCAGTAAAAAACAATTAACTTTAATCAAGTAACTGATTTTTTGTAATTCAAATATAAGTTAAGTTTCCCGAAATATTGTAATTATTATGTAAAACCCGTTGACGCATCGTTGCATCGAATGTCATATAAAACGCAAATTTTAACACGACTTGGTGTTAATTTAACTTTTCGGCTTGAAACCTAATTCGCCTTGGGGCGTATAGTCATCAAGTCATTTTCTCAAAACCAAAATACTATCAAAATTTAAAAGGAGAGGCTTCCAATGAAGCAAGCACACAGGATTTTGTCTATCGCGTTTGCATTTGCCTTAGTTTTTACGCTGAGCTTTTCGGCTTTGGCGCAAACTCAAAAACAAATGCGCGTGGATTTTAAAGAAACTACACTAAAAAACGGGCTTCGCGTGATTACAATCGAAGATCACACCGCGCCCGTCATCGCAATTTCCGTAACGTACAACGTCGGCTCGCGCGACGAGCGCAAGGGACGCACCGGATTTGCCCATTTATTCGAGCATATGATGTTTAAAGGCTCGGCAAATGTCGGAACCGGCGAGCATTTCACGCTCGTTTTTAATAATGGCGGAAATATGAACGGCACGACCAACGCCGACCGCACCAATTATTTTGAATCTTTGCCTTCTAACCAGCTCGATCTGGCGCTCTTTTTAGAAGCCGACCGGATGCGCTCGCTCGAAATTACGAAAGAAAATCTCGACAATCAGCGCAACGCCGTGCAGGAAGAGCGCCGTCTCGGAATTGATAATCAGCCTTACGGCAAAACCGACGAGATGATTGACGAGATGATTTTTGACAATTTCGCATACAAACACAGCACAATCGGCTCGATGGAAGATTTAAACGCCGCGAGCGTCGAAGACGTGTCGGAGTTTTTCAAAACTTACTACGCGCCTAACAATGCCGTTTTAGTTCTCGTTGGCGATTTCAATACAAACGAAGCGCTCGCCAAAATACGCAAAAATTTCGAGACCATTCCGAGCCAGCCCGCGCCGCCGAAGGTTGATATGACAGAACCGGCGCAAAAAGCCGAACGCCGCGCCAATGTTGATGATCAATTGGCTCGTCTGACTCGCATTGACATCGCTTTTAAAGCCGTTCAGGGCAACACGCCGGAATTTTACGCGATGCAGGTTTTATCTTCGGCTCTGCAAAACGGTCAAAGCTCGCGTCTGTATCAAAAGCTCGTCAAAGAAAAACAGCTTGCGACCGGTGTTTCCGGTTATATGGACGAGCGGCGCGGTCCGGGTGCTTTCTATATTCAAGCGAGCGTCGCGCCCGGCAAAAATCCGGCTGATGTTGAAGCCGCGATTTACGAAGAAATCGAAAAAATAAAAACCGAAGGAATTGCCGATTGGGAATTAAGCAAAGCCAAAAATAACACCCGCCGCGGTTTTATCAACGGTCTGCAAAGCTCGCAAAATCGCGCCAATCAAATGGGAATTTATACGGTTTATTATAACGAGCCGAATTTGATGAACACCCGGCTCGACAAAGTAAACGCCGTCACCACCGATCTAGTCAAACAAGCCGCCAATAAATATTTGCAGCCGACCAATCGAGTCGTCATCGTCACCACACCAAAAGCCGCGCCCAGACCAACCGCCACCGGCGGAGCAGCAGGAGCCGCGAAAAACTAAAAGGAGAATCCGAAAATATGAAAACAATTTTTCCTAAAAAATTATTCGTCGCCGCCTCGCTCGCAGGTTTGTTTGTAATTGCGCCCGCAGTATTTGCGCAAGGAGGCAGCGCCGCTCAAACTTCGACAAAAGGCGCGGTCATCAAAGGCAAAGCGCCGCTGAACAAAGAAATTTTGCGCGTCAAATTGCCGAAAGCGCAGGAAGCGACTTTGTCGAACGGTTTGCAGGTCGTGCTTCTTGAAAACCACAAAGTTCCGACTTTCTCGATGCAGATGGTCGTTTTGAGCGGCGGTCTTTCCGACCCGCAAACCGCGCGTGGAGTAGCTTCGTTTACCGCCAGTTTGCTGCGCGAAGGTACCGCCAAACGCTCAAGTAAAGACATCTCCGAACAAAGCGAATCGCTCGGCGCAGTTATCGGCGCAAACGCCGGACTCGCGGGATTTACCAGCAACGTGACCGCCGCCGGTTTGGTTGAAAATTTCGACCAGACTTTGGAAATTTTCGCCGATGTCGTTCGCAACCCGACGTTTCCAGCCGCAGAGGTTGATAAATACAAAGCACGATCGCTAGCTCAATTGCCATTACAGCGTTCGAATCCGCAGCTTCTCGCCGCCGAACGCTTTAACCGGGCGATTTATGGCGAACATCCGGCATCGCTCGTTCTGCCGCCGGTCGAAAGCCTGCGTACTCTGACGCCCGACGCTTTAAAACAATTTCATCAAACTTATTACCGCCCGAACAACGCGATTCTCGCCGTCACGGGCGATATCACGATGAAAGAATTAATCCCGAGGCTCGAAAAAGCGTTCGGCGACTGGCAAAAAGCCGAAGTTCCGGCGACCAAAATTCCGACCGTCGCGGCTTTGTCAAAACCCGGCATTTTCCTGATTGACCGTCCCGGCTCGGTGCAGACGGTTTTGCAGCTTGGCAACGTCGGCATCGAACGGACAAATCCCGATTATTTTTCGGTTCTGGTAATGAACCAGATTTTCGGCGGCGGACCGCAGGCGCGTCTGTTTATGAATCTGCGCGAAGATAAAGGTTACACTTACGGCGCTTACAGCGGTTTCGGCGGCTCTAAATTTCCCGGAACCGTTCAGGCAAGCTCAAGCGTGAGAACTGATGTGACCGAAGGCGCTTTGAAAGAGTTTATGTACGAAATCAAGCGCATGCGAGACGAAAAAGTTCCGGCTGAAGAACTCGAAAACGCCAAACGCTCG
This sequence comes from Pyrinomonadaceae bacterium, assembly GCA_036400075.1. Classification (GTDB taxonomy): domain Bacteria; phylum Acidobacteriota; class Blastocatellia; order Pyrinomonadales; family Pyrinomonadaceae; genus JALZCH01. The sequence goes on from DASWLV010000093.1 coordinate 11,180, forward strand.
ATCATCGGCAGCTTTGCGCTCTCGCTCGAACAGCCGCAGGCTTTGCTTTCAAACATCGTAACGCAAAAGCTCTACGGTTTTCCGGTTTCGTACTGGGATGATTACCCGCAGCAAGTCTCGCGCATTACGGTTGACGACGTGCAGCGCGCGGCGCAAAAATATCTCGATCTGCCGCATCTGCAAATCGTCGCCGTCGGCGACGCCGCAAAGGTGCGCAACGCTTTGGCGACATACGGAAGCGTCGAACAATACGACGCCGAAGGCAAAGTTGTTAATCCCGCAGCAGCCGGCAAACCTTAAACCGGCTAAACAAACAATAAAAAAAGCCTGTCGTGAAATCACGACAGGCTTTTTTTATTCAAACAATTCATTAATTCACTCAACATCAGCAATGCAAATTGTCTGTTGAGGAGGCATCATGATTTCCGCGCTTCTGCTCATAAACGAACGCGCCATCGCTTCAGTCAAATTGTCGCCGTGTTCACAGCCTAGCATTTCCGGGACGTGCGCGTTTTCGGCTCCGGCTACGATTACTTTGCCGACGTGGGCGTGTGCCACTGAAAAAAAGACGCGCTTGCCGTTAAAAATTTCAGTTGGTGACAAGTTTCATTGGTAAATCAAATGATCGCGTTAATTACTGATAGCTTCATTCTAATTTCCATTTTGTTTTTTTCTTGCCTCGACGAAAATTTGTGTTTTGGCTGCGAAAACAGCAAACATAGTTTCATCCCAAACTGCCGGCAAGCAAGTCGCAACCTTTTGAGTTTGCCATGATAAACTAACTTTTTTATTGCTAACGACGATGCCGCGAATGTAAGTTTCACAATCAATTTTCCCCGAGCCAACTATTTTTTCGCCGAATATTTTAGAGCCTTCGACTGCCAAAACGATGGTTCCCTTGCTAGCCTTGTACTGACGGATATTTCCTTTTGCGTCTTTACTGAATTGACACTTTTCAGGAAATTTAAAATCGAACGTTTCATTTAAACCGGCACCCTGATAAGTTAAATGGCAGTTTTCGAGTTTAAACACGAATTTCCCAACCGTGACAGTCTCGTTTGAAGCATCTGTCTCATTTAATAGTGAGCCTTGTGGTTGATTCATCTGAGAATTGACCGGTGTTGGCAAAGAGTTGCTTTCAGCAGTTGTGCAACCGTTAAAAACCAAGGCGAACAAAAGAAAGAATCCCTGTACAGCTTGCATTAGTTCACCTCCCAAAACCAGGATTGCTTGCAACTATCAAAATATTCTCCAGTTTTTGTAGAAGTGCCGTCCCAAAGATCAAAGTGATCACCCAAACCGCCACGAAAACCGGTAATGTCTTTAAAAAAAACCAATCCTTTTTTTCCGGCGACATTTTTTTTGCCTGCTTCTGCAGTTTTGGCAATTTTCGGCATGCCAGCCTGACTCAGCAAATAATTTGCCAGAGATTCTGCGCCTCGTGCGTGACCGTGCTTGCACTTTGGCTCAGTGTAATTTGTTAAATGAAAGCCTGAACTAATCAGAGTAAGACTCATCCGAATGGCGCATTGATTTGACCACGTTTTAGTTCCATCAGTGTTCGTTTGATCACAAGGATGTATATCACTTGGATAATTTGCCCAAAGTGAAACAAATGGCGGTAACTTTCGTTTTGGCATTTCTGTTAAATTCTCCTTTTACAATTGCTTTGGAGCTTTATAAAAATTGACGACGTTATTGGTTAATTTTGCAGAAATTTATTTCACTTTAAGCTACTCGACATCGGCGATGCAAATAGTTGGTTGATGGAGCATCGTGATTTCTGCGCTTCTGCCCATAAACGAGCGAGCCATCGCAATCGCTTCGGTCAAATTGTCGGCGCGTTCCCAACCGAGCATTTCGGGAACGTGCGCATTTTCCGCTCCGGCGACGATTACTTTGCCGACGTGAGCGCGTCCGTTTTCGCCCCAGTACCACATAAAAAACGGGTGCGCGCCGTGATAAGCGTAGCCGCGGCGGTACATTTCGATATAGTTCGGGTTTTCGGCAAACTCGCGCTCGTATTTGTCGCGCAAATAATTGGCGTCGCGCGATTCGGGCAACAGGCGATGGAAAAACTCGATGTACGGCGCGTGCTGAACGTGGTCGAATTCGTCAACGCACGGATGCGAGATAATCATCACGCCGCCTTTTTTCACGAGGGGCTTGTTTTTGTACATATTAAAGTGATAGCCGAGAGCCATCACCTGCACGAGCAGCGGATTCAAATTTGAATAAACGTTGTACGGCGAGATTTCGGGAATTCCGGTAATCAAAATATCCGCCTGACCTTTCACCGGCACTGTATATTGCTGATAGCCTTTTTCCAATATTTTCTCGTGAACCGGCTCGGTCGCACCCGCGTAACAGGCAATCAATTCGTATTCGGAAGGAATATTGGCGAGCACTTTTCGGCGTGCCCCGCGCGGCAATTTGGAAAACGTGCGTTTCATTGCCTCCCATTTCAATCTATCCGCAAACGAAAATTCGTCTTCGTTGCGCGTCAAAATGTCGTAGCCTTCCTTGAACATTCGATTGTTCAGCGCGGTTTCGATGTGAAAGACGTTGCAATGCTCGTCAACGAGTTTTCCAAGTTTGTTAATTTTGTGATTCAAATCCGAATCCGGCGGATACATATAACTGTCGGATTTTAAAATCGTGTTCGGGTTGTGATGCCCGCGTAGGCTTTCATAATCGCACAAACCGACGGCGACGGATTTATGTCCGCCGTTCATCGGCACAAAATTGATGTTGGCGTAAATCAAAAGATCGCTTTCAACGCAGCGTTTGTTCAAACGCAGCGGCTCGCCGTGCCGCGTTTCTCCGAGCGTGACGAGATTGTCGTCGTCTTCGGCGTCGTGATTGTAATAACGATCCGGGTAAAATTCGTTGAAAATCTTCGTGCCGACCATCCGTTTCATTTCCCACTCGGTCATTCTGCGGTGCAAGCTGATGGCGATTATCAAATGAATATCGTCCACGCCGTTTGCGCGGCACATATCGAGAATGACTTCGAGCATCGTCTGACGCACATCGGGCGTCTGCATTGGCGGCAGCGGCATCGAAATGTCGTCAATCGCAATGGTGACTTTCATTCCCGGCTCAAGCTGCGCGTAAAGCGGTTTGGCGTCGAGCGGGTGATTAACCGCGTAGCGAATCGCCGCTTCCCTGTTCGGCAAGCCTTGAATCGGCGGATTCGGGTACAAAATCCTGGTTCCGACCGGCAAATCTTCGAGAATAAAATCCTCGCCAAACGGAATAATCCGCGGCGCGCTGTCGCGGTCAATATAAACGATTGATTCGTGTGTTTTTCGTCGTAGCTGTAAAGCCATATTTCAAAATTATTGCTGTTGTTTGGAAATTGATGAACTGGAAATCAATCTTCCCAGGGATTCAAAACTGTGACCGGCGAATCGAAGAAGTTTTTGACGTTTCGAGTCACAAAAATCAGGTCGTGTTCCAAAGCGGTCGCTTCCAGAAGCGAATCGAATGCCGGACGCAAAACGCCTTTTCGCTCTAACCCGCCGCACATTTTTCCCCAGACTAAAAACGTTTTTTCGGACAAAGGCAGAATTCGGCGGGAAAAACGAATTCGTAATTCCTCCAGCCATTTTTCAAGTGCGGCTTTTTTCCGGCTTGATTCCAACCGTGCAACGCCCTTTTTGATTTCGCCGATTGTCAAAACACTGAGATAAAGTTTCGCTTCGTCCTGCGCGTCGAGCCATTCCAACACTTTTTTGCTCGGCTGCTTTTGTTTCGGTTCGGAAATTACGTTGGTATCCAGCAGAAAGCTCATTCAAAAGACACCTCGCGCGGCAAATCTTCACGCCGCTCCAAAAACGGAATTATTTCATCCAACGGACTTTTTTGCAGAAACTCGACCAAGCTTTCCTTCTCACCGCTCAATTTTCGCCAATCTGAAATCGAAACCACAATGGCAACCTCCGTGTCGTTTCGGCGAATTATCTGCGGCTCGCCTTTTTCCGCCAAACGAATCAAACTGCTCAGATTATTTTTTGCTTCTTTTACAGTGTGCGACATCTTTTCCACCTCCAAAGCTACACCCAGTTGGCTACGTAGCCATTATATTTAACCGGTCGCCTAATTTCCACATTGCTAAAATTTTATCCAATCTATAGCATCTTTCTTTTCAGCAGCTTTATAAAATGAGTCAAACAAATTAGCTGCAAACAGTCTTTCATTAACTGTCATTGCAGCGGCTTTGTTTTCAGTCAATTTTGTTTTCATAAATAAATATCTTTATTTCAAATCCAAAATCGCCCAATCATGCTGCAAAGCGGTTTGTTTAAGGCGAAAATCGGGGTTGACCGCCGCCGGGTGTCCGACAATTGAGAGCATCGGCAAATCGGAAATGCTGTCGGAATAAGCGTAGGAATCGGACAAAGAAATGTTTTCGCGTTCGGCGTATTC
>DASWLV010000094.1:0-24599 GCA_036400075.1 Pyrinomonadaceae bacterium
ATTGTCCTGAACGAGCGATTGCTGACCGAGCAGCGGATGAACGTCCACAGGGTCTTTGAGAAACAAAATGATTAAGCTCAAAATCCTATCAATCACAATCACCGGGAAAAACGAATAAACCGTTGCCGAGAAAGATTGCCAATAATTGATGTGCCCGCCCATCGCCAAAATGATGACGAGATAAATTGCGGCTATAAACGCGAAAAAAACAAACATTCCGACAAAACCCGAAACGGCGCTGCCGGCTTGTCGGATCGGCTCTTTGTATTGAGCGATGTTGTCCTGACGCATTTGGGCGACGCGGGCTTCGGGGATTTGAAAACCGCTCTGCGTGATTTTCTCGGTCATAAAATTGCCGATTCGTTCCGCCGTCAATCGCTGCGCAAATGCGAACAGATAAATTCCGCTCAAGATTGACATCACCAGCAGCGCGGCGAGCCAGCGCGGATGATGTCGTAAATTTCGGAACACTTCAGCAGGCGAGAAAAAGATTTTCCCCAAACTCTCCGCCGCGCTCATTGCGGGCTGGTCGCTCGCCGACTCGGGGCGCGGAACAAAGCTCAAACCGAACAGAACGAGAGCGAGAAAGATTAAACCGCCGCCCGCGCCGGTTAAGCCGGGCAAAATTCCGATTAAACTGAGAGCAATTAAAACGACACCGATTCCGAACACGATAGCTGGAACAGTAAAACGACCCATAATTTTTCCTTTAAGACCTTTGGGAGATTTTTATTAGCCGCTCGCAAGCGGCGAAAATTTGAAACTGCAATAATTTTTACGTAAAACCCGAGCGGCAGTTTCAACTTCTCGGTTTTGTAATCGAAATAGCCGGAAAATGCAACGGAAAACCGGCTTTTTTATTTGTGCTCTTTTATGTTAGCATCGCCAATGTTCGTGTTCTCCGGCAATTCTCAGGTTTTATGCGCGTTTTCTACAGCTTCCGGCACGTCATTCGTCTAACGATTTTAATTCTCGTTTTCGCCGGAAACGCCGCTGCCCAGCAAACCAATCCGGTTGATCGTCAGGTGACGAATCCGATTTCGGACACGCCCAGCGTTAATCCACTTGAGCAGGAAAATCTTTTGCCGCCGCCGAAACCGAAGGTGCCGATTATAAACAGCGAAGATTTACAGGTCGAATATAACCAAATCAACGCTACGGGACCGGAAAATGCACGAGTAGTCGTGTACGAGGGGAACGTTGACGCGCGTCTCGGAATTTACCGTCTTCAAGCCGACAAAATAACGATTTATGACGCTGAAAATCGCGCCGTCGCCGAAGGCAGCGTTGTTTTCGATCAGGGAAACGACCAGCGAATTACGGGTTCGCGCGGCGAATTCAATTATCAAACGAAACTCGGCTATTTTGAAAACTCAACAGGTTTTACCAACCAAACGGCTGACGGAACGGTAATTTATTTTACAGCAGACCGCGTTGAGCGCACGTCTCTGACAACAGTCGTCATCAATAATGCGGTCGTTACGGCTTGCGGCGACGATAACGTGCCGAAATGGAGCTTTGAGGCGAAAGAAGTCGAAATCACGATGGGCGACCGGGTGAGATTAAAACGCCCGACTTTCAAAGTCAAAGGCGTTCCGATCATTCCGCTGCCTTACGCTTCGATTTCGATCAAACGCGAAGACCGCGCTTCCGGTTTTTTGACTCCGACAGTCGGCGGCGGCGGCGATAAAGGCTTTCGCATTTCCAACGCTTATTATCAAACGCTCGGAAAATCAGCCGACATTACTCTTCGCAGCGATATTTTTACCGGGCGCGGACTCGGTTTCGGCTTCGACGTGCGGACGCGCGCCAACGAGCGCTCGTATTTTAACTTCGGTTTTTACGCCGTCCAGGATCGTATCTTCGGCGGCAAAGGTCCCGATAAACCGGATCAAGGCGGAACGCAGTTTTACGCCGACGGCGTGCAGTATTTTCCAAACGGCTTTGTCGCCGCTGCCGACGTTCGCATCACTTCCAACATCGCTTTTCGACAGGTTTTCAGTGACCGCGTGCAGCAAATTATCTCGCCGCTAGAAGTGTCGCAGGCTTTCATTAACAAATCTTGGAACAATTACAGTCTCGATTTTCTCGCTCGCTCGCAAGTCGTGACGATTCCCGGCGTGCGAATCTCGACCAGAAATCTGCCGAGCGTCTCGTTTGAAAAACGCCCCAGCCCGCTGTCTTTTTTCAAAGATTTACCAATTTATTTTTCATTCAAAAGCAGTCTCGAAGGCGTATCGCGCCGCGAATCAACCGACCCGAATTTTCAATCTGCGTTTGAGTTTGACGTTCTCCGCACGCCCGCTTTAGGACAGCGGCTCGATTTCAACCCGCAAATCGAAATTCCTTTAAATTATCAAGGCTGGACTTTGACGACCGCTGCCGGTTTCAGAACGACTTATTATTCAAATTCGCAATTGCCCGAAACGCGGGAAGTTTCAGGTCGAGATTTGATTCGCGGCTACGGCGAGCTTGAGCTTGATTTGCGCCCGCCCGCGTTAGCCAAAAACTTTTACGCCCCGGACAATCTGTTCAAATTTCGCCACGTCATCGAGCCATATTTGACTTATCGCCTGCGAAAAGGCGTAGGCGACGATTTTCAACGCATTATTCTGTTCGATTACAACGACACCGTAACCGACACGAACGAAGTCGAATTCGGCGTCACGAATCGTTTTTACACGCGCCGCTACACCGAAATTCCGGCAGAAGGCGTCTCGCGCGCCGAACTGCTGCGCGCGGCGCAAAACAAAGAAAACCCGCTTTCGATCCAGCCCTACGAGATTTTCACAGTAACGGTGCGCGGAAAATATTTCGCAGACCGGACTTTCGGCGGCGCACTCGCGCCCGGCAGACGCAACCAGTTTCAATCAATCACCGATTTAACGGCTTTCACATTCGGCGGCATCCCGCGCCGCTTTTCGCCCGTTAACCTTGATTTAACTTATCGCCCGCGCCGCACCATTTACGCCAACTCCAGATTGGATTTGGGCGTGAAAAATCTCGATTTGCGAAACGTCTCGGCGACTTTGGGCTACGACACGCGCTTTTTAAAGATTTTCCAAACGTTCTACTACACAAAAGCGGTCGAGCTTGTCCCAAATCTGCACCGCTATGCCGACCCGTTCGGAAACGAAGCCGGAACAGCGCGCGGCTCGCAATGGAGTCCAAGTTTTTTCGCAGGCAATCGCGAACGCGGCTATTTCGGCGGGGCATCGGTTTTCTTCGATTTCCAAAACACCCGCTCAAAAAAACAAACTCCGCTCGTCAGCTCAACCTTTACGCTGGGTTACGCTTACGATTGCTGCGCCGTCACAATGCAATATTCCAGCTTCAACGTCGGACTGCGCGACGAAAACCGCTTTCTGTTCAGTTTTAGATTAAACGGGATCGGCGCTTTCGGGACGGAGCAAATTGGTCAGGGATTAAAATAATTGAAGTAAACAAGCATTAATTATGATGAGTTGTTTTGAGGAGCAACGACAATTGAATTTCTTGTTTAATAAAATAGATGGCTGGGGTAGGACATCGTTTGACGGGCATCGTAGAATTATTAAACAGGAGAATACAATTGTCATTTTGCTCCTCATCTATATAACGCACCAAAAGAATCTAAAAACTATCATCAAATATGAAAATTTTTTGAGAAAATATTGGCAGATTGGAATTAGTTGAGAAGAAGAGAAGATTTTGGCTGGCACAGAAGGAGTTCCCAAAGAAAAAAGACGAGCTTTAAAGCTCGTCTTTTTTTGAAATTCATTGTTGAGTTCTTGACTTGTTAAAATTATGGGAAAGTTTTCTTACCACCAATCACACCAGCTTTAACGCGATTTGAACATAAATGTCATCATGACAAATGAAAGTCCATCCGAGCCCCGAAAAATGGTGAGCAGTTTTTATCTACCACTCACCATTAAACCAAACCATATTGTTCAATTTTTATGCTGCGACAGAAGCGTTTTCTTCGACAGGGGTGAGCCATTGCGCATCGAAAGGCGCGGGGCGTGTGCCGTCTGTGATTTGGAAAAACGCTTCCTGAATCTTTTGGGTGATTTCGCCGCGCTTGCCGCTTCCGATTGTAATGCGGTCAACCGAGCGAATCGGTGTTATTTCCGCTGCTGTGCCGGTAAAGAATAGTTCGTCGGCGAGATATAGAGCCGAGCGTTGCAAAGAGGTTTCGACTACTTCAATGCCGAGCTCGCGGGCGATTTGAATCGTAGTGTCGCGGGTGATGCCCGGCAAAATGGATGAAGCCAGCGGCGGCGTCAGTAGTTTTCCGTTATTAACCAAAAATAGGTTTTCGCCCGAACCTTCCGAGATAAAACCTCTGTCATCGAGCGCAACGCCTTCGGTAAAGCCGTTTAATCTGGCTTCCATTTTGATAAGCTGCGAGTTCATATAGTTTGCACCGGCTTTTGCCATTGGCGGCATACTGTTGGCGGTTATTCGCGTCCAGCTCGAAACGCAAACGTCAACTCCGGCTTCGAGCGCTTCTTCGCCGAGATATTTGCCCCAATCCCAGGCGGCGATGTAGCAGGTTAAAGGATTCAGCAGCGGATAAACCCCGAATGCCGGATTTTCTTCATCTAAGCCGCGAAAGAGAATCGGGCGCAAATAGCATTCTTCCATACCGCTGCGTTGGACAAGCTCGACTGCGGCTTTTGACAACTGGTCGCGAGTTAAATTTGTGTCCATTCGATAGATTTTCGCTGAGTTCAGAAGGCGCTGCATATGTTCCTGAAGTCGGAAAACTGCAGACCCCTGCTTGGTTTTGTAGCAGCGTATGCCTTCGAAAACGCTCGAACCGTAATGAAGCGCGTGCGTCATTACGTGAACGCGAGCGTCGTCCCACGCAATAAATTTGCCGTCGTGCCAAATTACGGGAGAAATCTTCGTCGTTTTGACATCTTTCGCTTGTCCGTTGTTTTGTGACATTTAAATAAACTCCTTTAAATAATAAATACTTCTTTTAAATTTTAAGATAATTGTCGCCGCATTGCAAAAAAATAATGCAAATCGAAGCGGAGCGCGATCACTTTCGCCTATCTTTTCTTGATAAAGATGCAGGCGAGAATGACCGCGCTCCAACAAAAAAGGGCGGGAGTTTTATCCCGCCCTTTAAGTTTAAGGTAAAATTCTGACTCGCGGCGCAGTGTCGTCCGGGCGGGTTGTAAAGGTACCACCTCCCACAACAGTAATTACAATCGGCGCGTCGCCCTGACCGGCGACTTCGGGCGGAAGCAGAAAGTCCACCGAGTAAACGCCCGGTCTGTCGGTCGGAGTGGCGCCGGTTAAAATATTCGCCGCCGGAATGGTTATGGTGCCGATTTTAATAGTAAATGCGCCGGCGGCAAGTCCTTGAACGCCGGTTAAAAACACTCTTAACCTGGTTTGTACCACATTATAACCGCCGCGCAGCCTAATGCTCCTGATTGCAAACGGCTCGCCCTGCATCGCAACTCCGGTCGTCACGTTAAAAACCGATGCGCGACCGCCGCCTGCCGCCGTATCGTCTCGCCGGAAAATATCCGGTTGGGCGGCGACAATTATGACTGTGCCGCGCGAGATTCTGCCGTTATCGTTGAGAACAATCGGATAAGTTCCGGGTGCGAGTCCGGCGGGAGTCACAAATCTCACTTCGCCGCGGGCGCTGTCAACCGAATAAATACCAGCCGCCACATTGTTGATTGATAAGCTTACGCCGCCCAGTTCAATCGGAAGCGGGAAACGACGAGCGATTGACGCTCCGGTTGCCGTTTGAGAAACGGTCAGTGTGCCGCTCGTTAATCTGGCGACGGCTATCATATCGGGAGAAAGCCCTTGCGCTGTCAGCGGAGTTGGAGTCGGACTCGCCGTCGGCGTCGGTGTCGGAGACGGCGACGGCGTGGCGACTGGCAACGCGCTGGCGCCCGTGAAAACAGCTAAATTGTTCTGGGTTTCGGAAATTGAATTAGGCGTTAGTAAATAAAACGCTTCGCTGGTCGAATCAGAGTTTCCGCCGCCAAGCTCGCGCGGAATGTTAAAAGCAATGCGGCGATTCGTGTTGCTCGTGTATGGCTGGATTTCGCTTAAAGCCGAAGTCGGAAAACGCGAAATGCGCGTGAAAGTTGCATTAAATCCGGCTGTTTGCGTGAGCGGAAACGAAAAAATCTGAACTTGCCGGGTTGCATCCGGGTTTAAGCCTTCGCTGGCGGTTGCCGGGACCGTTCCGGCGGCGTTGAAATTAAGTCTGGAAGCAAAGACGACGCCCGGTTCAAAAGTATTGGTCGGAGGATTATAAACCAAAGTAAATGTCGGGAAACGGCGAACATCGCCGAATGTGGCGGCAGCATCGGCGTCGCTGCGCGGTCCGACGGCGCGATAAGCCGCAGGGTTTGTCTGATTTATTTGCTGCGGGACGGTCGTGTCAAAAACGTAAAGCTGATAGCCGGTTTGATTGGTTCCGCCGCCTGCTGCCGGATTGTTTGAAAGCGTTTCAAAACCGACGTAACGCCCGTCGCGGCTGATACGGCGTCCGGCGCTGAAAAGCACCACCGTATCGGAAGGATTAACGCGCGCCGTTCTGGTAATCTGCGTAAAAGCCGACGGTTGCCCGTTTGAGCTTAACACGGCGTAAAACGCTTCGCCGTTGTTATCGGCATTATCTATGTTGATGGCAGGCACTACAGTCGGATTGCGCGGAACGCTCGCGTTCGAGTAAAAAGCGAGTCTTGTGCCGTCGCCCGAAATTGACGGATTCTGGGTGAAAATCGGCGCGTTTTCCGTAGCGCGCGGCGTCCGCGTGATTTGTTGAAAGCTGCCGTTGGTTCCGCCGATGTTTCTTTTATAAACAAAAACTTCGGCATTGTCGTCGGGCGAGGCGTTTTCGTTGGTGTAGTTTCGGTTCGAAACAAAAGCCAAAGTCGCAGCCGTGTCATCAATTGACAAGTCGCGGTTGTCGTCGGAGATAAATGGCGCGATGTTGGCAGTTCCGGGTTGTGACGGTGAGTTTGCCTGCGAATTTGTCACCTGCGTAAAAGTTCCGGCGGCTAAATTGTTAAACGGAATTTCAATTCCTCTCGATAAATCAATTGTTTGAGTCGTTACCAAAACGCGATAAAGAAAGATTTCCGTGTTAGCGTCAGCCGCAAAAATTTGTCGGGCAGCGGTGTCGGTCAAAGCCGTCCCGTCGAAATTCCCCGGATTTGCGCCCGCCGGAGTCGGATTTGTAAATGAAGGCGCGGCATTGGAAGTAAAAGCAATCCACAACTCGTTATTAACAAGTTGATTGGCGATAACCGGGCGCGTGTTTGTAATGTCAACCACAATATTGGCTTGAGTTGTTGCCGAAGCGGCGTTGTCGCTTAAAACTCGTCTGGTGTTCGTGATTTGAAAAATCCGGCGTTGAGCGTAATCGAACAGAAAAATTTCCGAGTTGCCGTCGGCGTTGTTGCGACTTGAATCGCGTTCGGTCGAGATGTCGCCGCTTGATTCGAGAACGACAAAGCGCCCGTCGCCGCTGATGTCGCGGACGAAAGTGTTGGCGGATGAGGACGTAATCTGGGCGACCAGCGAATCAACCTGCGCCTGCGACGCAGAAGTGCCGACAAAGCACAAAACAAATAAAAGCCAAAAGGCGACTCGAAACTTCACTGAACGATTCCTCCGATAAACGTTGTATATGTCAGGTGTGACGGATTTTCTCGCAAATGCTCGTCGTAGTGATGCGGCTTGCATAATCAAAAGTTGCATTTTACGGGTTCAACGGAGCAAAGTCCAATACGCCGGGTTTAAGGTTTGAGGTTCGAGGTTCAAAGTTTTGTTTTTGTCCGTAAACTTTGAACTTTGAACTCTGAACCTTAAACTGTTTCGGATGAAAACCGTTCGGTTGATGATTGTGGCGGGCGAAGCGTCGGGCGACGCGCACGCCGCCGCTCTGGTCGAGAAACTGCGCGAAATCGCGCCGCACGTAACATTCGAGTTTTTCGGTTTGACGGGCGAGAAAATGCGCGCGCGTGATGTTGAAACCGCGGTTGCGGCGGATGATTTGGCAATTATCGGTGTGCTCGAAGTCGGGCGGGCTTTGCCGCGTTTCCTGCGCGTTTTTCAAACTTTGAAACAAGCCGCAAGCGAGCGAAAGCCCGACGCCGTGGTTTTCGTTGATTTCCCGGAATTTAATCTGCGGCTCGCCAAATCGCTCAAAAAAACGGGCGTGAAAACTATTTATTACGTCAGCCCGCAGCTTTGGGCTTGGCGTTCGTATCGCGTGCGGACGATTCGCCGCGACGTTGATTTGCTGCTGGCGATTTTGCCGTTTGAAAAAGCCTGGTACGCCGAGCGCGGTTTTGAGAGAGTCGAGTTTATCGGTCATCCGCTCGTCGGCGAAGTTTATCCGAAATACGGGCGCGAAGAATTTTGCCGCAAACACAATTTAAAGCCTGAAAATCCGATTGTTTCGCTGTTGCCGGGAAGCCGACGCAAGGAATTAACCAAAATTCTGCCGCCGATGCTCGAAGCCGCCGCTCTTTTATTTGAGAAAAACCCGCGCATTCAATTTGTCGTAACGGCTGCGCCGACCAGAAAACCGGAGGAAATTGAAGAAATCATCAACATCGGGCGGGAAAAAGGGTTGAATTTGCCCGAAAAATTAATCGTCGTCGAAAACGAAACTCGCGAAGCGCTTACCGCTTCGGATGCGGCTGCGGTTGCGAGCGGAACGGCGACTTTGGAAACGGCTTTGATGGGAACGCCGCTCGTCGTTTGTTACAAAATCTCCGCTTTTAATTGGCACACTCTGCGGCATTTAATTAGCGTCGAGCATGTTGGTTTAATCAATTTAATTGCCGGGGAAAGGTTGGCGACCGAGTTGATTCAGAACGATTTAAACGCCGCGCGTTTAGCCGAAGAATTGGAAAAACTGCTTCAGCCGGAAACAAACCGACAAATGCGCCGACGTTTGGCGGAAGTCACGGCGACGCTCGGCGCGGGCGGCGCATCGGAAAAAGCGGCGCGCGCAATTTTGCGGGAATTAAAAATTGAGGTTTGAAGATTCCGGGAAAATAGTTAGAATCTCGTTAAATGAATCCTGAAAAACCAAAATCGTCGAAGATTTACGGCGTTTTGCCGATTCTTGAAGCTCTGCGTTCGGGCAAGCGAAACGTCGAGCAAATCACGATTGCGGACGGAGCGCAGATCAACCGCCTGCGAGATTTGCTGCATTTGGCGAAAGAGCAGGGAATCATCGTTAACCGCGTGCCGAAAAACACTTTAGCGAAATTTGTCGAACCGGGCGCAAATCATCAAGGCGTCGTGGCGACAATCGCCGCCGCAAAATACGCGAATGCAGACGAGCTTTTGGAAAATTTAATTGCAAAAATCGGCAGCGGCGACGAACCGCTTGCCGTTGTTCTGGACGGAGTCGAAGACCCGCGAAATCTGGGCGCGATTGCGCGCACGGCGGAATGCGCCGGAGCGCACGCGATTTTTCTGCCCGAACGCCGCGCCGTCGGTTTGACCGAAACGGTGGCAAAAACTGCGGCTGGCGCGCTCGAATATTTGCCGGTGGCGAAGGTCGTGAATTTGAACCGGCTTTTGGAGGATTTAAAAGAGCGCGGAATTTGGATTGTCGGGACGAGCGCAAATGCGAAAATGTCTTACACCGATTGGGATTGGACAATTCCGAGCGCGATTGTTTTGGGCGGCGAAGGCAAAGGCTTGCATCGTCTGGTCGAGGAAAACTGCGACGCGCTGGTAAAAATTCCTTTGTCGGGTAAAATCGAATCTTTGAACGTATCGGTGGCGGCGGGCGTAATCTTATATGAAGCGCGCAGGCAGCGTGATCTGAAAAATAAATCAAAAAACGAAGGTTAAAAAAATATGTTTTGTCCCAAATGCGGTTCGCAAAATGCCGAAAATGTCAGATTTTGTCGAAGCTGCGGTCTCGAATTAGAATCGGTTTCGGCGGTAATGACCGGGCAATTATCGCTCAAGAAGAAAGATGAAGATGTTAATTGTAACGGCGAAAACTCGAACGATCCCGACAAATTATGGAATGTCGCAGTCACCAGTTTTCTGGTCGGCATAGCATTTTTAATCGTCTCGATTACTTTAGCCGTGAGTGGCGCGGCGGGCGGTAAGAATTGGTGGTTTTGGATGCTGATTCCCGCGTTCTGGCAAATGGGCAGCGGAATTGCGAGCTATTTAAAAGTTAAGCGGATTGAGCAGCGAGCAAATTACGCCGGTTTTAATGCGGGAAACACCGCTTTTCCGCCGCAGTCTGCAAACGCCGCTTTGCCGCCGCGACAAACTTTGTTCGCCAGCGATTACTCCGCGCCAGCCGTGCGCAACACGGGCGAGCTTTTCGCTCCGCCCACAAGCGTTACGGAAAATACGACAACCCATTTGAAGATTAACACCGAGGGCGAGACAATAAATTTGCCGAATCAAAAATAACGAATCAAGAGGGAGAAAATCTGTAATGCCGCAAAGACCGAAAATCGCCAACAATATGCTCGAACTAATCGGCTACACGCCGCTTGTTCGAATCAATCGCATCACCGATGAGTCCAGCGCCGAATTGCTCTGCAAGCTCGAATCGCAAAACCCGATGGATTCGGTCAAAGACCGCATCGGCGCGGCAATGATCGAAGACGCTGAACAGCGCGGCGTAATCACGCCGGGACAAACCGTTTTGATTGAGCCGACTTCCGGTAACACCGGAATCGCGCTCGCGTTTGCCGCCGCGATTAAAGGTTATCGTTTGATTGCCGTGATGCCCGATTCGACGACCGTCGAGCGCCGAAGCGTGATGAAAGCCCTCGGCGCGGAATTGGTTTTAACGCCGGGCGCGGAAGGAATGAAAGCCGCAATCGCCAAAGTCGCCGAATTACTTGCCGAAATGCCGAACTCGTGGCAGCCCGGACAATTCGACAACCCGGCAAACCCGGAAATTCACCGACGAACAACCGCGCGGGAGATTTTGGAAGACACCGACGGACGAATTGACGCTTTTGTCGCTGGAGTCGGAACCGGCGGAACCATTGCAGGCGTCGGTGAGATTTTGAAATCGGAAGTCGGAAGCGAAGTTTTGGTTGTCGCGGTCGAGCCAGCCAGCTCGCCGGTTTTATCGGGCGGCGCGCCCGGACCGAACAAAATTCAAGGCATCGGCGCGGGATTTGTGCCGGAAAATTACGATCCGAAATTTGTTGACCGCGTGATTCAGGTTGACTACGAAGCCTCGGTCGCTATGGCGCGCAGATTGGCGCGCGAAGAAGGAATTTTCTGCGGAATCTCTTCCGGCGCGATCACCGTCGCCGCGCTGCAAGTCGCGCAGGAACTCGGCGCGGGGAAACGAGTTGTTTCAATCATCTGCGATTTCGGCGAGCGTTATCTCTCGCACGAGCTTTTTGCGAATTTGGATTAAATTTCACGCAACGCACACAAAGGGCGCAAAGGCTTTTCATGGCTTTTGCGTCTTTTGTGTTTTTGTGGCTAACTTTTTACGATGAACAACGGAAGAATCTGCGTTTCGGTTTGCGCGGAGACAGCAAGCGAATTTCAAAAGAAAATTGGAATCGGAGAAATAAATGCCGATTTTATCGAACTGCGCTTTGATTGTTTGAATGAGGGCGAAATTGAGAAAATATTTGAACTTCCTTCCTCAAAAAAAACTGAATTATTTACTTTTCGACCGAAAGAGCAAGGTGGTAAAAGAAGTTTAAGCGAAGAGGACAGATTAAAGTTTTGGAGTTTGTGGAAAACCGATAATTTATGGGTAGATTTTGAATTAGATTTATATCAGACAATTATAAATGCAGCTTTTACTCGCAAACTAACTATTTGTTCACACCACGATTTTAATTGTACACCAAAAAATCTCGCCGAAATTTACGAAAAACTGAGTGCCACGAAAGCTGATGTAATAAAAATTGCCGTTCAAGTAAATGATGCGACAGATGGTTTGGCGTTGATAAAACTACTGGAACGTGCAAAAAGCGAAAACAGAGATTTAATTCCGATTGCAATGGGCGAAAGCGGCGTTTGGACGCGGATTTTGGGTTTGTCGCGCGGCGCGTTTATGACTTTTGCCGCGCTCGATGAAGAAAGCGCGACCGCGCCGGGACAGCTTACGGCGCAGGAAATGATTGATGTTTATCGCGTTAAGCAATTGGACGAAACGAGCGAGATTTACGGGCTTATCGCCGAATCCGTTTCCCATTCGGTTTCGCCGCAGATGCACAACGCGGCTTTTAAATTTCACAAAATGAACGCCGTTTACGTCCCGTTTGCCGTGAAAAATCTGGAAGAATTTATCCGGCGAATGGTTAATCCGAAAACGCGCGAGATTGATTGGAATTTTCGCGGTTTTTCAATCACGATTCCGCACAAAATCGAAATTATGAAATATCTCGATTTTGTTGATGAAACGGCGCGGAAAATCGGCGCGGTCAACACGGTCAAAATCGAAGGCGACAAACTTCTTGGATTTAACACCGACGCCGACGGTTTTATCGAACCGCTCAAAAACGCTTTCGGCGATTTAAACGGCGCGCGAGTCGCAGTTTTCGGCGCAGGCGGCGCGGCGCGAGCCTGCGTTTACGCTTTGCAGCGGGAAAACGCAACCGTCACGGTTTTTGCCAGAAATTCTGAAAAAGCAAAAAGTGTGGTCGTTGATTTCGGCGTTAAGATTCAAGATTTGCAATCCCAAATTGAACCGCTCAAAAACTTTGACGTGATCGTAAATGCAACGCCGCTCGGAATGAAAAAGGGCGGGTTGGAAAACGAGACTGCGGCGACGGCGGAGCAATTAAAAGGCGTTGGTTTGGTTTATGATTTGGTTTATAATCCGTTTGAGACGCGCTTGATGCGCGAAGCCTCTTCGGTTTTTGCGCCGACAATCGGCGGGCTGGCAATGCTCGTCGCGCAGGCTGCGGCGCAGCAGAAAATCTGGACGGGAAAAGACGCGCCCGTCAAAGAAATGAGCGCGGCGGCGCTCGGAAAACTCCAATCTTAAAATCAATTCCGCCAAAATTTTTCAATAAATCCGCGACAAAAATATGAAAATCGAATCTCCCCATTGCCCGAACTGCGGCGCGGCTGTTTCATCCGATTCATCGCAGTGCGCGTTTTGTCATTCGAGGTTGAAAACAAAGGCTTGTCCGGCGTGTTTCGGTTTGATGTTTCTCGGCAGCCTTCATTGCGGGCATTGCGGCGCGAAAACAGTGCAGCCGGAACTCGCGGACGAAGAAAATCCGAGAAAATGCCCGCGTTGCCGCTTGAAAATGAAAGTCCTGCAATTCGATGAAATCGTTTTGCGCGAATGCGGAAAATGCGGCGGTTTCTGGTCGGACGCCGAATCGTTTGAAAACATCTGCGCCAGCCGCGAGCGTCAAGCCGTCGTTTTAAGCCGGCAATTTGCGGCAAATTCAAACGCGCCGAAAGACAATTCAATCAGATACGTGCCTTGCCCCGCATGCGGACAATTGATGAACCGAAACAATTTTGCGCGTTCGAGCGGCGTCGTTATTGACACCTGCAAACAGCACGGAATCTGGTTTGACGCCGAAGAGCTGCCGCAAATCGCCGAGTTTATTCGCAAAGGCGGGCTAGACAGGGCGCGCGAAAAGGAGAAATTACAGCTCGAACAGGAACGAAGCCGTTTGCGCGAGCAGCAATTTCAAAATGCAATCGAGAAAAATCGTTTTCAGGACGTGCCCAACGACTCAAGCATAGTCATCAGCATCAGAGAGTTTGTAAAATTATTGTTTGATTAAACGGATTTTGATGAACGAGCGTTACAGCAGACAGATTTTGTTTGCCGGAATCGGCAAAGAAGGACAGGAAAAACTATTAAATTCCCGCGTTTTGATTGTCGGCTGCGGCGCGCTCGGCGCGGCACAGGCGGAAATTTTAGCGCGCGGGGGTGTCGGGAAATTAAGAATTGTTGACCGCGATTTTGTCGAGTTTTCCAATTTGCAGCGGCAGACTTTGTTTTCCGAAACAGACGCAAAAGATCGGCTTCCGAAAGCTGTTGCGGCGAAAAATAGAATTGCGGAAATCAATTCGGAAATCGAGACGGAAGAAATCGTTGCGGATGTTAATTACTCGAACGTCGAAAATTTTATTAAAGACTGCGATTTGATTTTAGACGGGACGGACAATTTTCAAACCCGCTATCTCGTCAACGACGCCTGCGTTAAGCACAACAAAATTTGGATTTACGGCGCGGCTGTGTCGAGCTATGGCGTGACGATGACGATTCAGCCAAATAAAACGCCGTGTTTGCGCTGCATTTTTGAAGAAATGCCCCCGGCGGGAAGCGCCGCTACTTGCGACACGGCAGGCGTGATTCAGCCGGTTATCAGCGTTGTGACGGCAACCCAAACAACCGAAGCATTGAAAATTTTGACCGGAAATTTCGATAAATTACACGGCTCTTTGATGCAGTTTGATGTTTGGGAAAACGAGTGGCGCAAAATCAAATTGGGAAAACCGCAGGACGACTGCCAAACCTGCGGGCAGCGGAAATTTGAAAATCTCGAAGCCGAAAACTCAAATTTTGAAGCAATTTTGTGCGGCAGAAACGCGGTTCAAATTGCGCCGCCCGTTTCCTCGCAGATTGATTTGGAGAATTTAGCAAAACGTCTGGAAAATATTGCCGATTTGAAAAGGAATGAATATCTTTTGCGTTTCGGTGTCGGCGAATTTGAAATTACGGTTTTTCGAGACGCCCGCGCCATCATTCGCGGTACTGATGACGTTTCTGTAGCCCGCTCGCTTTATTCAAGATTCATCGGTTCATAAAACTATTCGGCAAAAACGCTTTGTCTTAAATCAGACTGAAAGAAACGCTGTTTCGCTATAAATTGAAAATGGCGAAAATTAAAATATGCGGCAACTTTTTCGGCTGAAATTCGTCAAATGTAAAGAGGACTTTGAGAAAATTTTCTCAAAGTCCTCTTCCGAAAAATTTTCGAGGAGTAGAAATATGAGTGGAACAGGAGAAAAGCCGAGAGTTGTGATTGTCGGCGGCGGTTTCGGCGGTTTGCGCGCGGCGAAATTTCTGGGAAACAAGCCAGTCGAAGTGACGCTGATTGACCGGAAAAATCACCATACTTTTCAACCGCTGTTATATCAGGTGGCAACTGCTGTATTGTCGCCGGGCGAGATTGCTTCGCCGATTCGCCGCATTTTGCATCGTTATAAAAACGTCGAAGTGGTGCTTGGCGAAGTCATCGGTTTCGACATCGAAAAACGGGCGGTTCTGCTGCACGATTATTCGGCGATTCCTTTTGATTATTTGATTGTCTCCGCCGGTGCGCGTCATTCTTATTTCGGTCACGACGAATGGGAAAAAGACGCGCCCGGTTTGAAAACGATTGAGGACGCAGTGGAAATTCGCCGCCGCGTGCTGCTCGCTTTTGAATTGGCGGAACGCGACGCGATTCTAACAGGTATGCATGAGCCTTTGGTTTTCGCAGTCATCGGCGGCGGTCCTACCGGCGTTGAACTTGCAGGCGCTATCGCGGGCATCGCGCGTCAGGCTTTGTCGAAAGATTTTAAAGCAATTGATACGAAAAAAGCGCGCGTTTTGCTGTTTGAAGGCTCGCCGAAAGTTTTGGGGACGTTTGACGATGTTCTCTCAAAAAAGGCTCAGGAACATTTGGAAGAACTCGGCGTCGAGGTTTTCCTAAACAGTATGGTTAAAGAAATCGAGCCGGGCAGAATTAAAGTTAATGATGAATGGATTGAATGCAGCGTCGCGCTTTGGGGAACGGGCGTGACGGCTTCTCCTCTCGGCAAGCAGTTGGAAACGGAAACCGACCGCGCGGGCAGAGTCGTGGTTCAGCCGGATTTATCAATTCCGAACGATAAAAACATTTTCGTCATCGGCGATATGGCGTTTTTTAAAGACGAAAACGGTGTTGTGCCGGGTGTCGCGCCCGCGGCGATGCAGCAGGCGGAGCACACCGCAAAAAACATTTTGCGCGATTTAAAAGGCGAGCCGCGCCGCCAATTTAAATACGTTGACAAAGGCAGTATGGCGACCATCGGGCGCAACAAAGCCATCGCGCAAATCGGCGGCTGGCATTTTTCCGGTTTTATAGCCTGGATGTTGTGGCTTTTTGTTCACGTTATCGGCTTGATTGATTTTCGCAGCCGGATAGCTGTTTTGAGCGAATGGATGTGGGCTTATTTTACCAGAGAGCGAAGCGCCAGATTGATTACGGGCGACGCCGAAGAACTGCACGAAGCGGTGCGTTTTATCGAAGCCAGACCGCCTGCGGCTGTCGCCGTCGGAAAAAAATAAGCGAAAATATTCGCCGAATTTGTGTTCCTGCTTTTCAGAAACGCGGATTTTGTTTTAACTTGAGATAAGTTTTTCACACTGCGTTTTAGGAAATTGAATGAACAAATTTACATTTCGGCAGCTTTTAATACTGGTTTTCTCGGTACTTTTCCTCAATTTTTCGGTCAATGCCGCCGCGCCGCCCGCTGTTTGGCAGGTCAACACACGCGCCGAAGTTTTGCGCGGCGACGCGCGCGGCGTTTCGATTACCGATAACGGCACAATCGTTCTCGCGCCGCGACTTCAGGAAGTTTTCAACACTCAGCAATCGTTCGTTTGGTCGAGCGCGACGGACGCGGCGGGCAATGTTTATCTCGGCACGGGAAACGACGGGCGGATTTTCCGCGTCGGCGCAAACGGGCAGGGAAGCTTGTTTTTCGATTCAAACGAATTGGACGTGACGGCGATTGTCGTCGGCAAAGATAATCAGATTTACGCCGCAACTTCGCCCGACGGCAAAGTTTATCGAATTGACGCGGGCGGCAAAGCCGAAACTTTTTTTGATCCGGCGGACAAATACATTTGGAGCCTGGCTACGATGCCGGACGGAAGCTTGGCGGTCGGCAGCGGCGATAATGGGAAAATTTATCGGGTTCGCAGTCAAAACGCCGCGCCGGAAACTTCTCTCCTGTTCGATTCTTCGGAAACTCACATTATTACTTTAACTGTTGACCGTCAGGGAAATTTGATCGCCGGAACAGATTCAAACGGGCTTGTTTTGCGCATTTCCCCAGAGGGAAAAGCGTTTGCTTTGCTCGACGCGCCGCTGCGCGAAATCCACCGGTTGTCAATCGCGCCCGACGGCTCGATTTACGCTCTGGCTTTAAGTGAAACTGCTTCTGCATCAAGCTCCGGCAATACTTCCGGCGGAAACATAGTTTCTCCGGCTGGCGCAACAGTTTCCTCCATTTCGATGACGATTTCCGATGACACAAGCTCTCAAAATCAAACCGCAACTCCCGCGCGCAGCCGCAACGATTTAACGAACGCGAAATCGGCAGTTTTCCGCATTCTGCCCGACGGCGGATATGACACGATTTGGAGTTCTTCGACAGTCACCGGATTTTCGCTAGCGGCAAATCCTGCGGGCGGCGTTTTTGTCGGCACTTCGGACAAAGGCAGAATTTATTCGATGACAAACGACGGGCGTGAGACTCTATTGCTGCAATCGAATGAAGGTCAAATTTCCAATCTCGAAGTGAGCGGAAACGGATTTATTGCAACTTCGAGCAATGGGGGCAAGCTTTACCGTTTCGGCGGCGAAACCGTGACCGAAGGCGTTTACGAATCAACCGTCAGAGACGCCAAAGCATCGGCTTTGTGGGGCAGAATCTGGTGGCGTGGGCAAGCCGCCGAGTTGCAGACCAGAACCGGAAATACCGAAAAACCCGACGCAACGTGGTCGGATTGGAGCGCCGCTTACCGGGAGGCGGCTGGTTCGCAAGTCAGTAGCCCGCGTGCGAGATTTATGCAATGGCGCGCTGTATTGCGCGGCACAGGCGCGACGGCGACGAGCTTGAGCGAAGTCAACGTTTCATATTTGCCCAGAAACATCGCGCCGGAAGTTTTGAGCGTGCAGGTTTTGCCGACCAATGTCGGGCTGCAAGCGAACGCGCCGCCGCAAATTGATCCGAATATTGAAAATTCCGGTCTCGATCCGCAGGTTTTCGGGCTTCCGGCAAACGTCGTCGCGCCGCCTCGCCGCCTTTATCAACGCGGTGCGCGTTCGCTGATTTGGACGGCGGAAGACCGGAACGGCGACCGGCTCGAATACGCGGTTTATTACCGCGCGGTCAACGAAACGGCTTTTCGGCTTTTAAAAGACAATTTGCGCGAAACGTTTTTTACGATTGACGGCGCGGCGCTCGCCGACGGGCGTTATATTTTCAAAATCGCAGCGACCGACGCGCCGGAAAATCCAGCCGGGACGAATCTTGCGGGCGAGCGCGAAAGCGAGCCGGTTGACATTGACAACACGCCGCCCGCGGTTTCCGCCGTCGGCGCGGCGCAAATTACGGGCGAGAGCGCGCGCGCTTCGTTTGAAGCCGTAGATGCGGCGAGCTTTGTGCAAAGAGCCGAAATCAGCGTTGACGGCAAAGAATGGCAGACGGTTTATGCGGACGACGGAATTGCCGACAGCCCGCGCGAGCGTTTTACCGTCGAATTTCCGATTTCGCCGGGCGAACATACGATTTCTTTGCGCGCTTTTGACGCCAACGGCAACATCGGCAGCGCACGAGTTACGGCGCGCAGGTAACGATTTCGTATGCAAATGGCGGAAATTGGCGAATTCGCTAATTTAAAAGTCAATAAAAGGGCGGTAAACCTTAATTTTACGGGTGGCATCCGATTTGCTTGATAGTTTGCGGCGCACATTTGCTCTCTCCATTTGGTGCGTTAGAGAAATTAAAGACAAAACGGAGGGAATAAAGCAATGAGGATTTACACTAAAACTTGTCTTGTTTTGTTGCTGTCGGCTTTTTCGGTTACGGCGGCTTCCGCGCAGCAGGAAGGCAAAACGCCGCCTAAGAAAGAAAAACCGCCGGTTGTGGAGGTCAAAGATAAAAACGACCGCGAGCAGGAACGCCAAAAACAAGAAGAGCAAAAACGCCGCGAACAAGAACGAAAAAAACCTCAATAATTGAAGTTAAATAAAAAAAGCCTGATGGAAACGTCAGGCTTTTTTTATTTAACGTGAACGCAAATCTCAAAGCGCCGCGTGACCGAAATGTTACAACTTCGGTCATTTCTGTCAGTCAAAATGACAAAATCCGTCATTTTGATTTAATCATCTAAATCCGGGTTTGAGTTAAAAGTCCATATTTGCTTGATTATAAAATAATAAGGCTCGGCATACTAATTGCTATTTTGAACGCGGCGATTTACCCAATTCTTTGCGCCGCCTCACTCCACTTAAAATATGCAACCCGCTGGCAGAAAAAAATATGCCGTTCCGTTTATGTGGACGGTTATTATAACCGGCGCAGCAATGTGCCTTCTCACCGTTTATAATTTTAATACGGCGGAAGTCGGCATTTCATTTTTGATTTTTGCCGTCCTCACCGTGTGTTTCGGTTCTCGGATTATCGTTGAAATTCCTCGCGTTAAAGGGCAAATCTCTCTTTCCGACACATTTCTTTTTTTGGCGATTCTGATTTTCGGCGGAGAAGCAGGGATTTTATTAGCGGGCGCCGACGCTCTTTGTTCAACCCACCGTTTTGCGAAAAAATGGTTCACAATTGCCTTTAACACCGCCGTCTTTATCGTTTCAACATTTCTCACGGTTTTTATTTTGCGGGCTTGTTTCGGCTCGATGGTCGAGCTTAACAGGCAAGGTTTTACCTCGAATTTTATTGTCGCCATTTGTTTGATGGCTGTCGTTCAGTACGCCACGAATTCCGGTCTGGTCGCAATCGGCGTGGCTTTAAAAGCCGATAAACCGATTTGGAGGATGTGGAAAGACAATTTTCTGTGGACTTCGCTGACGTATTTCGCCGGAGCTTCGGCTGCCGGAATTACCGCGCAGCTTATCGGGACTTTCGGAATTTACGCTTTTTTTGCCACAGTTCCGGTCATTGTAGTTGTTTATTTTACCTACACGACTTATCTGAAAAACGTCGAAGCGGCTAGCGCGCAAGCCGAATTGGCGCAAAAGCACGTCGAAGAATTGTCGCATTACATCGCCGAACAGGAAAGAATCAGCCGGGCTTTGCGCGAAAGCGAGGAATATTTCCGCAACGCTTTCGACCACGCCGCCGGAATGGCTCTGATTAGTCCGGGCGGGCAATGGCTGCAAGTCAACGAATCTCTGTGCGGGATGCTCGGATTTACGGAAGCCGAGCTGCTCAAAAGCGATTTGCAAACCATCTCGCACGAAGACGATCTCGGAAACGATTTGGTTCATCTTTACCAGCTCATCGAAGGCAAAATTCCGCATTATCAGCTTGAAAAACGTTATGTTCACAAATTCGGTCATTCGATTTGGGTTCTGCAAAGCGCTTCGCTGATTCGCGGAGATGATAACAAGCCGCGCCAGGTGATTTTCCAGGTTCAGGATATTTCCGACCGCAAACGCGCCGAGGAACAAATTCATTACGCCGCTTTTCACGATGCTCTAACCGGATTGCCGAATCGGACGTTGCTGTCAGACCGTTTGGGAATGGCGGTCGAGCGCGCCAAGCGTTTGAAAGATTACCGATTTGCAATTCTTTTCATTGATCTCGACCGTTTTAAAATCGTCAACGACTCTTTGGGTCACGATATGGGCGACAGATTGCTTGTTGATTTGTCGCGCCGATTGGAGACTTGCGCCCGAAAAATTGATACCGTGGCGCGTCTCGGCGGCGATGAGTTTGCAATTTTGCTTGACAGCATTCCCAGTCACGCTCTGGCAACCGAAGTCGCCGAGCGGATTCAGGAAGCCCTCAAACATCCGTTTGATCTCGAAGGACAGGAATTTTTTACTACAGCTTCAATCGGCATCGCTTATTCGGAAACCGGCTATGAACGACCGGAAGACATTTTGCGCGACGCGGATACTGCGATGTATCGCGCGAAAGCCAACGGCAAAGCGCGCCACGAAGTATTCAACGTCAATATGCACACGCGCGCTCTGGAAGCTCTGAAAATGGAGAACGATTTGCGCCGCGCGGTCGAAAACGGCGAAATCATTCCGTTTTATCAATCAATCGTTTCGCTTAAAACCGGAAAAATCGTCGGCTTTGAAGCGCTCGCACGCTGGCGGCATCCGACGAGAGGCTTTGTTTCGCCCGTAGATTTTATTCCGCTCGCCGAAGAAACCGGGTTAATCATTCCGCTCGGTCAGAAAATGCTCGAAGACGCTTGCCGCCAGACTTACGAATGGCAAAAGAAATTCAAGCAGCCGCTGACCATCAGCGTAAATCTTTCCGGCAATCAGTTTAAGCAAAAAAATATTGTCCAGGAAGCTGCCGATATTTTGATTAAAACCGGGTTGATGCCAAAAGATTTGCGGCTTGAAATAACCGAAAGCGTTCTGATGCACAACGCCGCAGCGGCAGAGCAGGTTTTAAACGAGCTAAAGGCAATCGGCGTCCAGCTTTCGATTGACGATTTCGGCACAGGATATTCGAGCCTCAGCTATTTGCACCGTTTTCCGTTTGATATTTTAAAAATTGACCGCTCGTTCGTCTCTCGAATGAACACGGACAAAGAAAGTCTCGGCATCGTCAAAACAATTGTTAGGCTGGCGCAAGAGCTGGAAAAATCGGTTGTCGCCGAAGGCGTCGAAACCGAATGTCACCACGAAATGCTCAAACGTCTCTCGTGCCAATTGGGACAAGGCTTTTTATTTTCACGACCGCTCGAAGCCTGCGGCGCGGAAAAGTTATTGCAAACGGAATTCCCGTTGAGCAGAAACTTGCCGTCCGTTGGAGTCATCGAAAATACCTTCAGCCTCACGGAAGAAGTTTATGCAATGTAAAGCGAAGAAAGATTAAAAAAATAAAGCGCGGACTTTCTCGTCCGCGCTTTATTTTTTTGCCGAAATTCAACTTAAGGCACAAAGTTATAAACAATCATGCCGGTCACTTTGACAGGTTGGTCGGAAAGTATGGTCGGAGTAAATTTCGCTTGTTTTGCCGCCTTTACGGCAGCGGCTCTGAGCAGCGGATGTCCGCTGATGGCAACGGCTGAAATGACATTGCCCTGCTCATCAATCATCACCTGCACATTCACCGCGCCCGAAGCGCTGACGGCTTTTGCCGGCGGCGGGTAAGGCGGTTTTGGCAGACTGACGGCGATACTGTTAACAACGCCTCTTGTCACCATATTTGTTTTCTTTGCTTCACGCGGAGTTTCCGGTTTTTTTACAACGGGCGGCGGAGGAATATCAATTTCATCCGTATTCGATTTAATTTTTGTTGTTTCCAAAACAGGCGGATTTGAAATGCCTGTCCGAGTTCCTTCGCCCTCTACGCCTCCGTATTTCGTTATGTCGCTTGCTTTGTACGGCATATTCGCGCGTATTTCATCAAAAGCGACTTTCTCGGCGTTAATGCCGTCGGGCGGTTTGGTTGAGGTTTTGATATTTTCAACCGGATTGCGCAAAAGATCGAAATTTTGATTCGCGTTTTTCGGCGCATCCTTTTTCGGTTGTAAATTGACGCGCGGCTGCGGCGGTTCGGGTTCAATTTCGGCGGCTGGCGCGACGAGAGCTTCGAGCGTCAAATCCGAGTTGCGGTTGGAATCGGAAAGGTCAAAGCTGAACACGCTCCAGACAAACATTCCGAGAACTAAAACGGAATAAAATACGGTCGTTAAACCGAAATAAGCCGATTGTTTTTTGATTTCTTTTTCATTTGTTGATTCAATTAATTTCTCAAACATATTTCCCTCTTTCCGGTGCCTATCGGGTCAAGGGGCAATTTAATAGACACCAAAGCGAGAAATTAGTTCCGCGAAAAACCTGTGAAAGAAAAAGCCTCGCGTTAACACAAGGCTTTTTCTTTCTTTTTACATTGAATCTTTTATTGGGGGAGGGCGTTTCTGCCCGTGCGCGCGATGGCGGTTCTTTTTTCTTTGTTCGTTCCTTCGCTGACTTCAACTTTGATTTTGCGAAAGCTGTTGTCGCGCGCTTCGTTGGTCGGGGCGTATGAAATCAAATATTGCGTCCGCTGCTCGCCGGAAATATCTTTGGCGATTCGCGGCAGCTCTTCAATCGAATCGGGGAAATAGACTTTTCCCCCGGTTTCCTGCGCCAAACGGGTTAAAAAAGACTTTGCTTTTTCCTGACGGCTGACGCCGTTTGCGTCCGGTTCCCGGCTCAAAGCATTGACGAAACCGACTGCGTAAATCTGGACGTTTGATTGCCTGAGCAGCTCGATAAGCTGTTGTTCTCGCATTCGGCTTCCGCGGTCGTCGCCGTCCGTAATCAGAATCAGCGTGCGTATCTTAACGTCTTCGTTTTTCCCGGTGTTTTGATGCTGCTCGACATTTTTTGCGGTTTGATAAACCGCATCAATTATCGCTGTCTGTCCGCCTTCGACGAATAAATTTTCGAGCGCATTGTTGAGCGACGCTTTATTAGGCGTAAAATCCTGCATCACTTCGATTTTATCTGTGCTGACAAATCGAACGACGGTTGATTGGTCGTCGGGGCGGTTTGAGCCGACGAGGATTTTTCCGGCTTCGATCACTTTTGTAAGCTGCGAGCGAAGCGAACGCGAGTTATCAATAACGAGCGCGTTGATAATCGGCACTTCGGCGGTTGCTAGAGAAGTAATCGGCTGCAAAACGCCGTCTTCATAAATTTTAAAATCCGATTGATTCAAATTGTTAATCGGGCGATTATTACCATCAACGACGCGCACGGTTAAATTCACTTCCGCCGTTTCGATGCGAAGAACTTCGTTGTCCTCAATCGGGGCGTCCGGTGTTGGAGGAGGCGACGGAGCTGCATTTGGCATTCCGTTTGGCGTCGAAGTTGGTATTGGAGTCGTTATTGCGGTCGGAGCTGGCGTCGAAGCGGCAACGGGTGTCGGAGAAGGAACGATTCTTTGACGATTTTTATTTTCCGCAGTTTGATTTTCCGCAGTTTGATTCTGCGCCGGTCGGGGTTGAGCAGTTTGATTTTGCGTCGGCTGCTTTTCCGAAGGTTGTTTGGGCGCCGGTTGATTCTCTAGCGGCTGATTTGGAATTTCAGGAGCTGCCAGCGAGCGAACGAACTCTTTGCGAATCCAGCCTTTGATTTTCCCCTTTGAAACTGAAGCAAGATACCAGCCGTTTGTGTCCGAAGCGTTTTCGAGCGTTATTTTATCGCCTTTTTTTAGTGCGTGAACTTTTTCGGCAGTCAAATCGGGCGATTTACGCAAATAAGCCTCAGTGACGATTACCTGCCACTGCGTCTGCGCGAGCGTTGAGAGGGAACAAAATAAAGTTAAAATTAAGGCAATTAAAATCTTCATACCAAAGTCAGATTAGAGTTATTTAAACTTAAAAGAATTAAAATAGTTGTCTATTGCGAAAGCGTCTATTTCATTTTCCGGCAGAACCGCCAGCAGCAGATAAAACCGATTTTCGCGGAAAAACATTCGAACTCTTTGGATTCGGTGTCTCGTCTTTATCTGACTTTCGGCGTTTAAATCATTGCCTTCCGGTATTTTTATCCAGGCTTCGCGCCCGCTGATGTCGCCGTTTTTAAATTTCTGCTCTTTCAGCAGCTTGCCTTTAGAATTTTTGACAAAGCCTTTGGTGACTTTCTTGTAATGCGAGCCGATAAAAGGTTTCGACAAAG
>DASWLV010000095.1:0-9817 GCA_036400075.1 Pyrinomonadaceae bacterium
ATCGTCCAAAACCTGCCGCGATACATATTTCTCCGAACGCCGCGCGTGTACGGAAACGCGCCGGGCGCGCCCAAATCTGTTTCGTAATCAACGGGCGCTGCGTTCGTCGGATTAAAATCGTTCGGCAGTTCGATACCGGAAGACGTTTGAAAACGCTCGCGGCGTTCACCTTTCGCTTTTTCACTCATATTTTTAAGAAAAAATCGCTCGTTTAAAAATTAAATCACACGCCGCGTCGAAGGTTCAATCAACTTGGAAAATTCGATTTGACCTAAACGGTTTTCTGACTTAGCATCGAGACAAATTTCGCTTTTTCGAGCGGCGAGGCATTATGGAACTAAACGACGAAGCTCAACAAGCGGTGCGCGAAGTCGGCACGGCGATAAATGCGGCAATCGAGCGCAGCCCGCGCGTTGCCGAAGCAATCGAGCGGCTGCGCGAATCCGGCTATGAATTGCAATTAACTTTGCGGCTCGAAATCGGTTTGCGCGAAATTGACGCCGAAGAAGCGACGGATTTTGCGTCCGAAGAAGATTTTAATCTCGAACTCACCGACGAAGATTTACGCACTTTGCGCCGGATGAAAATTCGCTTAGACCCCGAAGAATAGTAATCAGTAATTAGTAATTAGTAATAAGTTATTGAGATTGATTACTGATTACTGATTACTGATTACTGATTACTTTTTTGAATTACTTTAATTATTTCTCGGAAATCGAAGAATTGTTTGTTCGCAGGCGCGGCAAGAATCTGTTGCTGTCGCCGCTCGATTGGGCTTTGATCGAGGCGTGGAAAGAGCGCGGCGTGCCGCTCGCGCTTGTTTTGCGGGCGATTGAAGCGGTTTTTGAGAAAGCCGAGCTTGAACCAACTCGAAAACGTTCGATCAAGTCTTTGCTTTATTGTCGCGATGCGGTTGAACGCGAATATGAAAACTGGCTGGCGGGGCAAACAGGCGCGGAAAATAAAAATAAAGAAATTCAAAACAAAGAAATAGAAACGCCTGAAAAAGTTGAAGATTTGCCGGCTTCACAAGGAGAAATTTTCACGCATTTGCAGCTTGCTGCGAAACGTTTGCGACAACCGGCTTTAAGTTTAAATCACAACTGGCAGCGGATTTCTGTCGAAGTTTTGGCGGCGCTCGATTCCGCGCGAAAAGAATTTCACCAAACTGCCGATCTGGAAAAGCTCGAAATATTGTTGAGCGAGCTTGACCGCCGGATTGACAATGCTTTGCTCGAAAGTTTTCCCGATGAAAAAAAAGCGGAGCTTGAAAAAGAAAACATTGCCGGACTTCGACCTTACAAAAACCGAATGACCGAAGCCGTTTACCGTCAAACGCTCCGCACGCTGCTCTTGAAATCGCTGCGCGAACAAGCTGAAATTCCGCGCCTCAGCCTTTTTTATTTATAAGTTTTTGATGAAGCAGCCGGAAATCGTCGAAGTCTTAATCGAGAAAATCGTGCCTGACGGTTTCGGTCTGGCGCACGCGGAAAATTTGACGATTTTCGTTCCGCTCGTCGCCGCCGGAGACCGCGCGCGTGTCCGAATCGAAAGAAAAAAAGGCAAAGTCGCTTTTGCCGAACTAATTGAGATTCTAGAGTCTTCAGCCGACCGCGTTGAGCCGCCGTGTCCGCATTTCGGAGTTTGCGGCGGATGCGATTTTCAGCAATTAAATTATACGGCGCAGCTTCAAGCAAAAGTCGAAATCATTCGAGATTGTCTGCGCCGGATCGGCAAAATTGATTGGCAACAGGAAATCGAAATCGTGCCGTCACCAAATGCTTGGAATTACAGAACCAGAGCGCAATGGAAACGCGACGGCAACAGGCTCGGTTATTTCGAGCGCAAATCACATCGCGTTTGCGACGTGCGGGTTTGCCCGATTTTAACCGAAACTTTGCAAAAAACTTTGCAGTCGGCGCGAGAAAATTCCAATTGGAATTTTGCAGAACTCCGCGCGACAGCGAGTGGCGAAACCGTTTCGCTCAGTTTTGCGAATACAAAAACCGATGCCGAACCGGACGAAAATTTTTATGCCGCAAACAAAATTCAGGAAGAAAACGACCGAACCGACGCTTCGTCCCGAAAATCAAAAGCCGAAGAAATCAATTTAAAAATCGGCGATTTCGATTACAGCTTTAGCGCGGACGTTTTTTTTCAAGTCAATCACGCGCTTTTGCCCGAATTCATTGAAACGGCAATCGGAAAAGCGGAAGGAAATCTGGCGCTCGACTTATATTGCGGCGTCGGGCTTTTCACTTTGCCGCTGGCGGCTAAATTTAAGAAAGTTGTCGGAATCGAAGGCAGTCGTTTGAGCATTCAGTTTGCAAAAACGAATGCTCAAACTGCCGATTTAAAAAACGTTGATTTTGAAGTTTCGGCGGTCGGCAATTGGCTTGGGCAAAACGCCGCGAAACTTGCCGGGATTGATTTTGTGTTGCTCGATCCGCCGCGCAGCGGAGCGGAAACCGAAACGATTGAAGCTTTGATTCGCTTGCAGCCAGCGAAAATCGTTTATGTTTCCTGCAATCCGGCGACGCTAGCGCGCGATTTGCGAGCGTTGACGGCGGGCGGTTACGAAATCGAAAAAGTTCGCGCATTCGATTTTTTTCCGCAAACTCATCACGTTGAAACGATTGTTCATTTATCTTCAAAAGTTTCGTAAATTGACTCTTTTTTCTAATACCTTTAGATTATCGGTTGAATTCCCGAAATTTTCGGGTCACGGATGCAGTTAAAAACAAATGCGTATTTTAGTCACCGGCGGAGCCGGATTTATCGGCTCTCATCTTTGCGAACGCCTTTTAAGCGAAGGTAACGAAGTTCTCTGTTTGGATAATTTTTTTACCGGCAGACGCGAAAACATTTCTCATCTCCTCGACGATCACCGTTTTGAGCTGATTCGACACGACGTAATCGAACCGATTCTGCTCGAAGTTGACCAGATTTATAATCTGGCGTGTCCCGCTTCGCCCGTACATTATCAATATAATCCGGTCAAAACCGTCAAAACGAGCGTGATGGGAATGATCAATATGCTCGGAATGGCAAAGCGCGTCAAAGCGAGAATTTTGCAGGCTTCGACTTCAGAAGTTTACGGCGATCCACTCATTCATCCGCAAACCGAAGATTACTGGGGGAACGTAAATCCGATTGGATTTCGCAGTTGTTACGACGAAGGAAAGCGCATAGCCGAAACTCTGATGATGGATTATCACCGCCAAAACGGAGTTGATACGCGAATTGTCAGAATTTTTAACACCTACGGACCGAGAATGCTCGAAAACGACGGGCGCGTGGTTTCAAATTTTATTGTTCAGGCTTTGCGCGGCGAAGATTTGACGATTTACGGCACGGGCGAGCAAACGCGTTCGTTTTGTTATGTTGACGATTTGGTTGACGGTTTGATTCGCTTGATGAACACCGAGGCGGAAACGATTAACGATCCGGTCAACATCGGCAATCCCGGCGAATTTACGATGAACGAGCTGGCGCGCGAAGTGGCTGAAGCGTGCGGGAAAGAAATAAAAATCAAACATCTTCCCTTGCCGCAGGACGACCCGAAACAGCGTCAGCCCAATATCACGCGCGCCAAACAGCTTTTAGGCTGGCAGCCGCACGTTCCCCTGCGCGAAGGTCTTAAAAAGACGGTCGGCTATTTTGCCGCCAGAATTGCGAAATCAAACGAGTGAAAACGGCAAAAATTTAAGTTTTTGATTCAATTTTTATTATGAAGTATTTAATCACGGGCGGAGCGGGCTTTATCGGCAGTCATCTGGCTGATCGCCTGCACAAAGACGGACACGAAATCACGATTATTGACGACCTCTCCACCGGACGCTATTCAAACATCGCCCATCTCGAAGGCGAACGGGGCGTGCAGGTTTTGATTGACACGGTTTTAAACGCCAAATTAATGGAAGAGCTTGTGCGCGACGCAGACCGTGTTTTGCATATGGCGAGCGCCGTCGGCGTCAAGCTGATTATGGAGCATCCGGTCAAAACCATCGAAACGATTTTTCGCGGCACCGACATCGTTCTCGGCTTTTGCTCGCGCTATCGCAAACGCATTTTGATTCCGTCAACATCGGAAGTTTACGGCAAAGGCACGTCGGTTCCTTTCCGCGAAGAAGACGACGTTTTGACCGGCGCGACGAGCAAACATCGCTGGGCTTACGCCTGCGCCAAATCTTTGGACGAATTTTTGGCGCTCGCGCATTGGAAAGAATCGCGCCTGCCGGTCGTCGTCGTTCGTCTTTTTAACACGGTCGGACCGCGCCAGACCGGGCAATACGGAATGGTCGTGCCACGTTTTGTTCACGCCGCATTGAAAAACGAGCCGATTCCGGTTCACGGTGACGGCAATCAATCGCGCTGTTTCGGTCACGTTGCGGATGTCGTCGAAGGTTTGCTGACACTGCTCGAAACGCCGAGTTGTTTCGGTCAGGTTATCAATATCGGAAACGATCAGGAAACTTCGATTAAAGAGCTTGCCGAAACCGCGATTAAAATGACCGGCAGCCGGAGTGAATTGCGCTATATTCCTTACAACGAGGCTTACGGCGAAGGCTTTGAAGACATGCAGCGCCGCGTCCCGTCTCTCGACAAAGCCAAAGGTTTAATCGGTTATCAGCCAACCCGAACGCTCGCCGATATCATCAACGACGTAGCCGACGAGTTTCGCCGCGAACATCAGCCCGAAGCAAACAAAGCCGGCGCAAACTGAAATCAATTACGAATTACGAATTTCAAATTACGAATTAAGGAAATTTAATTCTTTAGTTCCACAATTCGTAATTCGTAATTTGAAATTCGTAATTGAGATGAAGAACCTGTTTTTATTTCTTTTGATCGCCGCGTTTTCTTTTTCCGCTTCGGCTCAAAATAAAACGACCGGCGGCGTACGCGGGAAAGTGCGTTTAACCAATGGCAGCTCCATTTCCGGCGCTCGCGTCGAGGCGCAGCAGGATGAAAAATCAATCGCTTCGACCAGAACCGACCGCAAAGGCGAATTTCAACTCGACGGTTTAAAACCCGGCGTTTACGATCTCGTTTTCACCAAAGACGGTTTGGCGCAAGGCACTCTGCCGCGCGTCGAAGTAAAAGCCGGAGAAGTGTCCAGACTCACCAAGCTCGTAATGGCGACCGATCAGGGAACGCTGGCAATCGTGCGCGGGAGCGTTTTCGATGCCAATGGTCGCAGTGTTTACGGTGCGAAAGTTGAAATATTTAAAATTTCAGGCGGTGAGAAAAAAGTATCGCAGATTTTCAGCAGCCAAAGCGGCGAATTCACCTTCAGATTGCCGCCCGCCGATGCCCGTTACCGCGTCGCAGTCACAATTGACGGCGCTGAACGCAGCAGTCAGGAACTCGAAATCAACGGAGCGCAAGTTTATCGCGTCGCGGTTTCGCTCAAACCTAAAAGCGAATAAACAGGACTTTGAGGCAAAATGTCGTATTAAACAGATTAGGAAAAATCTGTTTAATACGACATTTTCCGTTTTATCCGTGTCCCAATTTTTTCTTTAATTAACAATTTCGGGATACTCATCATCCTCGTTGCCGCCCGAAACATTGTTTTGATCCTGCTGCATTTGGGTAACTACGAGCGGAAATTCGTTGAAAAGATTTGAATTGACGAGCGTTTGCACGGTGTAAGTTCCGACTTCGGGAAAGCTGGGATTGACGAAAAAGCTGACGTTATCGGCGAAACCGCCTTCCTGCAAAGCAATCTGCGTCGGCTGCGAGCTGACGACCACATTCATTTTGTCGGGCGACAAAATCCGCACTTCCGCCATATAATTTCCCACGCCCGTCCAATGCTGTACGACCGCAAATTTAATCAGCGTAACGGGAACGCGCTCGACCATAATGTTTTGAAAAATGCCCATCAGCGACAGCTTGTTTCCCATTTCCAGCCGCACGTCGTCGCATAAAATCGTGTAACCGAGTTGTAAATTTTCGTTTGCCATAAAGAGTTAGGATAACATTTCTCGAAACGTTTCTTCATCAATCACAGACACTCCGAGCGCGTTTGCTTTTTCTAGTTTTGAACCGGCGTCTTCGCCGGCAAGCACGAAATCAGTCTTTTTGCTGACCGACGAAGACACGCGACCGCCGCGTTCTTCGATTAAACGAGCGGCTTCATCGCGCGTTAAGGTTTCCAGTTTTCCGGTTAGAACAAAAGTTTTTCCGGCGAAATTTTCGTTCGCGGCGATGGTGGTTTGCGTTTCGAGTTCGGTTTTGACGCCCGCTGCTTTGAGACGCGCAATCAAATCCTGATTGCGCGGATTGGCAAACCAATCGTGGACGCTGAGAGCGACGGTCAAACCGACATCGGAAATGTCGTCCAATTCGGAAACGGTCGCAGCGGCGAGATTATCAATCGAGCGGAAATGATTGGCGAAAATACGCGCGTAACGCTCGCCGACATTTTCGATTCCGAGCGCAAAAATCAAGCGGCGCAATTCGCGCGTTTTGCTAGCTTCGATCTGGTTGATGAGATTGGTCGCAGATTTTTCCGCCTTGCGTTCGAGCGCGGCGATTTGTTCGTGCGTTAAAGAATAAATATCACCGACATCTTTTACCAAACCCGTCGCATAAAACTGTTCCACGACGGCTTTGCCCAAGCCTTCGATGTCCATTGCTTTGCGCGAAGCGAAATATAAAATCCGCTCTTTGACGCGCGCCGGACAATCGTAATTCGGGCAGCGGGTGACGGCTTCGCCTTCGGGACGTATGACGGGAGTTTCGCAAACCGGACACTTTCGGGGAAATTCGTAAATTTGTTCCTCGCCGGTTCTGCGCGTCGCGACGACCTGCAAAACCTGCGGAATGATTTCGCCCGATTTTTCAATCAAAACGTAATCGCCGAGCCGCACGTTAAGCCGTTTGATTTCGTCCTCGTTGTGCAGAGAAGCGCGCGAAACGACGGTTCCGGCGAGCAATGTCGGTTCGAGATATGCAACCGGCGTGAGCGCGCCCGTGCGCCCGATTTGAACGTGAATCGAATGCAGTTTCGTCGTCGCTTGGCGCGCCGGATATTTGTAAGCGATTGCCCAGCGCGGCGATTTGTTTGTCGCGCCGAATTCGTCTTGCAGCGCGGTTGAATTGACTTTGACGACCACGCCGTCAATTTCGTAATCCAGCTCATCGCGGAGCGATTCCATCCGGCTGCAAAATTCGATGACCTCATCAATGTTTTTGCACAAAGCGCGATTCGGGTTAACCGTGAAACCGATCGTTTCGAGAAACTCAAAAATCTGCCAGTGCGTCGGAAACATTTTCGCCGCGCCCGCCAAAACGTCATATGGGAAAAAATCGAGCTTTCGCTGTTTGACCAGCCGCGAATCGAGCAGACGAATTGTGCCGGAAGCGGCGTTTCGCGGATTGGCGAAAGTTTTCGCGCCCGATTCGGCAAGCTCTTCGTTCAGACGTTTGAAATTTGAACGCGAAAGATATGCTTCACCGCGAACTTCAACGTTTGAAGAGATTTGTGCATCTTTTAATTTTAAAGGGATTGAACGAATTGTTCGCGCGTTGGGCGTAATATTGTCGCCGGTTCGCCCATCGCCGCGAGTTGCACCGGCGACAAAAAAACCGTTTTCGTAATGCAGCGCGAGCGAAAGACCGTCAATTTTCAATTCGGCGACGTAATCGAGCTTTCTGCCGTCCGCCAATTTTCGGCAGCGTTCGTCAAAGCGGCGCAAATCTTCGATGTCGTAGCTGTTATCGAGCGACATCAGCGGAACGCGATGCGCAAAAGGCTCGAAACCTTCGGCTTTGCCGCCGACACGCTGCGTCGGGCTGTCGGGCGTGACAAATTCTGGGTGCGCGTCTTCAAGTTCCTGTAAATGTTTTAAAAGCGCGTCAAACTCGGCGTCGGAAATCTCCGGCGCGCTCTTCTGGTAATAAAGCTCGTTGTGACGATTAACTTCCGTGCGAAGTCGTTCGATTTCTTCGCGGATATTTTGTTCGGCGGTTTCAAAAAGATTCATAAAGACAGAACAAGCCGCAAACCTTTGTCAACTTGCTGCATTTTGCGGGCGGACAAAGCGCCGACGTATTCAAGCAGTAAACTTTTATCAACGGTAAAAAGCTGAGTCACGTTAATAACGGAATTTTGCGGCAACCCACTTGATCTACTGCTTATTGAAACATTGCCGAGCATTTATTGCTAAATCAGCGTTGGTTGTAATTGTAGCGGCAATTACTGTTTTAATATTTGTCTGATTGAAAATATCAGCTTGAATTATCAATATCGGACGGCGGAAGCCGGGGCTTAAACCTTTCGGCTCAGGTAAATCAGCCCACCAAATCTCACCTCGTTCGACTACCATTCGTCTTTTGGTAATGAAAGCGTCGCCATTCTTAACAACACCGGATCAACCGAAGTATCAACTTTATCGCACACTTCATTGATTCGGCGGATAATTTCTTCCTCATCATATTCGTCCAAATACGACTCGATGGCTTCAGTGAACAATTTACTGCGCGAAATTTTTCGCCTTTTCGCCAGTTTGTCGGCGCGTTTGATAATATTGTCGGGAATCGTCACTGCTGTTTTCATAATGTGGATTATAAATCAGAATTAGTAATTACTGCATAAATTCAGCAATCAAACGATGAAAATGATGCGTCCCGGTTTCCCGCGTCGGGGAATATCTGCCTTGCCGGTAAAAGCGCGAACGGATACCGCGCTGGACGTTTTCGACAACCGCTTCGTCTTCTCTCTCAACTCGCTCTAAATCAGCGCCCGCGCCGTGCGAGAGCTTCTTTTCGTCGGCGACATAGCTCAAAAACGAAACTTTTGTTAGCCCCGGATTGATCGGTTTGACGATGTTGACCGACAAACCCCACGGGTAAAAATTAAACATCAGATTCGGGAAAATCCAGAAATAATACGCGCCGACGGATTTGCCGTAATCCGGCGAATTTTTCGGCAGATCGAAAACGTCTTTTTCACCGCGCGTAAGTCCGATTTGCAGGCTCGAACGGCGGAAAAGCTCGGTCGTGTAAGAGCCGTAATCAACTACGGAGTTGAGCGTGTTGTGAACAAACGGGATGTGAAAGCCTTCGAGATAATTTTCGCAGTACAAAGCCCAGTGCGCTTTGACCAGATAATCGCGCGAGAGAACGGAATTAAACTTAAAATTTTCCCATTCGAGCCAAGACATTCGCTCGTTCATCTCGCTCAAAAAATGTTCGAGCGGCGCAGCGGGTTTAACCGAAGCCAGCAGGAATTTGCCCCACGAACCGAACGGCACGCGCGGCAAATCGTCGGATTTTGCGGGAAAGTTTTCGACGCCTTCAAATTCGGGCATCGAAACGAATTTGCCGTTTAAAGAAAATTTGCGCCCGTGATAACGGCAGCGAATACCGTTTTCTACGCAAGGATGCTCGACCAGAATATTGCCGCGATGCGTGCAGACGTTTGACAAACAGTTTGTCACGTTGTCGCCGACGCGGACGAGCAAAACCGGCTCGTCCAAAAAGCCTTCGAGAATCGTATGCGGCTGCATTTGCCCTGCAAGCCGCAAATCGTCGTTCGTCCCGACAATCTGCCACGAACGCGCGAAAATCCGCTCCTTCGATTGCTCGAAAAAGTCCGGGTTTGTGTAAAATTCGCTCGACAAAGTGTGTGCCTGGCGAATGTCGGAATTGATGTCGAAGATTGACAAAATATATTTCACCGCCGAGACGCGGAGACGCAGAGAAGAAAAAGAGTTTATATCTCATTTCAAAACCCGGCGTCTCCGCGTCTCGGCGGTTTAAATGTTTCGATAAAGCAAATATCTCGAAATTTCCGCACCGCGCT
>DASWLV010000096.1:0-12117 GCA_036400075.1 Pyrinomonadaceae bacterium
CGGCAGAATTCTTTCGATTTTGCAAATTCGATCCCGTTGGTCGCTGCTTGCACCGAGTTGTAGCCGACTTTGCGTGCATAGCGAATTCCTTCAATGAAATAAGGAGAAATCGTCGGCTCGCCGCCCGAAAATTGAACGCTCATCTGGCGACGCGGCTTGATTGAAATCGCATTGTCGAGGATTTCTTTGATGTCTTCCATCGAAAGCTCGTGGACGAAACCGACTTGGTTGGCGTCCATAAAACACGGGTCGCACATCATATTGCAGCGGTTGGTTAAATCAACCGTTAAAACTGCGCCGCGACCGTATTTAATCGTCGAAGAGCCGAGATTGTGAAGTTTTTCGTCATTGTGCGATGCGATGTCACGTCCGGGGAAATTGGCTTCGATGTGTTTTAAAAACTTCGAATCAATCGCCATCAGATCTTCAAAGTGCCCGTGAGTCGGGCAATCTTTAATCATCCAGATTTGCCCGTCGCGCTCGATAATCTGCGCTTTGATCTCGCCGACTTTTTCGTTGAGTAAAACTGACACATCTTTATTGCCGTTCAAAATATCTTCGCGCGCTTCAATCACGCAATTTGGGCAGAGCGAATCGGTAGTGCGCGGAAAACCGAGCGTAGGCTTCGATTTTTGCCAAGATTTAAGAAGCGGTTTATCCGACCATTTTGGAGTGAAAGACGGATTCGGTTTGTATTTATTAACTGATTTGATGACGTTGAAAAGACCGCCGGCAACAACCGTCAATCCTTTTTCAAAATGCTTAATTGGTCTCATTTATTTTTCTCCCAGCAGTACAAATTTACTAAATTGGACTTAAAGGTTCGGAAATTCGGATGAGATTGCAAATTTCACCGAACTCTAACGCTCAAGCAGCCAATTTCAACAAATGACCGCAGTAAATTATTTTCAAAATTAAAACTGAACATTTCGACGGCGTGACTGCTTAAAATATTCTAGGTTTTAAAAGCAATAGCCGTGCCTCCGCGTCCCAAAATCATAAACTGCTAATTTAGTAGATTTATAATATCTACAAGTAAAACAAAAATCGGTAGAAAGCAATTTGCGACACAGATTAGGAAACAGCAAATAGAATTTGTCACATTTTGACACACCAATTCAAATTCAGACTTATAAATTTTTCCACACCGGGATAACAAACCAAATCTTATAAACACACATTTTTAATTGGTATATTAAAAAACAAGCCAAATCGGCGGATTTCCGTTCACCTATCGTTCACCTATGCGAACTGCTTAAGCACTAGGAAAAACGCTACTTCAAGTAAATATTAAGGTTAGCGCCAGAAGTCGTTATAAAAAAAAGACTTTACAACAGCAAAAACTCTGTGTTAGATTCACAAACGTTTCAGCTTTTTAAGCAGTCCGGCAAGCAACGCACAAACTCTTAAGCATTTTTAGGCGAACAAAAGGTGAACTAACCCGTTATGGCAATTCGCTTCGGAACATCAGGTTGGAGGGCAATAATCGCGGATGAATTTACATTCGATAATGTACGCCGCGTTGTCAAAGCCATTGCCAATCATATTAAAGAACAAGAAAATGCGCCGAACGCGAAAATTATTGTTGGTTGCGACACCAGATTTATGGGCGAGCAGTTCGCAGCCCTCAGCGCGGAAGTGCTTAAAAGCTACGGATTTCAAGTTCTGCTGTGCGGTTCGCCGACACCGACGCCGGTAATCTCGCATGCTATACGACACGAAAAAGCCGTCGGCGGAATAAATTTCACCGCCTCACACAATCCGCCGCAATATCAGGGAATCAAATTTTCAACGGCGGACGGCGCGCCCGCTTTGCCGAACGTCACGCGGAGAATCGAAGAACTAGTAACGACGAATTTGTCGGAAACCGTTTCCGATGCAATGGGAACAATTGAAAACTATAGCCCGCGCGACACTTATTTTGAAGATTTGCGCAGCAAGATCAGATTCGATTTGATTCGCCAAGCCGGAAAATCCTATGTTTACGATCCGCTGTGGGGAACCGGACGCGGATA
The DNA here is from genome assembly GCA_036400075.1 of Pyrinomonadaceae bacterium. Taxonomy (GTDB): domain Bacteria; phylum Acidobacteriota; class Blastocatellia; order Pyrinomonadales; family Pyrinomonadaceae; genus JALZCH01. Next base: position 2,016 of record DASWLV010000096.1, read on the forward strand.
TTTGAACGAAATACTTCGGCAGGAAGGCTTGGATGTCACAACGATTCACGATTGGCGCGATGTCACTTTCGGCGGACGCGCGCCGGAGCCTTCAGCGGAAAACGTTTCGGAATTGCGGCAAGCCGTTGCGGAAAAAGGCTCGATTCTCGGTCTGGCGACCGATGGAGACGGCGACCGTTTTGGAGTTTTAGACGCCGACGGCACTTTTATTACGCCCAATGAATTGATTGCGATTTTAACCGATTATCTGGCGGAATCGCGCGGATGGGCGACCGGAGTAGGGCGCTCGGTAGCAACATCGCATCTGGTTGACAGGGTTGCCAAAGATCGCGGCTTGAAACTTTATGAAACGCCGGTCGGCTTCAAATACATCGGCGAGTTGATTGTTAATGACCAGATTATTTTGGGCGGCGAAGAATCAGCCGGGCTTTCAATCAAAGGTCATTATCCCGAAAAAGACGGAATTTTGGCTTGTTTGCTTGCCGCCGAGGCGGTTGCCGCGCGCGGCGCGAGCCTTACCGAACAGTTAAACGATATTTACGCGCGCGTCGGCAAGCTCGAATCCGGTCGCATCGGCGTTCGTCTGACGCCGGAAATCGCGGCGTCGCTCGCGCAAAAGCTCTCGCAAGAACCTGCGATGATCGGCAATCGTCAGGTTGCGGAAATCAACCGAATGGATGGCGTGAAATTTATTTTCGCGGATGGCTCCTGGGTGTTGATGCGTCCTTCGGGGACTGAACCTCTCGTCCGCGTTTATGCCGAAACTGAAAATTTATCCGATTTGGAGGTGCTCCTTGAACAAGGTCGTCAATACATACTCGCTCAATAATCGTCTCGCCGCTCAACGTCCCTCGCCGCTTGCCGCTGCTGCGGCAAATACAGCGCGCCCGGTCGCCGGCACGTCTCAGCGCAAAACGCCCGTCTTTATGCCGGGACGTGCCGAAGCGCGCGAACAAATCGCCAAGCGCGCCGCCGCGCGACGAAATAAATTTATCCCGAATTGGATAATTTTCGTTTTTGTAGTTGCAATAACCTTTGCACTGTGTGTTATATTGAATGTCAAAACCCGGTCAGAGATGCAAAAAGAGCTGTTAGACCAACAGCAATTGCATACCGAAATTGAACAATTACAAAATTTTAATTCCGCTCTTGCCGACGAAGTTCGTCGTTTGCAAAGCGATCCGGCAACCATCGAACGCGCAGCGCGCGAACGTCTCGGGATGGTCGGAAAGAATGAACAAGTTCTAGTTCTCGCTCGTTAAACAAAGCGGAGAGTTTGACCTGCAAGAATTTGATAATCAGCCTACCTTTGAAATAACTACAGTACGCCCCGCTCCGCGTACCTTCCCTGCTTTCCTTCCAATTTTTGCGGCTCAAATCTCAAAAGGGTTTGAGCCGCTCCACATTTATCCATTAAATTACGAATTTCAAATTACGAATTACGAATTAAAACAGATTCCTTTATTCGTAATTCGTAATTCGTAATTGACTGATGAGGATTTTGCAGATTTGCTCGGCGAAAACGATTGGCGGCGGCGAGCGCCACGTTGCGGATTTGTCTAATTTGCTGGCGGAGCGCGGTCACGACGTTTTCGTCGCTTTGTCGCCCGATTCGCCGCTCCAAAATCTGCTTTGCTTGCCTCCTGAAAATCTAATAATCTCTCGAATGAGAAATGCGCTTGATATTTTGAGCGCGCGGCGGCTTACAAAGTTTGTGCGAGAAAAGGAAATCGAAATCATTCACGCTCATGCGGCGCGCGATTATTTATTAGCGGCAATCTGTTCCAAACTAACAGGAAAACCTTTCGTTTTAACGCGCCACGTTTTATTTCCAATGAAACGGGCAAACAGTTTTTTTCTGGGCGGCGCAGGTGGAGTTATTGCCGTGTCAAATGCAGTCGCCGGAATTCTGGAAAAAACCTTTCTTCCTAAAAAAATAACGACAATTTATAACGGCATTGATCTCAAACGCTTTTCCTTCAACCCGAAACAACCGAATCGTGTTTTAAAAATCGGAACAATCGGACACCTCGCCCCGATCAAAGGACACGACGTTTTTATCAAAGCGGCGAAAATCGTGGTTGAAAAACTACAGAATGTGCAGTTTGTAATTGTCGGAGAAGATAAATCAAAGGCGGGCGAGAATCGCCGGAACATTGAAGATTTAATCGCAAAATCAAATTTGGGTGAAAAAATAAAGCTCATTGGCTGGATTGATGATGTTCGTCCGATTCTGAGTGATTTCGATCTGTTCGTCTCGGCGGCGCGCTCTGAACCGTTCGGTTTGGTTCTGCTCGAAGCAATGGCTTCCGGCGTTCCGATTATTGCCACACAAACCGAAGGCGCTCAAGAAATTATTGAAAACAATCACAGCGGCGTTTTAACTCCGATTGAAAACGCCGGACTTTTAGCTCAAGAGATATTGGATTTATTAAATTCGCCGGAGAAGCGAAAAAATCTGAGCGCAAACGGGCGAAAGCGAGTTGAAGATTGTTTCTCGCTTGAAAAAATGGTTTTGGAAACAGAAAACTTTTATCGCCGAGTCTTAGAAAAACAATAAAATCCAGCCGTTCACCAACAAGCCGTTTTTTGTTAATCTATTGTCATAGATTCAACGAAAACAAATATTTCACGAAGAAAATTATGCCGGAAGTTAAACAACAAATCGCATCCGAAATCGAAGCCGAAGTCGAACGCTGGGAAAACGAAACTTTAAATCCCGTTTTAAACAAAATTCCCGAACGCAAAAAGAGCTTTGAAGGAGTTTCCTTAGAACCCGTCGAGCGGCTTTACACGCCAGCCGATACGCAAAATATTGATTTAAAAAGCGACATCGCGTTTCCCGGTGAATTTCCCTACAAACGCGGGATTCACCCGACCGGCTATCGCGGACGTTTGTGGACTATGCGCCAGTTTGCCGGTTTCGGATCGCCCGAAGAAACCAATCAGCGTTTTAAATATTTAATGTCGCAAGGTCAAACCGGTTTATCAGTCGCCTACGATTTGCCCGCGCTGATGGGTTTGGACGCCGATTCGCCGCTTTCGGAAGGCGAGGTCGGCAAATGCGGCGTGGCGATTTCTTCGCTCGCCGATTTTGAAACTTTGTTTGATGGAATCCCGCTTGAAGATGTGACGGTTTCGCAGACAATCAACGCTCCTGCTTCGATTTTTCTGGCGATGTATCTGGTGGTCGCGGAAAAACAGGGCGCGGATTTTCGCAAAATTTCAGGCACTTTGCAAAACGATATTTTAAAAGAATACATTGCGCAAAAAGAATGGATTTACCCGATTAAACCGGCGATGAAACTGGTGATTGACACTTTCGAATTCTGCACAAAGCACGTTCCGAAATACAATCCGATCTCCGTTTCGGGCTATCACATCCGTGAGGCTGGCGCGACCGCTTTGCAGGAACTCGCGTTTACCCTGCGCGATGGCGTTGAATACGTTCAATACGGCGTTGAACGCGGGCTTGACGTTGACGAATTCGTCCCGCGTCTGTCGTTTTTCTTTAACGCGCACAATGACTTTTTCGAGGAAATCGCCAAATACCGCGCCGCTCGCGTAATTTGGGCGAAAACGATGCGCGACCGTTTCGGAGCGAAAAATCCCAGAACAATGCAGCTTCGTTTCCACACTCAGACCGCCGGAGTTTCTCTGACGGTTCAGCAACCTTTGAACAATATCGCGCGCGTGGCAATTCAGGCACTTGCCGCAGTTTTGGGCGGAACACAATCACTGCACACAGATGCTTATGACGAAGCTCTCGCTTTGCCTACGGATCAAGCCGCGCTGATTGCTCTCAGAACGCAGCAAATCATCGCCGAAGAAACCGGCGTCATAAATACGGTTGACCCGCTCGGCGGAAGCTGGTATCTCGAATCTTTGACCAAGAAAATGGAAGAAGGCTGTTTCGATTATTTCGACAAAATTGACGGTTTCGGCGGAATGATCGAAGCCATCGAAGCCGGTTTCCCGCAGCGCGAATTGCAGGAATCGGCATATCAATATCAAAAAGCGGTCGAGCGCAAAGAGCAAACAATCGTCGGCGTTAACAAATATGCGATGGAAAATGAATTGTCGAAAATTGACCTTTTAGTGATTGACGAAAACGTCCGCGACCATCAGCTCGAACGCCTGCAAATGACCAAAGACCGCCGCGACAAAGGCGCGGTTGAAATTGCTCTTGAAAAAGTGCGGCAAGCGGCGAAACGTGACGAAAACACAATGCCCGCAACAATTGAAGCCGTGCGCGCTTATGCGACCGTTGAAGAAATTTGCGTCGCTCTGCGTGATGTTTACGGCATTTACGAAGAACCGGCTTTTTAAGTGCAATATGAAGAGCATGAGCAATTTACAACTTGAGCTTTTGCGACTTTACGGTAACGGTGTATCGGAAGAGAATCTGCTTGAGATAAAAACTATTCTTGCCAAATATTTTGCTGACAAAGCGACCGACGCGATGGATAGGGTTTGGGATGAAAAAAATTTGACCGAACAAACTATGATTGATTGGACGAATGAACATAACCGCGCTGAGAGTCGTTCTTGACACAAATATTTTAATCGCGGTTATTGGTAAAAAATCGCCGTTTCGATGGTTTTTTGATTGCATTATTCAGGGCAGAATTATTCTTTGCGTATCCAACGATATTTTATTTGAGTATCGAGAAATTTTGGCGAAAAAGACGAGCCATGAAGTTGCTGAAAATGTCGTAAATTTCATCACTATCAATCCTTACACTGAAAAAACCGACATCTTTTTTAACTTCGGACTTATTTCAGAAGATGCGGACGATAACAAATTCGTTGATTGCGCGATTGCTTCAAATGCCGTTTGTTTGGTTTCAAACGATAAACATTTTCAAGTTTTAAAGACGATTGATTTTCCGAAAGTTAAAGTTCTCAAATAACAAGAATTCGAAGAAAAATACAAAACTGTATTGACGAAAAATGTTTAAAAGTGATGTTTCAAACAATATGACGAATCTGGACAGAACAAATTCGGAGAATTCCGATTTTCGGGAACTTGTCCGGCTTCTTGATGAAGATTTGCAGATTCGGGACGGTGATGACCATTCGTTTTACGCGCAGTTTAATAAAGTTGATAAAATCCGGCACGTTGTCGTCGCTTATGAAGGCGGCGATGCGATTGGCTGCGGCGCGATTAAAGAGTATGCGGAAGGCGTGGCGGAAATTAAGCGGATGTTTGTGCGGGCTGAGCAACGCGGGCGCGGAATTGCAAAAAGTATTTTATCCGAACTGGAAATGTGGGCGGGTGAGCTTGGTTTTTCCGAATGTATTTTAGAAACCGGCTGGAATCAGCCCGAAGCAATCGGGCTTTATCAAAAATGCGGTTACGAAACGATTCCGAATTACGGGCAATACAGCGGTGTGGAGAACAGCGTTTGTATGAAAAAGCTGCTCCGAAAGGAATAAAACACAAAGAGATTTCTAATTTACAGAGATGAAGCTTGTGAAAACCCTATCGGCGGGTTTCATACTTGGCGTACTTCTACTTATTGGCTCTGCTTTTGTGACTTCGCGTCATCATTGGGCGGATGTTCACGTTTATCATTCTGCGGCGCATTCTCTGTTTAATAAAGGGCGTATTGATTTGTATTCAGCCGATTTTGCGGACGACGCAATAATGGATTACAGATATACGCCCTTTTTTCTATTTCTGGTATTCCCGTTTAGCTTTTTACCGTATGAAGCAGCAGAGTTCGTCTGGCTGTGGCTTAATATCATTGCAGTTGTTCCGGCAATTATCGCAGTTAAGAGAGGTTTTGAGACAATTGCAACAAATCCCCGCCGTATTTATCTTATTTTATTTCTATCTTTTCTGATTTGCGCAAAGTTCTTTTTTCCTTTAATAAGAAACCTAAACGTACATCTTCTAATACTCTGTCTGATTTTCGGCGCATTTTATTTGCTTCTCAAACAAAAACAATTACTTGCCGCTTTGTTAATGGCTCTGGCTATCACTATTAAGATTGTTCCGGTTTTGACTTTGCCTTATTTCGCACTCAAAAGACAATGGTTATTCTTATCGGCTGCAGTTGTTTTTACCGTCGTTTTTAATTTGCTCCCGGCATTTTATTTCGGAGCGGATTTAAATTTTAAGCTGTTGAACGATTGGTATAATCACGTTCTGGTTAACAACGAATTTCACGAGACTAACGGACCGCTAAATCTTTCACTCAAAGGACAGATTGAGCGTTATTTGGTCGGAGTTGATTATACAAAAAGAACTTTTGACCCTGATTACCAAAATATTAACGTTATTTCCCTTTCTAAAAATCAAGCTGATTGGATTTGGAAGATTTCGGTTCTGGCGATGTCTATCGGAACGTTGTTTCTCATTTGGTTTAGCTCAAAACTAAGGAATAAAATTTATTTTTCAAACCAAAACACTGAAAAATTAATTGACTCAAAAGATAATCTCTCTGCAAAAATGTCTAATCAATTCGATTTTTTCGCCTACCACGAATTTGGTTTGATGATTTGTTTGAGTCTGCTCATTGCGCCGCGCTCGAACAGATATTATTTTTTAGCTCTGTTTTTTCCACTGATACCGTTTATACATACTGTTTTTCGCAATAAATCAAAGTTTAATATTCTGACTTTGGGCTTGATTTTGGCATTGACCTGCCTCTTGCCGCTGGTTCCGGGACGCTCCATTCAAAGAATATTGATGGTGTTAGGAGTTGATTTTTATACGGCACTGGTTTTATGGATTGCTCTGGCTTACAATTTGTACAAAGATAGCGTCAGCGTAAGAAACAAATTCGTGGAAGTAATAAAATGATTAGTCTTACGTTCATTGCACTGCCGGTTTTGTAGGGATTGTTTTCAAACTGTGTTATGTTTTCGGCGCGCCTGATATGGATTTTTAATTTATGTTTAAGATTTTAGCGTTCTCCGCAATTGCGCTTTTGCTGACCGTGAATATTTTCGGTCGTCAAAGCGAGCTCTCGATTGTTCCCAAAGAAGTTACATATAAACGTCGCGGAGCCGACATTGCCGATCATAAAAAAACATTTACAGTTCGTTATCCGGTAATCAAAAATCGTTTAAATCCTGTGCTTAAACGTAAAATCGAGAACACAATCAGCTATTGGCGCGTTTTTAAAACTTCATTGAGAGAAGAGATGAAATCGGATTGGACTTCCGGCATAGATTATCAAGTTAATTATAACGATAACGGCGTCTTGGACATTACTTTGATAATTGAAGGCTCCGCTGCTTACCCGGATTCGGCGATTAAAAATTTAGTGGTTGATTTAAAGACCGGAAAACAACTTAAGACTGAAGATTTATTCAATAAAGCCGCCTTACCGAAATTGCTTTCCGAAATCAGAAAAAAGATGCGGAAACAAGAAAATGAAGCGATAAAAGAAACTCCTGAGTTAAAAGAAAGGCTTTCAGATCAGCGCGAATCTTCACCGGAGTTCCATCCAACGCCGGAACAGATAAGTTGGAAGCATCTCGAAGAGCTTTCAATTAACGACAAAGGCGTGACTTTTCTTTACGACTACAATTTTCCTCACGTAGTTCAAGCGCTGGAACCCGATGGACGTTATTTCTTCGCTTACGCGGAACTCAAGCCTTTTATTAAACGCGACGGTTTACTTGCGCGATTTATTCGTTAAAATAGTTAGCTTATGGCAGACAGAAAAATCAGAGTTTTAGTAGCCAAACCGGGACTCGACGGACATGACCGCGGCGCGAAAGTTATCGCCCGCGCCTTGCGCGACGCCGGAATGGAAGTTATTTATACGGGCTTGCGGCAAACGCCGGAAATGATTGCCGCCGCCGCTTTGCAGGAAGACGTTGACGCGGTTGGAATCTCGATTCTTTCGGGCGCGCATAACACGCTTTGCCCGCGAATTGTCAACCTTTTGCGCGAAAGCGGAATGGACGACACGCTCGTGCTTGTCGGCGGAATCGTGCCGCAGGAAGACATCCAGCCGCTCAAAGCGAAAGGAGTTTCGGAGGTATTTTTGCCCGGTACTTCGACCGAAGACATCGTGAAATTTTTACGCGAAAACGTGAAAGAGCGCGTTTAAAATGAAATTATCGGTTGCCGAATTTTTAACACAATTACCGCAGCCGGCGAGCGATAAATACTCGGAAGGCGTGCCTTTTGTGACCGCTTTTGCGCACGGCACAATGTCAATCGAGATGTTTGCGCCGCGCGGCGCTGATTTGCAAACGCCTCACGAGCAGGATGAGATTTATGTAATAGTTTCGGGCAGCGGCGATTTTGTCAGGAACGGTGAACCCATAAATTTCACTGCCGGCGATGTCCTTTTCGTGCCAGCCGGAATGCCGCATCATTTTCAAAATTTTTCAGCAGATTTTGTAACCTGGGTGATTTTTTACGGCGCGAAAGGCGGCGAAAACAATCCATAAACCGGAAACGGAGAATGAGTGATTTTGTTTTATGAAAGCCGGTGATTCTCCCATTTTAATTGAAACGCAAAATCACATCTCGGTCGTTCGATTCAACCGCCCGAAAGAGCGCAATCCGCTTTCAGTCGCGGTTCTCAAAGAACTCGACCAAATTGTTTCCTCGCCCGATTCAAACATTAAAACCTTAATTTTTACGGGCTGCGAGGACGTTTTTGCTTCTGGAGCGAATCTCCGTGAAATCGCGGCGCTCAAAACCGAACGGGAAGTGCGCGAATTCGGTTTGCGCGGGCAGCGTTTGATGCAGAAAATTGCCGATTTGCCTTTTCCGACGATTGCCGCAGTTAACGGTTTTTGTTTCGGCGGCGCGTTCGATCTGGCTCTGGCTTGCAGTGTTAGAATCGCCAGCTCAACCGCAGTTTTCTCTCATCCGGGCGCGAATCTGGGAATTATGACCGGCTGGGGCGGTACGCAAAGGCTGCCGAGAATTGTAGGCGAAGCCAAGGCTCTGGATTTTTTTTTAACAGCCAAAAGATTTTCCGCCGAAGAAGCGCTGCAAATCGGCTTGATTAGTCAAATCAGCGAAAACCCGCTCGAAACGGCAATTAACCTGTTAAATCAACAATAAATTCAAAAACAAACTACTAATCGTCGCTCGACGAGCTTGAGCTGCTATCGCTTGAAGAGCCGGAATCGCTCGAACTCCAATCTGAATCGCTCGAACTTGAATCACTTGAAGAACTGCTCCAATCCCAACTGTTAGATGATTCGCCGTCGGTTTGCCAATTATCATTACCGGATGATTCTACATAAGAGCGGCTTTCTTCGCCTGAAAATTGATAATGGGATTCAAACGACGGATCGTTTGAAATATCAATCAAAGAACCTGAATAATGACCTTTTTTCTTAAAATGCGGTTTGGCGTGCGGATGAAATTGATGTTGGGCTTTTTTGCGTTTCCGTCTTCTGAGCCAAATAAAAATAGCGATGGCAATAATGGGCAGGAGAATCAAAAACCCAAGAACCAACAAAATAAATAAGCCGACGAGAACTTCCAACATACAGTTTTCCTTTTAAGTCTTTTTCAAAAATCTGGCAATTTAGCGTTTTTCCCGTCTTTTATTCAAAATAAAAACAATAATGCTGAAAGTTAGCACTATAATGAGCGCGATAAAAGCGAGAAATAAGTAGAAAATAGGCGTTAAATCAAAAACCATTAGAAACTTTTTTAAGTCTTCTTCAAAAATTTGGCAATTCCGCGCTGGCAATCATCCGTCATTCGAGCAATGGTGTTGATGTCAACGCCCGACTGCAAGGCATTTTCAAACGTCATTCCGTCCATTTGATAAAGCAAACGTTTCGACAGCATTACCGCCGAACGCGAAACTTTTTCAAATCCGGCGAGATAGTTTTTAACCGCCGATTCAAAATCTTCGTCCGCAAAAATCTGATTGACGAGTCCGTATTTTTCCGCGCTCTCAGCGTCGAATTCCTGACCGAGCGTGATTAATTCAAACGCGCGTTTTTCCGAAACGTTGCGGCGCAAAATCGCCATTACCATTGCCGGAACAAAACCGATCTTTGTTTCTGGATAACCGAACCGTGCCGTTTTTGTTGCCAAAACAAGATCGCAAGCCGTCGCCAAACCGCAGCCGCCCGCCAGAGCGCGCCCGTGAACCGCCGCAAT
>DASWLV010000097.1:0-3802 GCA_036400075.1 Pyrinomonadaceae bacterium
TCGTTCGCCGTTTTGCTTGACACCGACCGTTGTTTATACTCTGTTGCGTATCTTGAGCGCAAAGTGTCCGCTAAAACTTTCATAATGAAATTTAAAATTTGGGTTTATTTTCTTTTCGTTTTTTGTTTTGCCTGTCTTTCCGTTACGGCGCAAAACAAAGCGGCTGCTGCAAAATTCGTCGCCGAAAGCTCGTCGCAGCTTCAAACTTTAGTTGATCGAGCCGCAAGAGAAACGCTCGAACGATTTGCCGCTAAAGGATTAAAGACGGAAAATCTGGCAATCACGCTGATTGATTTGCGCGACGCGAACAATTTGAAACAAGCCGATTTTCACGGCGAACAGCCGATTTACCCGGCGAGCGTCGTCAAAATGTTTTATCTGGCGGCGGCTCACGCTCAGCTCGAAGACGGAAAATTAAAAGATACGCCCGAATTGCGGCGCGGTTTGCGCGATATGATTGTTGATTCGTCAAACGACGCGACGCATTTTCTGGTTGACGTTTTAACCGAAGCGACCGGCGGGAGCGAATTATCGCCGAAAGAGCTTGAAAAATGGGCTTTTAAACGCAACGCCGTCAACCGCTATTTCACCGCTCAGGGCTATCAAAACATCAACGTCAACCAAAAAACTTATTGCGAAGATTTGTACGGGCGCGAGCGGCAATTTTGGAACGGCGGCAAAGTCCGAAACAAATTAACGACCAACGCGACGGCGCGTCTGCTCGCGGAAATCGCATTGGGAAAAGCGGTCAACGCCAAACGAAGTCTGGAAATGATGGAGCTTTTAAAACGCGACCAGTTTAAAGAAAAAGCGGATGCGGACAGTCAGGACACGGGTTTTACCGGAATCGCTTTGAAACAATCCGGCATCCGGCTCTGGTCAAAAGCCGGTTGGACATCGAAATCACGCCACGACGCGGCTTACGTCGAAACGCCCGAAGGTTTGAAATTTGTTCTCGTAACCTTTACCGAATCGGTCGCTAACGAACGGGAAATTATTCCGCACATTGCCGAAATCGTTTTGAAAGAGCTGAAAACAATTACGAATTAAAATTTACGAATTACGAATTGGAAACCATTTACATAGTAATTCGTTATTAAAAAAATGAATTGGGTATCGCAATTTTGGGAGTCGCTGACCTGGGCGCAAATCGGAATGGGCGTCGGGCTGTTTTTGTTTTCTTTCATCGTTAGTTTAACGGCGATTGTTCTGGTAATGGTTAAAATTCCGGCTAACTATTTCAGCCCCCATTACGAACAGGATTTTTTGCCCAACACGCATTGGACTGTCAAATGGGGCGCGGTTATTCTAAAAAATCTGCTCGGAGTCATCCTGATCGCGCTCGGAATCGTTTTATCTCTGCCGGGCGTTCCGGGGCAAGGTTTGCTGACGATTCTGCTCGGTCTGATTATGCTCGATATTCCCGGCAAACGTCCGCTCGAAGCCAGAATTATCCAGCGTCCGACAATTCAGTCTGCGATTAACAAGCTCCGCGCGCGATTTAATAAACCGCCGCTCGTTTTGGATTGATACTTTTTGCCCGAAAAATGCGCGTTATTGTTTGAGAAGCTTTCAAAGCACATTTCACGGAAGAAAATGAAAAAATTATCGGCTTTATTTGGAATTTCGATTTTGGCGCTCTTGTTTTTATTTTCGGCTGACAGCGCCGCCGCGCAAACAAAACAGCGGGTCAGATTCGCTCGCGGCGAATCCGGGGCAAATGTTTCCGGTTCGGTCAAAGGCTACAAATACATTGATTACATCGTCGGCGCTCGCGCGGGGCAAACGATGAGCATCGTTTTAAACGGCAGTTCGTCCGCCGAATTTGCGATTATGATGCCCGACGGCGGCAATCTCGGAATGGACGCGGTGCAGGTTCGGGAATGGACCGGCGAATTGCCCGCTTCCGGCGATTATGCGATTCGCGTTTTGATGCCTCGCGCACAAGCCCGTCGCGGCGAAACCATAAATTTCAAATTGAGCGTTTCGATTCAATAACACATTTTTTTTATAAAAAGCGGAGCCGATTTACATTCTGCGGAATGTGATCCGGCTCCGCTTTCGCGTTGTTTTCTTCCATTTTTTTGTAAGTTTTTGTTAGACTTCTAACTTACAACTTTCCAGATTTCCGTGAGACAAAAAAATGAGAAAACTTTGTTTGATTTTGTTCGTTCTTTTCGTCAGCTCCGCCTCAGCATTCGCGCAAGGCTCTTATCAAAAACCGCCGAAAGACATTATGGACGTTTTAAACGCTCCGGCGACTCCGGCAACTTTAATTAGTCCGGCACGCGATAAAATTTTAATCGCCGAACCGCTTCGTTACCCGCCGATTTCGGAACTGGCGCAACCGATGCTCCGGCTCGCCGGTCTCAGAATCAATCCGAATAACACGGCGCAGCATCGCACGCAGTATTTCGTCAAATTAACTTTGCAAAACATCTCCGACGGCAAACAAATGCCCGTTAATCTGCCGCCCAACGCCCAAATGATTTCGCCGAGCTGGAGCGCCGACGGGAGGTATATTGCCGCCGGAAATCTGACGCCGAGCGCGGTCGAATTGTGGATTATCGAAACCGCTACGGGAAAAGCCAACAAAATCAAAAACGCGCTGATCAATACGGCTTTCGGCGGTTATTCGTGGATGCCAGACCAGAAAAGCTTGATTGTAAATCTCGTCCCGAAATCTCGCGGTGCGGCTCCCGGTTATCAAAATGTCACGCCGAACGAGCCGAGCATTCAGGAAACTGCCGGCAAAGCGGGCGCGGTGCAGACTTTTCAGGATTTGCTCAAAAATCCAAACGACGAACGGTTGTTTGAATATTACGCGACCTCGCAGCTTGCCATTGTTGGCGTTGACGGGAAAATCCGAGAAATCGGGCAGCCCGCGATTTTTGACGAACCGCAAAACTCGCCCGACGGACAGCACATTTTAGTCACGAAAATCCAACGCCCTTTTTCGTATCTTTTTCCTGTCAATCGTTTTCCGCGACAAGTCGAAATCTGGGATTTAAACGGCAAAGTCGTTCACAAAATGGCAAGTCTGCCGCTGCAAGACCAGATTCCGGTCGAAGGCGTCCCGACCGGACCGCGCAGCATCGGCTGGATTCCGACCGAAAACGCGACTCTTATTTGGGTTGAAGCGCTCGACGGCGGAAATCCGAAAGAAAAAGTCCCGTTCCGCGATAAAATGTTAAAGCTCGCCGCGCCTTTTAATTCGCAGCCCGTCGAAATCGTTAAAACCGAGCATCGTTCTCAAGGCAGACAATTCGGCGCAGCCAACGGCTTGATGTTGTTTTTCGATTACAACCGCGACACGCGCCGCCGACGGATTTTCAGTCTCGATTATCGCAATCCGGGAACTCCGCAACTAATTTCGGATTTAAACGTCGCCGACCGCTACAACGACCTCGGACAGCCCGTTTCAAAACGCTTGCCCAACGGTTTCACGGTGATTCATCAAAACGGCGACGAAATTTTCCTGACCGGCACGGGCGCGACGCGCCAAGGCGACCGACCGTTTTTGCGGCGGATGAATCTGAAAACAAAAGAAACTCAGGAAATCTTTCGTTCGGGCGACGATGAATATGAAAGTTTTGTCGCACTGATGAGCGACGACGGATCGCAGTTTATCAGCCGCGCGGAAACTGTAACCGCGCCGCCGAATTTATTTTTGAACGATACGATCAAAAGAATTGCGCCCCGCCCATTGACCAATTTCGCAGATCCAACGCCGCAGCTTCGCGGAATCAAAAAACAGCTCGTGCAATACAAACGCGCCGACGGCGTTGATTTGTCATTTACG
>DASWLV010000098.1:0-15144 GCA_036400075.1 Pyrinomonadaceae bacterium
CCTTCGTCTCCGATTTCGCCGTAACCGAACAAATTGCAGGTTTTAATCAATTCGTCCGCCAGCCGGACGGCTTCCTCGTTGTCCGAATAATAATTGTCGCCGTCTGAGAAATGAAACGGGTAAATATTCCAATCAGAAGGATTGTAGCGTTTTTTGATAATTTCCGAAGCAAGCTGATAAGCCGAGGACACAACCGTTCCGCCTGATTCGCCTTGGGTAAAAAACTGTTCTTCCGTAACTTCCTTTGCTTCGGTGTGATGCGAGATAAACACGATTTCGACGTTATCGTATTTCGTCCGCAAAAATCTGACCATCCAGAAGTAAAACGACCGCGCGATGTATTTTTTAAACTCTGTCATCGAGCCTGAAACGTCCATCATTGCTATCACGACGGCGCTCGATTCATAGCGGATTTCTTCTTCCCAGGTTTTAAAACGAAGATCGTCTTTTTTGACGTTGCCGAATTTGGTTTTGCCGGTTTCGCGTGCGTTGCGCCGGATGTTTTCCATAATCATCCGGCGTTTGTCGAGGTTTGCCATCACACCGGTTTTGCGGATTTCGTTAAATCTGGTCGTTCGCGTCGGGACGGCTTTTTGATTGCGTTCTTCTAAAAACGGCAAATTCAAATCTTCAAAAATCAGTGCGGCAAGCTCGTCAATGTTGACTTCGGCTTCGTAATATTCGCCGCCGCCCGAATTTCCGGCTTCTCCCGAACCGGAGCCTTGTCCCTGCTGTCCTTCGCGCCCGATTACGTCGCCGACTTTCGTTTTGCCGTCGCCCTGCCCGACGTGTTTTTTCTTTTTGTAATCGTAGCGAAATTTAAATTCGTCCAGCTCTCGAATCGGCACTTTAACTGTTCGTTTGCCATCGGACATAATAATTCCCTCGTTCGAGACAATCGAGCCTAAGTTTTTGCGAACGGCTTCTTTAACACGCTCTTTGTGGCGATCCTGATCAATGATTCCCTTGCGCTGAAGCGACCAATCGTTGCGTTGGACGGACATAATTTATAACTCCAAAAGGTCTTGCGATTCATCTTTTGCACCCGCAAAATCCGTGACGAGATGAACAAATTCGCTTGTATATTCTTCGTGCGGAACGTGACCGCAGTTTTTAAAAACAATCAGCCGTGAATTCGGTATTTGCCGATGCAGAAATCTGCCGTTGCGGAGCGGCACGGTGCGGTCGTCTTCGCCCCATAAAAGCAAAGTCGGCTGCGCGACGTTTTTCGCGTCGCGTTCGAGCCGCGCGGCGTGCCAGTTTTTTAAAGTCAAAAGCAAAGAGCGATGCGAATCAGCGGCTTGCAGCGGCTGCATCACGGAAGTCAGTCTGGTGTCGTCAATCAAATGATGATTCGACTTGCCGAACGAATTACGCATCCGCGCCCGAACGTAAGTTTTCGAGGAGGTCAAAAACGGCGTCATCATCTCGCCGACAAAAGGCGTTGTCGCAATTCTGGTTAAAGGCAAGTTCCTGATTTCGTCGTTGCAGACCGCGCCCGACAACACGAGCTTTCCGACTCGTTCAGGGTTGTCCAAAGCGACCGACAAAGCAATCGCGCCGCCATAGCTGCTGCCGACAAGCGCGGCTTGCCCGATGCCGACGCGGTTCATAAACCGGACGATCATTCTGGCTTGCGAATCAATCGTGTAATCGCTCCACGCGGGTTTTTCCGAAAGCCCGAAACCGATTAAATCAACGACAAAAACGCGAAACCCTTTCGACGCGAAAAGCGGCGCGGCAAAGCTCCACGTATAAGTCGAAGCGCTGTAACCGTGAATCAAAATCAAAGGTTTGCCAGAAGTTTCGCCGAATTCCTGATAATGAATCCGCAGCCCGTCAACTTCGGTAAAACGCGAATTTTCCGGGTGATGAATTTGTTTGGCAGCCGTTTCCCAATCGGTTTCGCGCGGGCGGGTGATTAATTTATAAGCCACCGCCGCGCCCGCGAGTCCACCGATTCCAGCCATCAAATATCGTTTTTTCATACAATGAAAAGTGAGCAGTAAGCAGTGAGCAGTGAGCAGAGTTTTTTGACTGCTCACTGCTCACCGCTCGACTAGCTCACTTAATTTTTTACCGCGACAACAAAGTGCCGACGTAGCTTAAAAGCTCGTTCGCGCAAACCGGGCAATAGCCGTGTTCGCTGACGAGTCGGTCAACGACTTCGTTGATTCGGCGAAGCTGATCCGGGTCGGGCGTCTTTGTCGAAGTCGTGATTTTCACCACGTCCTTCAAATCAGCGAAAATTTTCTTTTCAATCGCTTCTTTGAGCCGTTCGTGCGATTTGTATTCGAACGGTTTGCCTTTGCGGGCGAAAGAAGAAATGCGAATCAGGATTTCCTGACGGAAAGTGTTTTTCGCGTTTTCCGAGATGCCGATTTGCTGTTCGATTGAGCGCATTAACTGTTCGTCCGGCTCCATCTCTTCTTCGGTAATCGGGTCTTTAATGCGGTCTTTGTTGCAATAAGCCTCGACGTTATCGAGATAATTGTTGCAAATCGTGACCGCCATTTCCTCGAACGAATAAACAAACGCGCGCTGGATTTCGGTTTTCGCCAGCTCGTCGTATTCTTTGCGCGCCGAGGCGATTAAATTCAAATAACGCTCGCGCTGTTCGGAAGAAATTCCGGTGTGTTGCTCAAATCCGTCTTTGATGGCGCGTAAGGCATCAATCGGATTGATGCAGGTCACGCCGTCTTTGACCAAAGCGCCCGAAAGACGATTGATAATATACCGAGGCGAGATTCCGTCCATTCCTTCGCGGACGGTTTCTTCTTTCAATTCGCGCACATCTTTCGATTTGTAACCGTCAACTTCTTCGCCGTCGTAGAGCTTCATCTTTTTCACGATGTCCACGTTGGCGCGTTTCGGTTCTTCCAAACGCGACATCACGGCAAACATTGCCGCGACTTTCAGCGCGTTCGGCGCGATGTGAATATTTCTCAAGGCTTCGGATTGACGCAGCAGCTTGTCGTAAATGCGTTCTTCCTGCGAAACCTTCAGGTTGTAAGGAACTCTGACAAGGATAATGCGGTCTTGCAGAGCTTCGGATTTACGATTGCCGACAAACGCCGCGTATTCGTTTTCGTTCGTGTGCGACAAAATCACTTCGTCAGCGTAAATCATCGCAAAACGCCCGGTTTTGATGTTTTGTTCCTGCGATAGCGTGAGCAGGCTATAAAGGAATTTTTCGTCGCATTTGAGCATTTCGATAAATTCCATCACGCCGCGATTGGCAATATTCAATTCGCCGTCGAAACGATAAGCGCGCGGGTCTGATTCGACGCCGACTTCGCCGATGGTCGAAAGATCAATCGAGCCGGTCAGTTCCGTAATGTCCTGCGATTTCGGGTCAGAAGGCGCGAAAGTTCCGATTCCGGTGCGATCTTTTTCGCTAAAAACAATTCGTTCGACCATCACATCTTCGTGACGCCCGCCGGTGTTGTGCAGTAATTCGTAAGAACAATGCGGACACAAATCGCCTTCGATGTAAATGCCGTAAAGCCGCTCGATTTCCGGGCGAAGCTCGTGCGGAATCAAGTGCAGCGGGTCTTCGTGCATCGGACAGCCTTTGATGCCGTAAACCGCGCCCTGCTCCGATTTAGTCCATTCTTCGAGACCGCGTTTAATCAAAGTGACAATCGTTGATTTACCGCCGCCGACCGGTCCCATCAAAAGCAGAATGCGTTTGCGGACTTCGAGGCGCTGCGCCGCCGATTTAAAATATTCGACGATTCTGGCGATTGATTCTTCAATTCCGTAAAGGTCTTCGGAAAAGAAATTGTATTTGGCAAGCTCGTCGCGCGAGCCTTCGTTGATTTTTTCGACTCCCGCGAAGTGAATCATTTCGTTGACGCGAGCGTGTGAGAGCTGAGCCAGGCGTGGATTTTGCGTGACAAGCTCGAAATATTCCTGAAACGTGCCTTGCCAGCGCAGCGATTCGCGTTCTTCTCGCAAAGCCTTGAGTCGTTCGGTGATGCTGAAATTTTTGTTGTTGCCGTCTTGCTGCTGCATAACTGTTTTAAAACCTCTTTCAAACGCTCCCGCCACCGAGGGCGGAAGAAACTAGGGAATTTGACGTTTTATCGAGCCAACTTCTCCGGCAACCTTGTTTGATGCAATTTGCTTGAGGGAAGTTAGCCTTCGCCGCTCGCTTTGTTTTTTTTTATCAAACGAATTTATTATGCTGCCGCCGCGAACCCGAGTCGTCCCGGCGGCAAGTAGAGTTTACCAGAGTTTGTCAACATTCGAGAGACAATTTTTGCGGCGACGACAGGAGATTATTTTTGCCAACGCCTTTACAAAACAGGAGAGATTCTGCCGCAACTATCAACTGTCAACTCTGAACTGTAAACTGTTTTGCAGACAATCTTTATTTCTTTGCAAGATAGTTTACAGTTCAGAGTTGACAGTTGATAGTTTGCCTTTTTCATTTCACGGCTAATCCTGTTTGTCTCAAAATCCTGATGAGTGCAGATGCGATTTCTTCTTCTTCCGATTCGAGAATCGTTCGCAAATCGAGCAAAACTCTGTCTTCGGCAATCCGAGCGATAATCGGCGGCGAATTTTTACGCAGTGCGCTTTCCAGTTCTTCCGCCGAAACCTGTTCGTGACGCAAAGAAATTAAAACTGTTTCCAAACGCGCGAGCGGCGCGCTGCCTCCGCCGATTGCCGAGATGCCTTCGACGAGTTCAAGGTTCAAGGTTTCAAGTTCAAGGTTTTGATTTTCCGACTTTGAACTTTGAACCTTGAACCTTGAACAAAATTGCTCTGCTCGTTTTTCTATATCTTGTTTCGTTTGCGAGAGCATCCGTAAAACCGGAATTTCGGCGAAATGTTTTTCGTTTAGATAAATTTCAAGCGTTGCTGCGAGGGCGGCGTAAACGATTTTATCAACTCGCAAGGCGCGATAAAGCGGATTTTTTCGCATTCGTTCGATGATTTTTTCGTGCCCGACAATGATTCCGGCTTGCGCGCCGCCCAACAATTTATCGCCGCTAAACGTGACGACATCGGCACCAGCCCGGATTGATTCGGAAATTACAGGCTCGCCGTCCAAACCGAAACGGCTCAAATCAATCAGCGCGCCGCTTCCCGCGTCTTCGTACAAAACCAAATCTTTTTCGCGCGCCAAATTCGCCAATTCGCTCAGGCTCGGCATCGCCGTAAAACCGACGATGCGAAAATTTGAAGGGTGAATGCGAACCAGCAGTTTAGTGTTTTCGCTAACTGCTTGTTCAAAATCCCGTATTTTTGTGCGATTCGTCGTGCCGACTTCGATAAGTTTTGTTCCTGATTGCGCCATCACGTCCGGGACGCGAAAATCGCCGCCGATTTCGACCAATTCGCCGCGCGAAACAATTGCCTCGCCATCTTTGCCGAATTCGGACAGAACCAAAAAGGCAGCCGCCGCGCAATTATTAACGATCAAAGCGGCTTCCGCTCCGGTCAATTCGCGCAATAATTCTTCCGCCGTTCGCCCGCGCCGCCCGCGCTCGCCCGTTTCCAAATCGTATTCGAGCGTGCAGTAACCGGCAGCCGTTTCCGAGATTGCTTTTTTTGCGGCGTCGGCAAGCGGCGCGCGTCCCAAATTTGTGTGAATGATGACGCCGGTCGCGTTGATAACGCGCTGAAATTTTTGGCGATTCAGATTTTCAATCTTTTCCGCCAACTGTTTTTCGGCAAGCTCTAAAAGGCTTTCGCGGCTCGCATCAATGTTTGATTCGCCGCCGACCAATCGAGCGCGCAAATCTTCAATCGCGGCACGCGCCGTTTCGGTTGCGCGTTTTAATCCGGCGCTTTGCGAAAAAGTCCGGGCGGTTTCGGTTTTTAAAACGGCGTCAACCGAAGGCAGGCGGCGCAGCAGCGAATTTGTTTTCGATTCCTCGCTCATTGCCGACATCCTAATTCTTCGAGCCGGGAAAAAGCAATTTCAATTTTCCCGGAAAATTTTCCGATTTTTGTGGTATTTCGCCTTGTTTAGCGATTTTATTGTTTTGAGAGAAATCGTTGTTTCCTTCATATCTAAGCAATTAAAGGTTAAAAATCACAATGTCCATCCGCGATAATAAATTTGCCCGACAAGCCGGAAATCTGGCGAAGAAAAATTTGGGGCGCGACGAAGTTGTCAGCATTGATCAGCAGCTCGCGTTTTTGGAAGAAGACATCCGGCGTTTGAAAATCGAGTTCGACATCTTTTTCAACGGCGGCACTAAACGCGCGCCTTACGATACGAAAAACCGCGTCGAAACGATGATTAAGCGTTTGAGCGACGAGCGTTCGCTAACTTTCGCGCAGCGTTATCTTTTTAATTCAATTATGGCTCGCTACACGGCATTTAAAGAATTGTGGCGGCGAACGCTGCAGGGGCGCGAAGAAGGCGGAGCGGGAAACCGCGCTGCGGCGGCGATGCGTTCGATGCAGAATCGGGAAGAAGACAAAAAAGCGAATTTAAATCGTTTTGTGTGCAGCGATGTCGAGCGCGACACGGAAACGACCAGAAAAATCTACGACGCGCTGGTTCAAGCCAAACAAAAATGCGACAAATCGGTTGACGATTTATCTTTTTCCAGCTTTCAGCGACAGCTCGCAACTCAAATCGCCCGTTTCAAACAAAACAACGAGTGCAAACAAATCCAGTTTGAAGTCGGCGTTGACAATGACCGCGTGGTTTTCAAAGCGCGCGCCGCAAACGACGAATAATACAGTCAGTTTTTTGTTAAAAAAAAGAAAATAAAACGCCTTCGGAGTTTTTGGCTAAAAACTTTGAAGGCGTTTTATTTTCGCCGGAAATTGCTTTTAAACCCGAACTTTTCTGACGTTTTCGGCTTGCGGTCCTTTCGGTCCGTGAGTTACTTCAAATTCGACTAACTGGTCTTGCGCCAAAGTTTTATAACCGTCTTCCTTAATCGAGCTGTAATGAACAAAAATATCCATTTCGCCGGGAAACTCGATAAAACCGTAGCCTTTTGAGTTATTGAACCATTTAACCTTGCCTGTCATTTTGCTTGCGTCCATTTTAATTACTCCTGTTGATTGTAGTGAAAATCTGCTAAATTCCGGCGCTTTTGCGGGGCAAAGATTTCGCCTTCGTTGAGCTGAAAATTAAATTTGTTGAGTTTCAAAACGCTCTCGCCGCTGTCGCGGGCGCGTTTTTTCAAAAGTGCGTCTGCGCGATTCAAAAAACCTGTGACGAATGAAGAGGAACGCTTTTCGTTAAGAAAGCGATTTCATAAAACACAGGTTTTTGGGAAATTATAAAACTTCATTCCGCGTTTTTTTGCCGTCAACTCAAAGGAAAAGAGCTGATTTTGGCTGACTCGGGTGCAAACGACGCTTGATGCTATGCAAAACCGGGCAGGCTGTCAAGCGTTATTACCGATAAAAATCGTTTTTTCGGTCAACTTGATTAAACCACGCCGAGTAGCGTACAAAACAAGCAGGAAGATTGTTTGAAAAATCAGCCGCAAAGCGAAACCAAAATGAGCGACAATTACGGCGGCGAAGGCGCGCCGCTTTCATACAACAAATATCTCAAAGTCAGGGAACTGACCGATTTGCAGAACTGTCTTTCGTGCCCGGCGCAGCACGACGAATTGCTGTTCATCATCATTCACCAAACTTACGAGTTGTGGTTCAAACAAATTCTGCACGAAATTGACCGCGCGCTCGACAAAATAAAGGAAAACCGTCTTTTTCTGGCGACTCGCTCTTTGCGCCGCGTCAATGAAATCGAAACGATTCTCGCCAGCCAGCTTGTCATTCTCGAAACAATGACGCCGCACGATTTTCTGCTGTTCCGCAGTCAATTAAACCCCGCGAGCGGTTTTCAATCGTCGCAGTTCCGCGAAATCGAGTTTGCGTCGGGCGCAAAAAGCGAGCGCGTTTTGGAAAGTTTTAGGCACGAAAAATTTGCCTTCGAGCGGCTGCAAAAGCGTTTCAGCGAGCCTTCGCTTTACGATTTGTTTTTTGAAAAGCTCGCCGAACACGGTTTCGACGTTTCTTCTAACGAAGGGCGCGTTAACGCTGTTGTCGAAATTCTATCTGCCTACGAGCAACACGCCGAGCTTTTTGAATTGCAGGAAACTCTGATGGAACACGACAAAATGATTGCCATCTGGCGCAACAACCACGTTTTAATGGTCGAAAGAATGCTCGGCGCGAAACAAGGCACGGGCGGTTCGGAAGGCGCGGGCTATTTACGCAAAACGCTCGACAAACGATTTTTCCCCGAATTATGGGAAGCTCGAACTCATTTGGAAATTAAATAAGCATTCTAGCCAAATAAATTAATAAAACTTTTTACCACAGATGGACACAGATAAAAGAGAGATGTTTTTTGATAAAGCAGATTTGATTTCTTCATCTTTCATTTATCCTTTTTTTAATCCGTGTTTATCTGTGGTTATTTTTACCGATTTATTTTCACCGACTACTTAATTTATTTGACTGAATTTGATTTCACTTTCGATTCACTGCCGAGTTTATCAACGCTCGTGACGGCAATTGCGCTGATTTTTCTGTTTGCCGACAATACAATGCTTTTCTCGGTTTGCGGCAGAATCGAATAGCTCCAGCCGTTCGCGTCTTTCGCGTAAACGACAAACCAAAACGCTCGCCGGTTTCCTTTTTCCCGCCATTTTACCGTAACTTTCTCTCCGTTTTGTGAAATTTGAACGGCGGGCGCAAGCGGTTTCGCCTGTTTTAGCCAAGGCGATTGGGGAATCAAAGCTTCTCGCCGGTAGGCTTTTTGGCGAATTTCGTCAGCGACGCCGCCCAGATTTTTTTGCAGAGATTTAAAGCTGAAAAAAATGTTTCCGGCATTATCGTTTAATTTTTGTCTGGAAATTTCGATTTGTTTGACGATTTCCGCGCCGGTGTATCGGTCGGCGCGATACGCCGCGACTCCAGTCCACAAATGGCGTTTTAATTTATTTTGCTCCTGCCACCAATCGAGCAAAACCGGATATTCCAAATTTTTTCTCGTCGTTTCCCAGTAAAGCTGCGGCGCGAGATAATCAACCCAGCCCGCCTGAAACCATTTTCGCGCGTCGGCGTAAAGCTCGGCGTAAGCGTTAAATCCTACGATATTTCTTTCCGGCATCGGCTGCCAAATGCCGAACGGCGAAACGCCGAACATTACGTCAGGCTTGATTTTTTTGATTTCAACCGAAACTCTTTGAATAAAATCGTCAACATTTTTGCGCCGCCAATCATCGCGGCTTAATCGTCCGCCTGCGTTTTTATATTTTTGCCAGTTTTTATCGTCGGGAAATTCGATTCGGTTTCCGGCAGCGTCTTTTTCCGGGTAGGGATAAAAATAATCGTCAAAATGCGCGCCGTCTACGTCATAGCGCCGGACGACATCCGCGATTACATCGGCGGAAAGTTTTTGCACCGCCGGTTCGGTCGGATCGAGCCACAAATATTTACCGTATTTTCTGACCAAATCCGGTCTGGTTTTGGAAATATGATTTGCCGCCGGTTCGCCTTTCGCCGCCGGATGCCAGGCGCGATACGGATTAAACCAGGCGTGAACCAGAATTCCGCGCCGGTGCGCTTCTTCGACGACAAACGCGAGCGGATCGTAGAAAGGCTGCGGCGCGACACCGTTTTTTCCGGTCAAATATTCCGACCAAGGCTCTAACTTTGACGGGTAAAAAGCGTCGGCGTGCGGGCGAACTTGAAACACGACGGCGTTTAATTTCAATTCTTTGGCAAAGTCTAAAATTCTAATGATTTCGGCTTTTTGCTGCTCAACGGTCAGATTTTTTGACGACGGAAAATCAATGTTATCAACGGTCGCAATCCAGGCGGCGCGAAACTCGCGCTCCGGTTTCGGTAAATTTTGCGCGAAACAAATCTGCGCCGCGAAAACAATTAAAAGCAAAACGTTGAAAAATCTTTTCATTCTTTTCTTTGCGCCTTTGCACGAATCTTTTTTCCTAAATCTCGAATGCCTTGTAGCCCAAAAAACCGCTGATGAGTATAATCGCAAACACAATTTCTGCGAAATTTTATGAAATCACAAAAAATTCAATTTGCTTTTTTTCTGTTCATTTCAATTTTGTTCGGCTCATTTTCCGTTTTCGCTCAACAAACGAGCAATCCGGCTTGCGATTTGCCGACGCGCGTTACGCTGCTTCACGTCAACGATGTTTATCAATTCGTTCCGGTCGAAGGCGGCGCGCGCGGCGGTCTCGCGCGTCTTTTGACGCTCAAAAAACAAGCGGTCAAAGAAAATCCGAACACGCTTTTTCTGATGGGCGGCGACACGATTTCGCCTTCGGTCGAATCAATCACTTACAAAGGATCGCAGATGATTGACGCCTGGAACACGGTCGGGCTTGATTACGCCGTTCTCGGCAATCACGAATTCGATTTCGGTCCCGACACCTTGCGGCAGCGAATGAGCGAATCGAAATTCGTCTGGCTCGGCGCAAATGTTTTGGACAAAACGACCGGAAAAACCTTTGCCGACACGCCGCCGTTTGTGATTCGCGAAATGGGCGGAGTAAAAATCGGCATCATCGGTCTGGTTTTGCCCGAAACGCAAACCACTTCAAAACCGGGCACTAACGTGCAGCTTACAGGTTTTTGCGAGACGGCAAAACGAATCGTCCCGGAAATCAGGAAACAAGGCGCAAACGTTGTCATCGGTTTGACGCATTTATCAATGGCGGAAGATAAAGAATTGGCGAAATGCGCCGAGTTCGATTTGATTTTGGGCGGTCACGAACACACGCTTTTGCAGTCTTCATCCGCCGGAACACCGATTTTTAAAATGACCGCCGACGCCCGCGAAATGGGCAAATTCAATCTCCAAATCAACCGTCAAACCGGAAAACTGGAAAGTATGGATTGGGAAATCATTCCTGTTAATCAATCAATTGCGGACGCGCCGGAATTTGCCGCCATTACGGACAAATACAAAGATTTGATCGCCAAATTGTCGGTCGAAGTCGGCAAAACAGGCGTTCGCTTAAATGCTCTTTCAGCAGACAATCGGCAGCGCGAAACAAACGTCGGCAATCTGGTCGGCGATGTTTTTCGCGCCGCAACGGGAGCGGACGCCGCTTTAGTCAACGGCGGCTCGATCCGCGCCGATTTGAATTTTGAACCCGGCGTTTTAACCGAGCGCGACGTGCTTTCGATTCTGCCGTTCGGCAACGAGGTCGTCAAAATCGAGGTCTCCGCCGTAACTCTGCGTCAAGCGTTGGAACACGGCGTCGCGCGCGCCGCAGAAGACAATGAACCCGGTCGTTTTCCCCAAGTCTCCGGCATTCGTTACGCCTTTGACGCCTCGCGCCCAGCCGGTTCGAGAATCATAGAAATTTCCGTCAACGGCAAACCGCTCGAAAGGGAAAAAACTTACACGCTCGCCCTGACGAAATACATTCAAGAAGGCGGCGACGGGTACGAAGTGTTTAAAAACACCAAAATCCTAACCGCGCCCGGACAAGCCAGAAAAGATAACGAAATCCTGCGCGCCGCCATCGCCGCTTCAAAAACACCGATTGCGCCGCAAGTTGACGGCAGAATCAGGCGGCTCGACACCAAAAAAGATGATTCAACGTTAAATTGTCCGACAGTTAAGTAAAATCCAGCGCGGAGATGCAAAAAAAGAGAGCGCAAATTGTTTTATTTCCGCTCTCTTTTTTTGCGTTTTTAGGTTTCATAAATGTGTTACAAACCAGGATTTTTCTCGACAAAATCAATCAAATTATTGATGTAAGCGGGAAATGGCGGACAGGCGATTTTGTGCGGGGCGAGAAACTCGCCGGCAAGGCTGGTGTCGTAAGTTTGTTCGATGAAAAAATACGGCACGGCAATCGTCGGCAAGCCCGTTATTTTGGGCGAGACCGACAAATTGAGCGATGATTCGACCAGTCCGGCGGGAACTGTGACGGCGGATTTGCGGCGGGTTAATTTTTCCGAAATTGCGTCGAAAAGCGCGTGCGTCGTTAATGGATTCGGATCGGCGATTTGAAAAGTTTTGCCCCACGCGCTTTCGTCTTTCGACAGCGCTGCGATTGCTTCGACGACGAAATCAACCGGAACGAGATTAAGCCGGACGCGCTCGTTGCCGATATTGAAAAGCGAGAGAACCGAAGGAAACTTTTTGAGATATAGAATCAGATAATAAATTCCGTCGTATTTTTGCGTTTCGCCCGTGCGTGAATCGCCGACGACGACCGACGGGCGATAAATCGTGACCGGCAATTCGGTTCTCAATTTTTCGACTTCCAGCTCGGCGAGATATTTCGTTTCCTCGTAAAAATTGCGAAATCCCGCGTCGTGTTCTAATTCGGTTTCGAGAATAACGCCGGTTCTTTTTCCGGCAACATAACAGGTCGAAATGTAGTTGTAGCGATTCGGATTTTCGATTTGTCGAACGAGTGAGTTCACATTTCGCGTGCCTTCGACGTTAACGCGCATCGCCAAATCGCGCTCGACGGCTAAATCATAAACGGCTGCGAGATGAAAAACATCCGAAGCTTCGCGTTTGATAAATTCCAAATCTTCTGACGGCAATCCCAGATTTTCTTCGGTGATGTCGCCTTCAAATAAATAAAAATTTTCGAGCGGCGTCGCGCTTGCAGAGGCTATTCTCTCGCATTCCCGCTGCGCTTTTTCCAAAAACGCCGACTGAACGAGCAGAAAAAAGCGAGTATCGAAACGCGCCAGCTTTTCGACAAGACGACCGGCAATAAAACCGGGAAAACCTGTAAGGAAAATAGTCAAGAGTCTTGCAAGTCCGGCGAGTCTAGCGAGTCCGGCGAGTCAAGAGCCTAAGAATCAATTTGAATTTGATTTTTCAGACTTGCAGGACTCGCCGGACTTGCAAGACTCGCTAGACTTTCTTTTTGATTTTGCCCGGCTGCAAGAAACCGATTAGAAAACCGCGTTCATCAACGACGGCGAGCGCGCCGGCGCCGTTTTCTTTCATCAACTCACGCGCATCGTTCAATCGGACGGCGGGCGAGACGAAAAGGTCTTCGTTGATCGGGCGCATTACATCGCGGATAAAGGTTTTGTGCCAATTCGAGCGCGGCAGTTTTTTCAAATCTTCGAGCATTAAAATTCCGTACAGCCGTTTATCGAGCGCAACGGGAAACGCCGTGTAGCGATGCAGTTGCAAAGTATGGTCAACAAATTGGCTGACGGTAGTTTCCGGTTTGATTGAAACCGGCGGCGTCATCACTTCTGCGACCGTGACTTTTTCGATTTTTAAAGTGTGTCCGACAATTCCGACTGCCGCATCGAGCAAAAACAAACCGACCAGAACCGTCCACAACCCCGTGAAAAGATCGCCTCGCCAAAGGGCGACGAATATACCGAAAGCGACGAGAGCGAGAGCGATCAATTGTCCGCAGCGTCCGGTAAATCTCGTCGCCTCGTTTAAATCGTAACCCTGTTTCCACAAAAACGCCCGCAAAACGCGCCCGCCATCGAGCGGATAACCGGGGAAAAGGTTAAAAATTGCGAGCAGGACGTTGCCGAAAAAAAGCAGAAAAAAGAGCGCGGCGGCAATTCCGACTCCGGCGCGGTCGCTGATTAAAGTGGCAATCAGAAAAAGTATACCGATTAAAAAGCTCGCCGCAGGTCCGGCAATCGCAATGCGAAATTCGGCGCGCGGAGTGTCGGGTTCGTGCGCCAGCCGCGCAAGTCCGCCAAACGGGTGTAAAACGATTTCGCGCGTGTCAATTCCTTCGAGCCGTGCGGCAATCGCGTGCGCCAGTTCGTGACCGAAAATCGAAAGAAAAAACGCAATTGTCGTTAAAGCGCCGAGCAGCAGCGCGACAAACGGAGCAAGCCCGAATTCCTTCGGAATATTCGCCGCCGTGAGCCACATCATCAAAACAAAGACGAAAAACCAGCGGTAATCTATCCGCACGGGTATTCCGAGAACGCGGGCGATTTCGATTTGCTGTTTGAAAAAACCTGTAATTGACATCTTTTTTAGTGAATCGTAAACGGTGAATCGTGAATCGAAATTGAATTTTCACATAATCTCAACTTCGATTCACGATTTACGATTCACTATTCACCGATTAGGTTTCAAAAGAAATATCAGCGTCCTGCAATAAATGCGGTTCGTTGCGAGCGACGCGGCGCAGCAAAAGCGGTTCTTCAAACATCAACAGCAAACCGCGAACGGTCGCATAGCGCGGCTCATCGGCGATGGTAATCGGCAGCTTTGTTTGCGCGCGCAGGTAAGTGTCCAGATTGTTAAAGAGCGCGCCGCCGCCCGTCATGATAATGCCGCGCTCGTAAATATCGGCTGAAACTTCAGCCGGAAGCTCGGTCAAAGACTGATTGATAAAGTTGCTGATGCGGCGGACGATTCCCTCGACCACCGGATAAAGCTCGCCCGTCGTCACTTCTACGGCGCCCGGACTTCCCGTCTGCACATCGCGCCCGCGCGCCGTAAATTCCTGAGCCAAATCTTTCGGAACTGTGGCGCTGACAAATTCGAGCTTGAGTTTTTCGGCGGTTTCGTCGCCGATTGTTAAACCGCGATTTTTGCGAATGTGATTGACGAGCGCGGAGTTGATGTCGTTGCTGCCGAGGCGTTCCGAGCGCGAATGAACAACCGAGCCATTGGCGATAACGGCAATGTTCGTGGTGCTGGCGCCCATATCAACAACTGCTGCCGCCCGACGGTCGCGCGGGCTGATTCCGGCACCGAAAGCCGCTGCCAAGCCTTCTTCCATCATCATCACTTTGCCGATGTGCGCGCTTTCGACCGCATTTAGAATCGCTCGCTGCTCGACGTGCGTGATTTCGGAAATGACGCTGATCAGAGCGCGCCGCGAAAACTGCGAAACGCCGCTTCGCGCTTCTCCGACAAAATGCGAAAGCATTTGCCTGGTGCGCTCAAAATCGGCGACGACGCCGCCGACGAGCGGAGCGATGATTTTAACATCGCGCGGCTCGCGCCCGCGCATACTCGCGGCTTCCGAACCGTAGGCGATAATCTCGTTGGTCAGTTCGTTGACGGCGATTACGGACGGCTCGTCAAGAACGACATCGCGTCCCGACACGGCGACAATCGTGCTCGAAGTTCCCATATCAATCGCAATCGAATCGGTGACCAGATTGCGCAGAGCGCCTAAGCCGAGAAAAGACGAAGTTTTG
>DASWLV010000099.1:0-6790 GCA_036400075.1 Pyrinomonadaceae bacterium
CGGCGTGAATTGCCTCGTGATTGACGCGGATTTGCGAATGCCGAGTCTCGCGGATTATCTCGGAATCGAGGAGCACCCCGGACTTTCCGACGTTTTTGACGGTACGGTCGAGCTTGAGCAGGCGATTGTCAAATTAAATCCAGCGGGCTTGCATCTCTTGCCGGGCGGATCGGCGCGGCAGGACATCGCCGAACTGATTTCCGGCAACGCTTTTCGCCGGATTTTGGACAAAGCGCGGACGATGTTCGATTACATCATCATTGACGCCCCGCCGCTCGCGATTTTTACAGACGCTGCCGTTTTGATAAATCTCGCCGACGGCGCGATGCTGGTCGTCAAATCGGGCAAAACCCGTTATGCGACGATCAATCGAATGCTCGAACACGTTTCGCGCGAGCAACTGCTCGGCGTCGTTTTAAACGGAAACAAAGAAGATACGCAGGAAAGCCATTACAGCTATTACTACGATTCACCAAAGAAAAAAGTCGGGAGTCGGGAGTCGAGAGTCTAGAGAGTCAAAGGAATTTAAATCAAATAAAATTCCAGTTGACTCACGACTCCCCAGACTCTCGACTCTCTAGACTTCTAAGATGAGCAGACGCTTACATACAAGAGCAATCGGGCTTTCAGTCGCCGAAGGAGCAATAATTTTCGGCGGGCTGATGCTGGCTTTGTATTTGCGCGTCGGCGCGGACGGCGCGCATTACGAGCTAAACGAGCGCGGGGCGTGGATGAAAATCTCTATCGCTACCGTTATTTGCGTAGTTTCGCTTTTTATCTACGACCTTTACAGCTTTGCAGTTTTCAGTGACCGTCGCGAGCTGATTTATCGCCTGCTGCAAGCTCTCGGCACGGCTTGGGCATCGCTCGCGCTTTTGTTTTATTTCGCGCCTGATTTGATGATCGGGCGCGGCGTGACGATTTTGAGCGTGCCGCTCGTCGCCGCTCTTTTGCTCGGCTGGCGCATCCTTATTCACTGGCTGACGGCGCATCCCGACATCGGTGAAAGAGTTTTAATCGTCGGTTCGGACGAAGCCGCAATCAACATCGCCAAAGTGACGAAAGCGCATCAAGCCGCCGGTTACAGAGTTGTCGGTTTTCTGTCGGGCGAGCCTGAGCTGGTCGGGAAAAGTCTTTTTAATCCCAAAGTTATCGGTTTGATGGAAGACCTTGAAACCGTCGTCAAAAAAGAGAAAATTGACCGCGTAATTATCGCGATCCGCGACCGGCGCGGTGCGTTTCCGACCGAGCAGCTTCTAAAACTGAGTTTATCGGGCGATGTCGCCATCGAAGAATTTACGAGCTTTCACGAACGTTTGACCGGACAAGTGCATCTCGATATGCTGCGCCCTTCATGGCTGATTTTTGCCGGAAGATTACGCGAAACCAGATTCCGCGCTTTTGCGCGCGAGATTGTGCATCGAGGTTTGGCGTTAATCGGATTGGTTGTGTCGCTGCCGATTGCGATTTTGACCGCGATTGCCATCAAATTGGAATCGCCGGGCGCGGTTTTTTATCGGCAGGAGCGCGTCGGGAAAAAAGGCAAGCCGTTTGAAGTCATCAAATTTCGCTCGATGTGCGCGGACGCGGAAAAAGACGGGCAGGCAATCTGGGCGACGGAAAATGACGCGCGTGTGACTCGCGTCGGGCGCGTAATTCGGACTTTGAGAATTGACGAGATTCCGCAATTCTGGTGCATTATAAAAGGCGAAATGAGCTTTGTCGGACCGCGCCCGGAACGCCCGGTTTTCGTCGAGCAGTTGGCGCACGAAATTCCGTTTTACGAACAGCGTCACCTCGTCGCGCCCGGTTTAACCGGATGGGCGCAGGTTCGTTATCCTTACGGCGCGTCGGTCGAAGATGCGAGACAAAAGCTGCAATACGATTTGTATTACATCAAAAATCAAAGTCTCCTGCTTGATTTACTGATTGTTCTCGAAACGTTCAAAACAATTTTATTCGGACGCGGCGCAAGATAAATTTTGAGGTAAAAAACAATGAAAGCTGTAAAAATTCTTGGGATATTTTGTTCGGTTATTTTCGCTTTTGCGGCAATGACTGCCGCGAGCGCGCAGCAAACCGCGCCTGCGCCGGAAGAAAAGAAAGTCGAAATCACAAAAAGCGAAACGAAAACCGAAGTTCCCGCCGTAGAACCGGAAAAAACTCCGCCGCCTGCACAGGCGCAAACGCCGGACGCCGGAAAAGCGCTGCCCGAAGATGTGCCGAACGCAATAAAACAAAACCGGCGCGGACAACTCTCCGAAGAAGAAGCGGCTATTGTGCCTTATTACAACAATTTTCTGACCAACTACTATCTCGGACCGGAAGATGTCATTTCGGTCGAAGTTTTCGCGCAGCCCAATTATTCAAAAACGGGAATCACGATTCCACCGAACGGCAGAATTTCTTACCCATTGATTAGAGAAGGCATAATCGTCAATGGCAAAACCGTTGAGCAAGTCGCCGATGAAATCACGAGAAAGCTAGACGAATATATTATTAACCCGAAAGTTATGGTCTCGCTCGACCGCGCGGTGTCAGCGCGTTACAGCGTTCTCGGCGATGTCGGGAAACCGGGCGTTTACATAATGACGCGCCGCGTGAGCGTTCACGAAGCGATTGCCGAAGCGAGCGGGATTTTAGTCACCGGAAACAAAAAAGAAGTCATCGTGCTGCGGCGCGGACAAGACGGCAGACCTTCGCCGATTGCAGTTAATTTGC
The DNA here is from genome assembly GCA_036400075.1 of Pyrinomonadaceae bacterium. Lineage (GTDB taxonomy): Bacteria > Acidobacteriota > Blastocatellia > Pyrinomonadales > Pyrinomonadaceae > JALZCH01. Next base: position 2,722 of record DASWLV010000099.1, read on the forward strand.
AGGACATCGAACGCGGCAAAGCCAGAGAAGAAGTTTTCCTCGTTCCCGGCGACCAAATAATTGTGCCGGGCAATAAAATCAAAGTCTGGAAAAACGTGATGAATCTGCTCCCGATTATCGGTTTCGCCCGAATGTTTACCGGATTTTAAGCCAGTGCCGACTTCTAAATTCAATAATAAATTAAACGCAGAGACGCAGAGACGCAGAGATTTTCTTTCAAAATGGTCTCTGCGTCTCTGCGTCTCTGCGTTTAAAATTAAGTTTTGCAAATTTGCAGCGCTTTGTTGTCTCGCAATCTTTTTATTGCAGCAAGTAAATGCGGGCGAATGGCGCAAACAGCCTTCGGGAACTTTGTCGTGGCTGCACTCGATTTATTTTCTCGACGCCAAACGCGGCTGGATTGTAGGCAGCAACGGCACTTTGCTGACGACAACCGACGGCGGCGCAACTTGGAAAAAGGCGGTGAAACCTTCGGAAGATAATCTACGCGACGTATTTTTCACCGATGAAAATAACGGCTGGCTGCTCGCCGAGCGCGACGTTTTTAAGCTCACATCGGCGGGCGAAGCGCGCTCGGTTTTGCTTCGGACAACCGACGGCGGCGCGACCTGGGAGCGAACCGGCGTTTTTCCGACGAGCAAAACGGCGAGTCCGCAATTTACCCGCCTGCTCGTTTCCGACGACCGCACGACCGCTTGGGCAATCGGCGAGCTTGGCAGCGTTTACGCGCTCGAAAACAACCAGATTTGGCAAAAACAAGTTTCACCGACCAGATTTCTGCTGCGCGGGGGCGCGATCTTTAACCGGAGCGAAGCGGTTTTAATCGGCGCGGGCGCAACGATATTGCACACCGCCGACGGCGGCGGCATTTGGCGCGAAGCCAGAGTTTACGCGGCGGAAAATGCCCGTTTTAATTCGGTCTTTTTCGCCACGCGCTCGCTCGGCTGGGCGGTTGGCACAGGCGGTCGGATTTTCGCCTCCGCCGACGGCGGCAAAACCTGGCGCGGGCAGAATTCCCCGCTGACGGCAGACCTTTTGGACGTTTGCTTCGTGACGCCAAACGAGGGCTGGGCGGCGGGCGACGGCGGCTCGCTGCTTCGCACGACAAACAGCGGAAACACCTGGACGCCCGAAAAAATTAACACGACGCACCGCCTCGAACGAATCGTTTTCATCGGGCGCGAACGCGGTTTCGCAGTCGGTTTCGGCGGAACGATTCTCGCCTACACAAACGAGACCAGACCGCGCCCGCGTTTGGCGGCGCAAACAAATCCTCCTCAGAAAATCAATTAAATGCTTTTAATAGACAATTTATTTTTCTCCCGTTAAAAATATCTTGATTGTTTTCGTCATATCGTCCTAATATTGCTCAGTTAAAATTAAGCCAATTCAAGTTTGTCGCGGAAAACTGCTGTTTGTAACAGCAGTATATTCGGACAGGGAAACAGTTTTAAGAATTTAAAAACTGTCCTCTTTATCCCGTTTGAATTCGACGCGCAAAATTTGTTCGGCAAAACTGAGATGGAGAAAAGAAGGATGAGAAAACTTTTATACACGCTCGCGCTTTTTTGCGCCATTTTGTTCGGCTCGTCGGTCGAGACATCGGCTCAAACGCTTTTAAACGAAATTGACATTAATACGCCCAGCACCGATAACCCTTGCGAATACATCGAAATTCGCGGGACGCCCGGCGCGACTTTAACCAATACTTATTTTGTGGCTATCGAAGGCGATGCAAGCAGCACCGGAGCTGGTCCCGGAGCTGCGGATATGGTGGTTGATTTATCAACCCGCACTATCGGTTCAAACGGCATTTTAGTAATCGTCAGCCCGACCGCTTGTCCCGGCAGAACGATTCCCGCGGGAGCGACTCAAGTTACTGATGCCCAACTTGACACATCCGGTGGCGGAATCGAAAACGGAACCATTACGTTTTTGCTTTTGACAAGCACAACTCCGATTGTCGAAGGCACCGATTATGACACCAACAATGACGGTACGCTTGAAGGCTTACCAGCAGGCGTGAATGTTCTCGATGCAATCGGTGTGACTGATGGCAATTTTGGCGATATCGTTTATTTCGGACAGGTTGTGACGCTAGGTACGGATGACGCTGCTCCCAATGCGATAACACGTTTCCCTGCCAACAACACGCCGGTTTCTGCAGCCGCTTGGTACGGGGGTTTTCTCGAAACCGCGGGCGGAAACAGCACAACCGTTTACAACACAACAAACGCCAGCGCGAATTTCCCGACCGGCGGCGCGCTGACGCCGGGCGCAGCGAACGTCGGCACGTTTGTGGCGAAAGACGTTCCGGTTGATTTTAACGGCGACGGCAGAAGCGATTATGCGGTTACAGGTCTTCAGCGCGGCAGCACAGCACAGACAAAAGTCTGGTATATTCGACTGAATGGCGTGGCTGAAAATTCTGGTATTCGAGTGATGACGTGGGGACTTCCGGATGACCGCGAAGTACCGGAAGATTATGACGGCGACGGCAGAGACGACATTGCCGTCTGGCGCGCAACCTCAGCCAATCAAGGACGCGGCTTTTTCTATATTTTTCGCAGCAGCAACAATACGTTTCAAGAAGTACAATTCGGCACGGTGGGCGACGATCCGACCGTTGTTGTCGATTATGACGGCGACAACATAGCCGATCCGGCTGTTTACCGCATGACGACTTCGGCGGCTCCGCTGCCTTGCGGTCCGAACGCGGGAGTTTGGTATTATCGCCCTTCCGCCACGCCCGCCATTGGTTTCAGATACATCTGCTGGGGCGGTGTTGGCGATAAACCCGCACCCGGCGATTATGACGGCGATAACAGAGCCGACGCCGCCGTCTTTCGCCCGAATCCGGGAATCTTTTTTGTCGCCAAATCCAGCGGCGGAACCGAAGCAGTTCCTTTCGGAGCGAGCGGCGACAGGACGATACCGGGCGATTATGACGGCGACGGACGAACCGATTACGCGGTCGCGCGTCAAGGCACGCAGTGGTCGTTTTTTATTCGTCCTTCGCGAACGGGCGGCGATGACCAAACTTATCAGTTCGGCGCTGGCACCGACATTCTCGCTCCCGGCGACTACACGGGCGACGGAAAAACCGACATTGCGGTTTGGCGCCCAAGCGATGGCACGTTTTACATCCGTCCGGCGCAAACCAGAGGAACGGCTGATTTCGCATTCAAATGGGGACAGCAGGGCGATACGCCGGTAGCCGCTTACATTGTCCACTAAACCTCCGATTTTGGTGTAAACTCAAAGGCGCGTGATTGATTTCACGCGCCTTTAATTTTTTGTTGCAAAGGAGATTTCTCGTGTTTCGACTTTTTTTATTTCTCGCTTTTATTTTCGCCTTTCAGACAATCGAAATTTGCGCTCAGCAAAAGGGCGCGCCGCAAACTCAGACCAGCGTGACCGCGCCGATTAAAACCATCGGTCGCAAGCTTGATGTCAAAACCAGTCCGGCTTACGCGGAATTGGTTATGAAACGAACGGAGGTTGCCGCCGATTTGGAAGTTTTGCTGCCGGATTACACCGAAGAATCGCCCGAAGTCAGGGAAAAGCGTCTGAGTCTGCAAATTTTGGACGCGGCTCTGAAACGGCTGGAAACCGTTACGCTCGAACAATATTTGGCTTTAACTCCGGCGGTCGGCAAAATGCTCGCGCGTAAATTGGAAGCGGAAGCCGAGTTGAAAATCCTGAGTGAGATTTACACCGATGAACATCCGATGGTCAAAAAATCCAAAATCCGCTTTAAGGTTTTTGATGCGGAATTGAAAAGGCTGTTGCTGCAAACCAATTCGCAATAGATTTGAAAATTTAAACACTATCAGACAAACAAAAAGGGCGTGTATCTACACGTCTTTTTTGTTTCAGACTGTTTTAGAGCAGATTTTAAATAAACGAGATACAAGATAAAACGGGCGCGTTTCCTTTTAGAAACGCACCCGTAAGTTTTTAGCTGAGATAAACAGCAAAATTAGAAGTGGAATCGAACGGCAAACTGAATTTGTCGTTCGCGGAAGTTATTGCTATCGGTCGAGAAAATGCTTCCGAAAGTTGGCTG
>DASWLV010000100.1:0-6759 GCA_036400075.1 Pyrinomonadaceae bacterium
CTGCAGGAAAAGAATGATCAAAACGCCCCAGCCTACCGGAGTCAAAGATTTAATCATTTCTCCAATTGTAAAGTGTGTTCCGCCGCTTTCTTGAATCAACATCAAGGCAACAAAATTAATCAGCAGTGTCATTTGTATATCTGTCCTCCAAATTTATTTTTATTTACTGTCTTTCTGGCTTTTTAAATCCTTAGTAAAAGGCGGAAGCGAGAGCCTCTTATCGGCAGCTTCCGCCAAATCAACGCGCTTTATCTACGGCGTAAAGTTATAGACGATAACCCCGGTTACTTTTACAGCCTGACCGGAAAGCAGCGTCGGCGAAAATTTCGACGAGCGAGCGGCACGTACGGCTGCGTCGCGCAAGAGCGGGTGACCGCCGGTTGCCGCTGCGGAGATCACGTTTCCGCTTTCGTCAATCGTCACCTGCACATTCACTGCGCCCGAAGCGTTGACGGCGCGGGCAGCAGGCGGATACGGAGGTTTGACGAGATTTGTCGCCTTACTATTGACAACGCCGCCCGAAATGGTTTTTGGAACCGGTTTCGGAGTCGGTTTCGGAGTCGGCGGCGGCGGCGGCGGTTCGTCCGGGTCTGCCGGTGTTGGTCTTGGAGTTGCTATTGGCTGCGGCGGCGGGGCACTTCCGCCTCCCGGTCTTTCAGGACCAGCTCCACCGGCAGCAGCATTAGTGTCCTTTTCGCCTTGCACCGTAATGACACCCTTGCGGCGTGCCTCAAAATCGGCACGTTCAGTATTAAGTTTCGGCGGTTCTCTCGGCGATTCGTCAATGGCAGCGATGATTTCTCGGCGGACATCAACGTTTTCTTCTTTAACTTCGGTTGTTTTCGGTTTTTCCTGCGGCTTCTCATCAGGCGGCGGCGGCGGTTCGGGTTCGGGAACCGGAACGGGCGCGACCAGCGTATCAAGCACGAGATCGTCGCCGCCTGTCCCGCCGAGGTCAAAGCTGTATAAGCTCCATATAAAAAGCGCGAGAAACAATCCTCCATATAAAACGGCGGTAACGCCGAGATATGAAGCCTGTTTTCCGGCTTCTTTAACGTTTGTTTGCGATTCGACCAGATTATCGAACATATTTTTTATCTCCCTTTTTGCCGATGCCAACGGGTCAAGGTCACGAAACGTATTATTCTTATAATGCCTTATATAGATGTAATTCTTTCATAACAAGATGCGGCAAAATTTCAAAAACTTGAAATTCGTTTTTTGACGCTTCTCGGACGAAAATTTACACATTTATACCGCCCCTTTCTTAGAAACAGGGAAAATGCGGCTTGTAATTATTTACAGCTATTTTTTTGACCAGCAACACGCCAAGAATAATTCGCAAAGGCAGCGAAAGTCAAGAGGCTTTTCATTATTTTAGGCTTAAAATCTTAATTTTCTTCCTAAAATAAAACGAAACCGCAGAATTGCATCGCTGAGCTTGTATCAAACTACTGACAAGTAGCGACACGCCGAACGAAACAATTCTGCGGTTTTTATTTTTTTACAAATTACGGACGAGCCGCTTTTGTCAAATTATCGGCTTTCGGCTGCCGCGCGACGCCGCCTCGCTTTGCGCTCGAAGCAAAAGTCGTCGCCGGTTCGACCGGACGCGGTCTGCCGAGGTTGAGCATTTTCTCCCACCACAACGCAATCGGGCTGGCAATAGCGATGGTCGAATAAGTTCCGGTAATCACGCCGACAAAAAGCGCGAGCGAAAATCCGCGCAAAACCTCGCCGCCGAACAAAACCAGAGCCAAAACCGAGAGGAAAACCAGACCGCCCGTAATGACCGTTCGGGACATCGTTTGATTGATGGCGGCGTTGGTCAATGTGTAAAGCGATTCTTTACGGTTGAGACTTAAATTTTCACGAATGCGGTCGAAAATCACAATCGTATCGTTGACGGAAAAACCGACCAGCGTGAGCAGCGCCGCAATCACGGTCAAATCAATTTCCCATTGAAAAATCGAGAAGAAAGCGAGCGTGACTAGAACGTCGTGCAAAACGGCGATGATCGCGCCCATTCCGTAAGTCCAATCGTAACGAAAACCGATATAAAGCAAAATCCCCAAAAGTCCGAGCAGAGTTACAGCGACCGCCTGGTTTCTCAATTGGCTTCCCGCAATCGCACCTACGGCGTCGGTTCCGACAATTTTATAAGCGGAGTCCGGTTCAGAGGGTAAATCTACGGCGGCTTCTTTTCCGAACGTATCGAGCGCCTGTTTAACTCTGGCGCGACCGGCGTCAACCTGCGCCCGCTGTTCCTCGGCGCTCGCATCTTCCGTCGCTCCGATCAGCGGAACTTTAATTAAAACTTCGTCCTGTTTATCGAGCGAATTTTGAATAACCGCGTCGGAAACACTGGCATTTTGCAGAGCCGTGCGAATCTGCTCGTCCGCCGGTTTTTCTCTAAATTTAGCCGTTACGACGGTTCCGCCCTGAAAATCAACGCCGAGATTAAAAGCGTCGCTTCCGCCGCGAACGGCTTCTCGACCGATTGCGGATGCTAATCCCGCCAACAAGATCAAAACTGAGATGGCGATAAAAATCTGCCGTTTCCCCATCCAGTCAACATTAATTTTGTTAAAAATCTCTATCATTATAATGGTTCGTCGTTCGTTGTTCGTGGTTCGTTGTAGATTGCTTTTTGCAACGAACAACGAACCACGAACAACGAACAAATTTAAATACTGAGCGACTCGACGCGCTGTTTGCGGCTCAAAAGCCAGATGAAAATCGTGCGCGACACATAAACCGCCGAGAAAAGGTTAATCAGCAATCCCAGAATCAGTGTTATGGCGAAACCGCGAATCGGTCCGGTTCCGAAAATAAATAACAGCAGCGCTGCAATAATCGTCGTCACGTGCGTATCAATAATGGTAACGAACGCGCGGTCGAAACCTAAATCAACGGATTGCGGAATCAGTTTGCCGGCTCTTAATTCATCGCGGATGCGCTCGAAAATCAAAACGTTCGAGTCAACCGCCATTCCGATTCCCAAAATCAAACCGGCGATTCCGGGCAGCGTCAGCGTCGCGCCGAACCAGACGAGCGCCGCCAGCGTCAGCAGCATATTCAGAATCAGCGCGATCACTGCATTTACGCCCGCGCCGCGATAATAAAAGAGCATAAACGCCATTACGAACAGCAGCCCGGCGACCGAAGCCGTTACGCCGGAGCGAATCGAATCCGCTCCGAGGCTCGGTCCGACCGTACGTTCTTCCTGATACTCGATTTGAGCCGGAAGCGCGCCGGATTTGAGCGTGACGGCTAAATCTTCCGCCGATTGCTGCGTAAAACGACCTTCAATTTGCCCTGTGTCATAGATTTGTCCCCTGATTACAGGCGCGCTCTTTACTTCGCCGTTTAAAACAATGGCGAGATATTCGCCGATATTTGCGCCCGTCCAGGCGCCGAATTTCTGCGCTCCCGAAGGTTTCAAATTGAAGTTGATGTTATAGCTGTTTCCGCCTGTCGTGAACGGCGTCGCATCGCGCAGCTCGCTGCCGTCAATAATCGGCGGATTTTCGACAACTACAAAAGTCGCCGGTTTAGCTTTCGGTTCATTTTGATTCGCGGGCGTGTCTTCACGCTCAACATACGGCAAAACACGGCGATTTGACGGAACGTTGCCGCCGAGTGACGCTTTGGCGGCGTCTTCGGTCGGAAACGTCTGAAACTGACCTTTCGGCGTGACGACCTTCATCAGCTCAAGACGCGATTCGACGGTCAGAGTTTTCTTGATTCGCTCCGGGTCTTGCACGCCCGGCATTTGCAAAAGAAGCTGGTGCGAATCCGAAGCGCCATGATTTTGCAGCGTCGGTTCGGCGACTCCGAGCCGGTTGATGCGGCTGTCAATAATCGCTTTTGCCTGATCTACCGCCTGACGGCTGAGTGTCGCCTGGGCTTGAATAGGAAGCGACCAGACAATCGAATCACCCGTTGTTGATTGCGTCCAGAGACTGAAATCAACTTCTTTTTTCACCGCGTCGGCAATTTCCTGTTGCCTTGCCGCATCCGTCGTATTTAAAACAACCTGAAAATTCCGGTTATTTGGTTCGGCAATGGCTCTGGCTTCGCCGACGGGCAAATTCGCTTTGGTTGCCGCAGTTCTGGCGGCTTCGGCATTATTCTCCGCCAGTTTCGACAAATATTGCTCGGTTTGTACGCGCATTACAAGATGCGTGCCGCCTTTCAAATCGAGTCCGAGGTGAATATTTTGGGCGATATTGTTTTTAATGCCGTTCCAGGTAAAATCTTCCGCCGCCGGGACACGTCGAGGTCCGAAAACGGCGTAAATCGCCAGCAAGGTGACAGCGACGATAATGATAAATCGAACTAAAATATTACGTTTCTTCATTTTTAGTGAATCGTAAATCGTAAATCGCAAGATAAACATTTACTTGCGATTTACGATTTACGATCTACGGTTCAACTTCTTTTCCGACAACCGCCGAGCGAGCGATTTCGATAAACGATTTGTCGGCGCTTTGAATAATAAAGCTTTTGTCTTTAATTTCTTTGATTTTACCGATAACGCCGCCGTTGGTGACAACCGTGTCGTTGATTTTCAACTCGGCAATCATATTCTGCATTTCCTGCGCCCGGCGGCGCTGCGGCGCGATAACGAGAAAATAAAAGACGATAAAAATCAGGAAAAACGGCGCGAGCTGAAAAAGCAGCGCTGCCGCACCTCCGCCTTCCTGTAAAATAATTGCTAACGTTTCCATCGTTTAAAATCTTACGCTTTTTAACCGAGCATTTCGAGTCTGGTCAATTTCAGAGGTTCGGCTAAAATTTCCGGCGCGAGTTCCAAAGCGCGCTTGAGATGCGGCGTTTGAAAATGCAAATCCAAATCTTCCTGAGAGCGCCAATTCTCGTAAAAATAGTAAACTGCAGGGTCTTCCAAATCGCGGTGCAAAACGTAATTGATGCATCCCTGTTCGGCGCGCGTCGGTTCAATCAAGCCTTTTGCCAACTCTTCGAGCCTGCTTTCAAGTCCGGGTTTGGCTTTAAGACGAGCAATGACCGTAATTTGTTTGCCCATAACAATTTTATGACGGAAACCGGCGCGCCTATCTTTGCGCCGGTTTTATTCGCTTTCTTTAATTTGCCGGAGAAAGTCTTGACGGAATTCGCCGAAAATGCCAAGTCGGATAGAATGACGCACTCTTTTCATCGTGTCAAGGAAGAACGCCAGATTGTGATGCGAGATCAAAATCGCCGCGAGCATTTCTCCGGTCTGATATAAATGCCGCAAAAACGCCCGCGAATGCCGCCGACAAACCGCGCAATCGCAGTTTTCATCGAGCGGCGCGGAATCCGTCGCGTGCTTTGCGTTTCGGATGTTGATTTTGCCGTGCGAGGTGAACGCCGTTCCCGTTCGCCCGTTTCTGGTCGGTATGACGCAATCGAACATATCAACGCCGCGAAAAACGGCTTCGACCAAATCTTCCGGCGTCCCGACTCCCATCAAATAACGCGGCGCATCTTCGGGCATTTGCGGCGCGAGAAATTCGATTGTGTCATACATCACAGATTTTTCTTCGCCTACGCTCAAACCTCCGATAGCATAACCGTCAAAACCGATTTCCACAGTCTTTTCCAGACTTTCGCGGCGCAAAGGAAGATGCGAAGCGCCCTGCACGATTCCAAACAAAGCCTGTTGTCCGCTTAAATCTTCTGCTGGAATAAATCCGGTGTCCATTCCGGGTTCCTGTAATTCGTTGAATTTAGTTTTGGAACGCGCCGCCCAGCGCGCGGTCATTTCCAGACTTTTGCGGGCAAAATCGAAATCCGCTTGTCCTGGCGGGCATTCGTCCAAAACCATCACGATTTCGGAGCCGAGCGCGGCTTGAATTTCCATCGAAATTTCCGGCGACAAAAACCGGAGACTGCCGTCAATGTGTGATCGAAACTCAACGCCTTCTTCTTTTAATTTTCTTAAATCCGTGAGGGAAAAAACTTGAAAGCCGCCGGAATCGGTCAAAATCGAGCGATTCCAGGAGTTAAATTTATGCAAACCGCCGATCGCGCGCAAAATTTCAGTTCCGGGACGCAGCCAGAGATGATAAGTGTTTCCTAAAATTATTCGCGCATCAAGTTCATTTTCGAGCGTTTCAAAACGAATTCCCTTAACCGTCCCTTGCGTTCCGACCGGCATAAAAACCGGCGTTTCGATAATCGAACGACGAGTTCTTAAAATTCCGGCTCGCGCATTTCCCTCTTGCGCGACGACTTGCCAATCAATAGATTTCATAAAAGCAACCGTCCCGCTTCGCGGGACGGTTTAATTTTTTCTATACTCTCCGACCAGAGCGAAAACTTCATCGGCACCGACAGCTATGTCCGAAGCGATTTTTCCGTCTTCATCAATTATTACTCCTGTCGGCGTTCCGTTTGCGCCGAACAGATTTTGGATTTCGGTGGCTTGTTCGAGCAAAATCGGCGATTTCAGATTTTGTTTCCGATTTGTTTCAATTTCGCCGCGCGAGACCACGACTAATTCTGCGGCTCGGTTAGCTTGACGTTCCCATTTTTGCAAATCCGGCAGCATCATCTGACAAAAACCGCAGGCTGTTCCCCAAAACAAAAGCAGAGTTTTCTTGCCGCGAAAATCTTCTGATTTTACCTGTTTCCCGTCCAGATTTTGCAGGGAAAATTCCGGCGCCTGCTCTCCGATTTTCGAGCCGTTTTGTGGGATTAAAAAGCTCTTCGGAACGTGACCGTTCGATAAATTCGGTTGAATGGATTGCA
>DASWLV010000101.1:0-22109 GCA_036400075.1 Pyrinomonadaceae bacterium
TTGCCAAAATCGGGAGAACCGAGGTTTTTTCTAATGTTAAAACTACAAGGAAGCTAACCGAACATCTTTCGATTCGATTAACCGAAATGCTCGATGAGTTGAAAGCCGATATTACTGCGAAGAAAATAAACGATTTTATTGATCTATTGAAAAAGACCTCCGCAAATTAATGTGGAGGTCTTTTTCTTCAAATCCGCTTTCAGAGATTGATTACAAACTTCTAAAAGTGGAATTAATCTTTTATTTCATATCGTATCGGAGTGTCATAGTCATCCGGCTCACCCGCCAAAAAATCCCCGGTTTGTCCAAAACGGACGACGCGCGGTTGGGCTGTATTCCAGTTATTAGAGCTTAAAGCAATATACCAGACAAGCGTACCGCCTTCATTGCGGCGCGAGGCAAAATCGGTTCTGCCGTCGCCATCATAGTCGCCAAAAAACTGATCATCCGTATCTAAGCCGAATGGCAAGATAAAATGTCCGTTATCCGAGCTGCGCAAAACTAAAAAAGTCACTTGAGCCCCGTTTGTGCTTCCGCCATTCGGATCGCGCATAACCATTTTGTCTTGAATACCATCGCCGTCAACGTCTATTTGCACTTGTGGAGTGATAAAATCGCTGCCAGGTGCAGAAGTTCCTCCCCAATATGTAATTTGCATAACATTATCGCTGCTGCGTCTTGTAAACCAACCGATTCCGTTAGCTGTGCCGCGAATTGTGGTCAAATCGTTTCTACCGTCTCTGTCAAAATCACCGACCATACCAAATTCATTGGCTCCAGGCTGTCCCCAAAAATCATAGCGCGGTTGATTGTTGGAGCTATGAAGAATGTACCAAATGCCGGTTAAATAGCGATAAACCGCTATATCGGTTCTACCGTCACCGTCGTAATCGGCTGGTACAAAATCGTCGGAGGCAACAAGACCCCATTGTACCTCTCGAATTGTGTTGCTGCCCGTTTGCAAAATACGCCAATTCAAAACACCGTTTACAGAGCGGAGTAAAACAATATCGCCGCGACCGTCGCCGTCGTAATCGTCGCTTGCTGAAGTCAGCGGGCTTTCGCCGGCAATACCGAAGACGTTAGAAAAGAAGGTGTTGTTGATGCTGAAGATACCGAAAGTAGTAAGTGTGCTTGGACGATAAACTCTAATGTCTGTGCGTCCGTCTCCGTCGTTATCGTATGGAGTTGTCTGGATTTTAATCTGTCCGCGAATTTCTCCGCCCGTAAAATTCGTCGTATGTATGTTCACATAAAGACGTTTGGTGCGTAAAAAGCCAAGCTGCTCGGTCGTTAGGTTAAACGGTCCTCTGCTGAATGTCCCGGAAGTTACGCCGGTCGGCGGAGTCAAATCAAACAAAATGCCTGCATTTGCTCCCGGAGCTGCGGGACCGTGAATATGACCGGAGATGACGTTGCTCGATAATTGGGAGAAGGTGCAAGTCACGTCGGTGATTTGAGTTTGCGCGAGATTGAGCGTAACGAGGCATCTTCCGCGTCCGTTTGTATTGGTCGGCGGAACTTCCTGAATCGTATTCAAATTTGCCGTAAATTTTTGTTGGGCTGATGCGGCGCCGCCGAGCAGCGCGACAGCGGCAAAAGCCAGTAAAAAAGAGAAAATCTTTCTTTGCATTTCTTTCAAATTCCTTCCTTCGTCAATGTTCAAGAGGGATGAAAATCCCAACCGAATGATTCTAATTTTTAGTTAAACCGGATTGTGGAAGCATTGTGCGGAATTTCGGGTGCGGTGTCAATAATTTTATAAGAAATGTAAAGAAAAAGACGCGAAACAGAGATTTGTTGCACGTCTTTTTAACGGAAAGTTCTTCGTTCGCAAATTTTATTGGTCTCCGGGCGAACCCCAATTGAGAACTCGCATTTGATTGTCGGAGCTTTGGCGGATAAACCAGATTAGTTGATTGTTGATTGGACGCAGCGCGGCGAAATCGGTTTTCCCGTCGCCGTCGTAATCGCCGAATCTGATGCCGTCGCCCGCCAATCCCCATTGCAAAGCAAATACGGAGTTATCCGAGCTTCGCAAAGCGTAATAAAACCGCAGTCCGTTTTCAACTCGTGTCACGATAATATCGTTGACGCCGTCGCCGTCAATGTCAACGGGATTACCGGGAAAAACAGCATCGGTCGAAAGCCCCCAGACAACGCGGCGAGATTGATTGTCCGAGCTGCGACGGATGTACCAAACAAGCTGATTGTTTTCAACCCGGTTAACACACAAATCGGTTCTGCCGTCTTTGTCGTAATTGCCCGCACAAGGAATATCAACTCCGGGCTGACCCCAGTTTTCATAGCGCGGCTGATTGTTTGAGCTTTGAAGAATGTACCAGATGCCGTTTGAGACGCGATAAACGGCGATGTCCGTTCTGCCGTCTCCGTCGTAATCGCCGGCGGCGGGCATGTCGTTCAATGCCACATTGCCCCACTGAACCTCGCGAACAACATTATCTCTGCTTCGCGTGTAAATTGTAGTTGCCGCGCCCGTGATCGGATTGACGCGAACAAAACCGGCATCGCCCAGCCCGTCTCCGTCAAAGTCGGCAATCAGAGGAAAAAGATCGGTCGGCTGCCCACCTAATTGTCGAGCGAAAACACTGTTGTTAGTGCTGCGCAGCGCATAGCCGAAACCGTTGCTCGGACGGTAAACAAAAGGGTCTGTGCGTCCGTCACCGTCCACGTCGAAATCGAGCGTGGCGATTTTGAATTGCCCGCGAATCTCGCCGTTCGGGAAATTTGTCGTATGAAAATCCATATACCAGCGTTTGGCGCGTATTTCTGCGGCTTGCGCCGCTGTCAGGTTAATCGCTTCAAAGAAAAAAAATAAGCCGCTGGTCGTGCCTACCGGCGCGGTTAAATTGATTAAGATGTCCCCATTTTGTCCCGGAGGTCCATTGACATGAATATGCGCTGAGGTAACTACGCTCGATAAGCCGGAATATTGACAAGATATGCTCAAAGTCGGGGATTGGCTAGTATCTTCAAGATACATTTCACAAGTTCCGCGCGCGGTTGAGTTTGCCGACGGTACCACTTGTAGCGAGTTTAAAGCTGCGACAAATCGTTGGGCTGATGCCGCGTCGTTTAGCAGTATGACGGCGGCAACTGCCAGTAAAAAAGAGAAAAATTTTCTTTGCATTTTATTGTCCTGATTCCTCACTGTTTAGATTGAAAACAAATTGATTCGGCAGCGCCAAGACAATTGCTCGGAAAAGAAAACTTCGAGTAATACATCCTTATGCCGCAGGTCGCCTGCATTTTCAGGCTTATGACCGGCAATGTCAAATTATTCCAAATAAAAAGCGCATATCGTAAAAATATGCGCTCGAATCAGCAAAGAAAATGAATTTCGGTTTACGGATTTAAATGTTTTCCGATTCGCAGGTAAAAAAGATGAGGCGATTGAAACTTTAAGAAAGCCAGTCGTACTAGCTCTTTTTGGCGAAGCCAGTCACGAATCGGAAATATTTTGGTGGAAAATATTTTGAAACTAAAATAAAAGGCTCGACATTAACGACGAGCCTTTTGGTAAACGCTTTGCCGCCAGTTTTAGAAAAGGAAGCGGAAACCGAAACGAACGCTACGCGGAGCTTGAAAACTATTCGGCAGATTGTAGCTGGCGTCTTTTAACGACGGTTCTGCATTGATTTCATCAAGCACTCGCCGTTTGGTATTGCCCGTGAAAAACACCTTCCCCAGTTCCTCGTTGACAAATAAAATTTGCGTAGGCGGAGCAAAAACATATTGTTTGCTTTGCGCGCTCAAAACATACGTACCACCCGCTGGAACATCGTCAAAACGGTAGTAGCCGAATGAATTTGAAAAAGCGTGGCGCGTTTCGCCCGCTGCATTCGTTAAAGAAATTCGCGCTCGATTGATGCCTCGTCCTTTGGCAGTCGCCACGCGACCGGAAACGGAAACCAAAGCAGCAGTCGGCGCGAGATTTTCGGCGATGGCAAACTGCGAAAGACTAATCACTCGCCCGCAAAGCTGCGGGGAATTGATTGTCGTCGTGCGGTCAATCCAAGCGCCGTTTTCCAAATGCAAGACACGTAGACGCGGAAACGCCGGATTAACGAGCGCGGGCAAATTAAAGCAAAGGTCTATTGCCCCACTGAATGTAGCGGAGGTGGAAATGTTGTAAGCCAGTCCCGCGTGCGCGAAACCTTGGGGCAGAGACGGAAGTGTCGAGATTTCGAGCGGCGTTTGAGAGCTTTCTCCAATCATCGTGACGTTTGAAAAAGTGACTGTGGCATCACGCAAAAGATTGCTGACGTTTGCGCCCTCCGGGGTAGCAGTTAATCTTAACTTTCCGGCTGTTCCCGCGTTGAAAATTGATTGAATTTCATTTGCGGAAAGCGTTCGAGTATAAACGCTCGCTTCATCAATGTCGCCGTTAAAATCAAAATCGTCGCCCGCGCTCGACTGCAACGCCCCGATGCCGATAAACGCGCCCAAATCGTTAGACAAGGCGCCACCGGAATTTGAGCTTGCGGCGACTAAAACGCCGTTGACGTAAAGTTTCGACCCTTCGCCGGATTTGTAAGTTCCGGTAACGTGGGTCCATTCATTTTGGGGAATTGGCGATTGAGATACGGCATTAACCGTCGAACCATTGGCGTAAACACCTACGTGCCCGGTATCCGTGTAATAAAGCCCTAACCGCGTGAAATTGCGCGAAGCTTCGCTTTCCACCCACAACGCGCTGGCGCCATATTCTCCCGTCGCAAAACCGCGCGGTCTGACCCAAGTTTCGATTGTGCCTTCGGTTTGCCCGCGGAAAATTCCGTCGGAATTGATTTGAACATAGCTTCCGTTGTTAAAACGAAATGCCTGCCCGACTTTGCCGACGACAAAGCCCGGATTATTGACGGGCGTACTGTTGTTCGCGCCCGTAAAATCGCGTGCGTCTCCGTCTCCGCCATACCACGAAACCAGATTATCGGGCACATTTGTCGCTGCGTTTTCTTCCGCCCGATACAAACTGATTAAGCCACACATAATCGGCTGGCAAATCTTCGCTTGCGCCGAATCGTTAAAACCGAAAATCGTCAAAGCGGAAAAAAATAAAATGAATACTTTTTGAGTTAATTGTTGAAACATAATTTCCCTCGTTTGCTTTTATCGAAACAATCCGCTGCGAGAAGCGGATAAAAAGCACCTCTAATGGCTGACGCGCTGTTCAAAGGCGAAGTCAATCATTAGAAATCGAAAATTTGAAATTTATCCGAAAAAAGTTTGAAAGAGTGATTCGATTTGCTCGCAAACGACGCGTCAATTAATAAAGCGAAAAACTTGGCTTTCCAATTTTTCAGCAAAAGATAAAAAAATGAACGAAAGATTTTTCAATAAAACAATTGCAGCTACGCTTATCGGCTTGCTTTTAACCATCATCGGAGTGTCGGCGCAAAGCAACGGCTGTTAAATAAAGGTAATTGTTTTCGGAACCGAACATTGAGGGAGAGCTTATGTCTCAGTTGATTCAAAAAATTGTTGTTCAAAATAATCAACACAAAAATCTGGAAAAGCGTTTAAATTACGCCAAATATTTGTTAGTGCAAACGGCGGAGCCGGTTGACGAGATCGCCTCGAATTGCGGCTGGAAAAGTCCAAAGATTTTTACCTGCGTTTTTCAAAAAAAAGTTGGCGTATCTCCAAAACATTATCGCAAGTGGCATCAGGGCTAAGTTTTAACTGTTTGGTGCAGAATAGTTATCTTGCTGGTAACTATTCTGCTTTCGTCAAATCAAGAGACATATTTCCAGCTAGGGACTTTGTACATAACAAGGCAAATACATTTTGGAGGGTACGAAAACAATGAGCCAAATTTTGAAAAATTTAAGTTTATTAATTGTTCTAATTACTATCTTGGCAAACTTTGTCTCCGCGCAACGAACAGGAATTGATGAAAAGTTTCGCGCCGAAACGATTAATTCTCTTTTGCGGCTGCTTAAAGATAAATATGTTTACCCGGAAATCGCGCTCAAAATGGAGCAAGAAATAAATGCCAAATTGAAACGCGGTGAATACGATTCTATTTCTGACGGCGTTAAGCTGGCTGAAAAAATTACAACGGATTTGCGCATGGTTTTCGACGACAAACATTTAAAGATTTCGTATTCGGCAGACCCTATTTCGGTAAACTCCAGAAAAGCAGGCGCTCCTTCAGCAGCAGAAATCGAACAGGCACGCCGACGGCAAACGCGAGAAAATTTTGGAGCGACAAAAGTAGAAATTCTAAAAGGCAATGTCGGTTTAATTAAATTAAACTATTTTGCACCGCTCGATTGGTTTGCCGATGCTTATACTGCTGCGATGAATTATGTCGCCAACACTGACGCGCTGATTATTGACGTGCGCGAAAATCGCGGCAGTATGGACATCAATGCAATTCCTTTCTTTTGCAGTTTTCTTTTCGACGAACCCGTTCAACTCGGCGACATCTTCTGGCGTGAAACAAACGAAACCAGACAGCTTTGGACTTACGCACAAGTTCCGGGCAAAAAATATCTCGACAAACCTGTTTACATTTTAACTAGCAACAAAACTGCATCCGGCGCAGAAGGTTTTGTCAGGCATTTAAAAAGATTAAAACGTGCGGTATTAGTCGGCGAAACCACGATGGGCGCGACAATGCCCGGAATGTCCCATCGAGTGAACGAGCATTTTTCCGTCTGGATTTCGACCGGGCGTTCCTCAAACGGTTCCGCCGCAAATGAAAACAAAGGCACACCGCCCAACATCGCCGTTGCGCTGGAGAAATCTTTGAACGCGGCATATTTGCAAGCTGTAAATCAAATTCTGCAAACTGCGGCGGACGAAGATTGGAAAGTCCAATTAAAAAGCATTAAGACTGAAATTGAAGGCAAAAATTGATGAAATCCGTTCCTCGTTATTGATGAAACACTGGTATCGGCGGCATTGTGCTTAACGGGCGATTATCAAACAGTTGAGTCTGAGAAAATAATTCTCCTTTTTGTGATTGAATTTGTAGTCGAAAGACGCGTCAGCTAATAAGAAGGCAATTTAAGACTTTCTTTTTGATTTGAGGAATCTTTCGATGAAAAACAATACAAGAAACTTCGTCTTTCAAATTACCCTGTTCTGTCTGCTGGTGCTTTCCTGGTCATTTGTTGTTTCGGCGCAAAACGCTCCGAAAGATGATTTACAGATTTTGAGCGACGAATTCAACGATGAAAAATCACTTGCCAATTGGAAACAGTTTCACGAAACCGAAGGCTGGATGACAATGACGCGTGTTTTGGACGCGAATAAAACCAGCGCGGGCAATCTCTATTTTGAACCTGCGACAAGCGGGTGGTACGCGGATTTCCACGGCGCGTTTTTGTTCAAGGAAGTAACGGGCGATTTTCTAGCGACGACGCGGCTCAAAGTCACTGGCAAAAATTCGGAACTTCCGACCGCACTCTGGTCGCTCGCGGGCTTGATGGTGCGCGAGCCGCGTCCCAATGCGAACAAAGACAATTGGAAACCGTCGGGCGAAAACTGGCTGTTTTTCACGACCGGAATCGCAGAACCAGCCGGGCAGCCTGTTTTTGAAACGAAATCAACAGTCAACAGCCGCTCGAATTTAAAGCTGCGTCCGGCGCGCGCCGGTTGGGTCGAACTCGGTATCGCCCGCGTTCGCTCTGCTTTCGTTTTGCTTTATCGCTACGACGGCGAAACCAAATGGCAGATTCAAGAGCGTTTTCACCGCCGCGATTTGCCGCGCACGGTTCAAGTCGGCGTCAATGCTTATTCCGATTGGTACGGCGCGCAGGAATTTCACGACGACCCGCTCAAATTCAACACCGTCGCGGTTAAAAACGGGAAAGCCGATCTGGTTTTGACCGTTGATTACGTCCGCTTTCGCCGTTTGCATTCCAAAACGCAGCCGCGCTCTGACGCGGGCGAATTGACCGATTACGGTTTGAGCAATGAAGAGCTTCTCAAAACGCTCGGTTTGTAATATTTCAACAATGAGGCGGCAAATATTTCAAAGATTTGAAAAGAGTTTTATGCGATTTCATCTTTTTCGATTCATTTTCATTCTCGCCATCGTCGCCGCGCAGTTTCAAATGGCGTTTTGCCAATCGGACGCGGAATTGCAAAAGCGCGTCGGCGAAATTGCAGCAGCAAACGCCGCTGATGACAATTTTTCCGGCTCGGTTCTGCTCGCCAAAAACGGCAAGCTCGTTTACGAAAAAAGTTTCGGCTTCGCGGATAGAGAAAAGCGCGCGCCTTTTACCGAACAAACAGCTTCAAACATCGCTTCAGTCGGAAAAGTTTTCACTTCGGTTTTGATTTTGCAGCTCGCGGAAGAAAAGAAACTCGCGCTTGCGGACTCAATCAAAAAATTTCTGCCGAACACGAAAATTCCGAACGCCGACAAAATCACGGTTCATCATCTGCTCACGCACACATCCGGTTTGGGAAGTTATATGCGGCACGACGATTATCCGAAACTGCTCAAAAATAAAATTGAAATTGATGAAATCGCCCGTTTAATCGAGCAGCAGCCGCTCGTTTTTAACGTTCCGGGAGAGAAATTTGAATACTCGAATTCGGGCTACATAGTTTTGGGAAAAATTATCGAAAACGTCACGGGCAAAAAATACGCGGACATTCTTAATGAGAGAATCATCCGGCGGCTTGGTTTGAAAAACACTCGGCTCGAACTCGACCGCAATGATTTTCGCGGTTTAGCGAAAGGTTATCTCAAACCGACTGCGACAGATGCATGGCAGTCAAACGAAAAACAAATGCCGACGCCTTCAGCAGACGGCGGAGTTTTTACCACGGCGAAAGATTTGTTTGCGTTTGATCAGGCGCTTTTCGGCGGAAAACTTCTTAAAAAAGAATCGCTCGAACTGATGAAAAATCGCCATGCCGAAATGACTGTTCCGGGACTTGGGAAAATGAATTACGGCTACGGTTTAATGATTCGAGATTATCCGAACAATTTTTATTCAGTCGGTCACAACGGCGGCACGCCTGGTTACGGCACGGAATTTCAGCATTATCGTATCGGTCAAGACGAATTTACGCTCATCGTAATTTCAAATTACGATCGCCGAGTACGCGGAGTAATGCTCGAACTTCAAAAGGAAATCTTGAAAGATAACGGTAAAAAGATAAATTAATTTTCGTCCTCTGAGAACTAAATACTTATGAGACAAACTGTTTCCGCTTCAGTATTTCGATAAAGAAAGATTAAGGTCGTGATAGCAAGAAAATTACCTGATTTACAGCAAAAGCCGCCAGTATCTTTAAATTTATCGCCCCGTCGCAATCACGACGGGCTTTTTTTTTGCATTTTTCAAAAATAATTTTCCTTTTAGTGATTGAGTTGGCGCGAATAAGGCGCGTCAACAAATAGAAGCACAATTTTTTTGCGTTGAAAATAATTAGAAATAAGTGCCTGCAATGGTTGAAGAAAGTACAAAGATGTCGCTTCAAAAAATAATTAGCATCCGTCAGAGACGGGAAAATGCTGCGTTCCCCTTCACGCGGCGTTTTCTCTCGGATTCGCAAAAATTGTTTCAAAGGAAAGGAATAAAATATGTTTCGTTATTTTGTTAAAAACACCCGAAAATTTCGTTCGACAACAAGATTTTTTTTAGCGGCGATGCTGCCGATTATGCAAATAATCAGCGCAGGAAATGCGGCACAAGCGCAGCAAAACCCCGGCAGTCTTGATCCGACATTTAACGGCAGCGGCAAGATCGTCACTGATTTGGGAAATCCCGACAACATCGCCGGGGCAGTTGCGGTGCAGCCGGACGGCAAAATCGTCATCGCCGGTTTAACCGGCGCGATTGAGTCCGAAAGCGCAACGCCCGGCTCGTCGGATTTCGTCGTTCTGCGCTATAACTCGGACGGAACGCTTGATAATACTTTTGACGGCGACGGCAGAGTCGCGACATCGTTCGGCAATGGCGAAGAGGGCGCGAGCGAGGTTTTGGTTCAGCCGGACGGGAAAATTCTGGTCGCGGGCAGCGTTAACGCCAGAACGTCGGCTGGAGAAATCGCGCTGGCTCGTTATAACTCTAACGGCAGTTTGGACGCGACGTTTGACGGCGATGGCAAAACCACGACCGATGCGCAGCAAAACATTGACGAACGCGCCTCAGCGATGGTTTTGCAGCCGGACGGGAAAATCGTGGTTGCTGTTTCAACAGTCAGAGAGAATTCTTTAGAAGAACAAATTTACGTCGTGCGTTTTAACGCTAACGGCTCGCACGATTTTTCGTTTGCCGGCGATGGCGTCACGACGTTGCCGCCGGTAGTCATTCCCGGCGGAGTGCAGCAAGGCTTATCGGTGAGCGACGCTGCGCTTCAAGCGGATGGCAAAATCGTCGTTGCCGGAACAGTTTCCACCGCTCAAAATTCAGACTTTTTCGTGTGGAGAATAAACCCGGACGGAACCGGCGATCAAACTTTCGGCGGTCGCGTCGTGACTGCTTCTTTCGGCATTTCGGACAACGCCGTTTCGGTTTTCGTCCTGCCGAACAACAAAATACTTGTCGCAGGGTCTACGTTTACCCTCCCGAATCTGAGAAACGATTTTGCTTTTGCCAGATTTAACACGGACGGAACGCTCGACGCCGCTTTTGATGGCGACGGTAAAAAGACGACTTCGTATAACGACGCGGCTTTTTCGATTTCGTTCGATTTTGAAATGTTGCCGAACGGCAAAATTGTAAGCGCCGGAACAATTATCACGGGCGAACCGGAGATGGATTCGAGTTTTGCCGTGACGCGGTTCGATGCTGAAGGTAATCTTGACGCGACCTTCGACAATGACGGGAAAGCCCTAACGAATTTCGGCGCAGGTTTGGACGTGGCTTTTGCCGTCGCCATTCAAAGGGATGGAAAAATCATTGCTGCCGGCAGCACCGAAACCAACAGCAGAGCCGATAATTACAATTTTGCCGTTGCGCGTTACATCGGAGACGGTGGAAACGCCCCGCGCAAAACTGAATTTGATTTTGACGGCGACGGCAAAAGCGACATTTCGGTCTTTCGCCCGACGGAGCAGGCTTATTGGTATTATTTGCGTTCCGGTTCAAATGACGCCTTTGCCGGAGTACAATGGGGCACGGCAAACGACCGGATAGCTCCGGCTGACTACGACGGCGACGGTAAAACCGACATCGCCGTTTGGCGCAGCAACGCAAATAACCAAAACCAATCGTATTTTTACATCTTGAACAGTTCAAACAATACGTTTCGCGCCGAGCAATTCGGAAACAATTCCGACATTCCCTGGTCGGGCGACTGGGATGGCGATGGACGAGCGGATTTGGCGGTTTATCGAAGAGCAGCCAACGCGAACGAACAGAGCCATTTTTATTATCGTCCATCGTCGGCAGCGGGCGTTAATTTCGTGACAATTGACTGGGGCAAATCCACCGATGAACCGATGCGCGGCGATTTTGACGGCGACGGTAAACTTGATGCCGCCGTCGCTCGCGGTAACGTCTGGTACATTCGTCAAAGCTCGAACGGCGCAATCCGCACCGAAAACTGGGGCGTGTTTACAGACCGATGGGTTCCGGCGGACTACGACGGTGACGGCAAAACCGATGTAGCGATCTATCGCGACGGCGCGTGGTACATCAAGCAAAGCTCAAACAATCAACCGCGTTATGTTTCGTGGGGATTAAACACGGACAGACCTGTTCCGGCTGATTACGACGGCGATGGCAAAGCCGATGTTGCAGTTTATCGCCGCGGAACCTGGTATTTGCTCAACAGCTCGAACGGCGGAATGAAATCGGTAAATTTCGGTCTGCCCAATGATATGCTCATTCCAACGGCTTATCTGCGAGTGCCAATCATCTTTTAACCGGCGACGCCGTTCCAGCCGTTTGAAAAAGAGGAGCAAATTTGCTCCTCTTTTTTCTTTATGAAGAATATATGGCGAAAATTAATTATATGTTGAACTTCAAAAATCTATTTTTGTCTTAATCTGCTTCGCCACTTTTCAACGAGGCGGGCAAAACGAGGATCGTCGTGCAAATTGGCGAAACGCAGATCTGCCGAGATGAGTTGGGCATCACCCGCATTATTAATTTTAACCTTTTCCAGCCACGCAAAAGTATTCTCGTCGTCACCTAGCAGGTTATACACGAGGGCAATATCGGCAGCAAGAAATGCCGACTCTTTGCTGTATTCTGCGCCCGGTAAAAAGCGTTTCAAAATCGCCGCTGCTTCGCCGCGCCGCCCTTTTGCGGCATGAACACTCGCCTGCATTAGTAGCCAGAGAGGCTCCTTTTCGTCATTGCCTTTGTAAATTCGCGCTTTCCGGTAAGTTTCCAGAGCCGCGTCGTATTCGCCCCGAAATTGTTGGAGAACGCTTTTCCATTGATAAGCGGCGACAAAGCCTCTATCTATTTCAATTGTTTTGTCGAAATAAAAATCCGCCTCGTCATAGCGTTTAGCTATCACATACAATTCACCCAAGCTCAATTGAATAACCGCCGAACCTGGTTCAAGCTCTGCGGCGATTTTTATTTCCCGCAAAGCGTCATCGAATTTTCCTATATCCCACAAGATAACCGAATACCAATGATGCGCCCTTGCCAGCGACGGATCTATTTCGATGGCACGCAGAAAATGTTTTTCCGCAGAGGCAAAATCGCCGGAATTTCTGAACTTTGCCATTCCTATAGAAACGCGGGCTTGAGCTAAATCCGGGTCGAGCGCGAGCGCTTTGACCGCGTATTCTTCGGCTTTTTGATAATAGTCGGCTGATAGATTTGGTTGTCCGCCGCCCATCAAGAGGTGAGCGTCTGCTAAACCGGTAAACGCCAGCGCAAAGCTCGGGTCGCGCGCAACGGCTTCGGAGAAAAACTCGATTGCTTTGTTGATTGCCTCAGGCGTGCGAGCCTCCATCTGTTGCTTTCCGGCAAGATAAAGCCCGTCGGCAACCGCATCGGTTGTGCGCGGCTTTTCACTTTTCGAGCGCTCGTTTGCCGGCGCGGCGGCAAACGGAGTTTCATTCGTAAAATCGTCTTTTTTCACAAACACGATTTTGTCTGGAAGATTAGCTTTATTTAAAACCAGGATTTTAAAATTTGCCGCGCCGATAATAGCAACGCAAATTAAAACTGCGGCAGCGGCGATTGATGCGCGAATTTTAAATTTACCCCGCTGTTGAAATTTATCGGTCGGAGGAGAAACAAATTCGGTAGTTGTTCTCGAATTTTGTAACGGCTTAATTTTCTTCAGCCGTTCGACGAATCTTCGATCTTCGCGCAAACAATCAAGTCGCGGCTCGACGCGCATCCATAAAGTCCAGTAACCGCGCGCTTCAATCGCACGGTCGAGCCAGCGAAAAGCAGTTTCCGGCTCATTCAAATTGGCGTAAATGACAGCCGGATAATACGGCGGAACGTTTTTCGTGCGGCACAATTCTTCGAGTTCTGCGGCAATTTTTCGCGCTTCCTCGATTTGTCCGGCGGCGATCAGCGCCAGCGCCAGCGAGAATTTGTTAATACCTAATTTGCCGCTGATTTCCACCGCGCGGCGAGCGCCTGCAATCGCTTCGTCATACAATCCGAGCGGCGGACAAACCCAGCCCAAACCTTGCAGCGCGAGGTAGTAATTCGGGTCCAGTTCAAGCGAGCGGCGCGCCTTCTTCAAGCCTTCAGCGTAAAGACGGGCGTTGAAAAAGCAAAAACCGTACATCGCCGCTACCGAAGGCGAATTCGGATCGAGCTGCTCGGCGCGGCGCATTTCCGTCAAAGCTTCTTCGTGCCGCGCCATCGAACTCAAAAGATAAGCATACCATTCGTGCGCTTCGATGTAGTTCGGATTTAGAGCAATTGATTTTTGAAATAATCGTTCGGCTTTCGAGAAATCCCAATCGTAAGCCCAAATCGCAAACGCCAGTGACGCGTATGCTTCCGATAGATTAGAATCCAGCTCGATTGCTCTCTGCGCTGATTTTTTAGCCAATGCGGAACCTTCAATTGGAGAAACGAGTCCGACGACGCTCAACCAGTTATAAAAATCCGCCAATCCGCTGTGCGCGAGCGCAAAATTCGGGTCGTGCGCGATTGCCTGTTTAAAATAATTTTCGGACGCGACAATTCCGTCGAAAGTGTAAGAGTGGTAAGAAACGCGCCCGCGGAAATAAGCTTCGAAAGCTTCCGCATTCGTGGTTCCGTGATGCCGCAAAAGCGCTTGTTCTTCCGAAGTTAAACGCGGCACGAGCGCGGTGGCGACTCGCTCGGAAATCGAATCTTGCAGGCGAAAAATATCTCCGTCCGATTCGTCAAAGTGTTTCGCCCAAAGTACGCTGTCATCTCGTGTTTTGAGCAATTGGACGCTGACGCGGATTTGCCCGCCGATATGCAAAATGTGACCTTCGAGAACATAATCAACGTTTAGCTCTTTGCCGAGGGCGAGCGCGTTTTTATTTTTCGCCGCCAGGCGCACCACCGAGCTTGTCGGTCGCACTGCAAGCTGGCGCACGTTGGAAAGCTTGGTTGTCAATGCATCTGCCAGACCGACGCCAAAAAAATCTTCGTTTGAGTCTGAACCGGTAATTTCGCTGTTTCCCGCTGCAATTATTTGAAACGGAACAACAGCAAGCGACACACACGCGCTGAACTCATCGCTTGCCGGTTTATCAGAAAAAACGCTCCCGGAGTTTTCTCTGACGATTGGCGAATTGGCTAAAAATCTTTCAATGTCCTGGTCAAAATCCCGAACCGAAGCATATCGTTCGGACGGTTTTTTCTGCAGCGCTTTCAAAACAACGTAATTCAGCTTATCGGAAAGCCGACCGTACTCTTTGGAATTTGGAAATTGAACCGGCTCTTCGCAGATAACACGGGCGATTTCATGGGGCGCGCGTGAAGGAAATTTGTACGGTCGCTCGCCGGTCAAAAGCTCGTACAAAATTACGCCCAAACTGTAAATGTCCGTAGCGGGAGTAACGATCTCGCCTTTTATCTGTTCGGGCGAAGCATATTCGGGCGTCATTTGCCGCATCAGCGTGGCAGTTTGTACGTTTGATTCAGCTCCCAAAGCTGAGGTGCGGAAAATTTTGGCAATACCGAAATCGAGCAATTTAATTACGCCGTTTTGGTTAACAAGAATGTTTCCGGGTTTCAGGTCGCGGTGAATCACGCCTGCTTCGTGAGCGTAAGCGACCGCCGCGCATACTTGCCGAAACAATTGCAGCCGGTCGGATAAATTTAATTCGCGAACGCGGCAATAATCAAGCAGCGGTTTGCCTTCGACGCGTTCCATCACAAGATACGGCGCGCCATCAGCCGTTGTCCCGCCGTCAATCAGGCGCGCGATGTTCGGATGTTCGAGCCGGGCTAAAATCTGCCGTTCGCGGCGAAAACGACGCAGATTCAATTCGGTGTCCGCTCCGTTTTTGACGAGTTTGACGGCGACTTCTTTATCGAATTCGCCGTCCGCCCGAACCGCCAGGTAAACTGCACCCATTCCGCCAGCGCCGATTTTGCGGACAACTCGATACGCGCCGAAATTTTGTCCGGCAAGATCGAGCGTCCATGTCTTATTCGTTGGGCGGTGACGAAACACGCTGGAAAGCGAATTCGGCATCTCCACCGGAGCTTCGCAAAAATCGGCGGCTTTTTCGTCAGCTGCGAGTAGAGCGGAAATTTCCCGGCGCAAATTTTCGTCGCCCGCGCACAGCTCAAGCAGCCGCCGCTCTCGTTCCGACACGGGCAAATCGGCGACAAGCGAGAAAATTTCTTCAATTTTTTGCCAGAAATCTTTGGACATTGAAAACAAGATGGAAAAAACGGGCTTGAAATTCGATACGCTGGAGAGTGATTTTGGTTGCAGCTAATCCCCGACTACTTCTTTATAAAGCCACGCCTTGACGATTCTCCATTGCCGGGTAACGGTCGCCGTGCCAACGCCTAAAACTTCTGCAGTTTCTTCAATCGAAAGCCCGCCGAAATAGCGCAGCTCGACCAATCTTGCTTTGTCGGCGTCTTGTGCGGCGAGTTTTTCGAGCGCTTCGTCCAAAGCGATCAACTCGGAGGCGCGTTCGTCCGACACGTCAACCGAGCCGTCGTCAAGCGAGAGTTTAATTGCGCCGCCGCCGCGTTTGTCTCTGACGCGTTTGCGGGCGTGGTCAATCAAAATACGCCGCATCATATTTGCCGCGACGCCGAAAAATTGAGCGCGGTTTTGCCAGTTAGCGCGCGTTTGGTCAATTAATCTAAGATAGGCTTCGTGAACGAGCGCAGTTGTTTGCAAAGTTCTTTCCGGCGATTCGCGGCGCAAATGGCGGCGGGCGATTTGGTGCAATTCGCCGTAAACAAGCGGCATTAATTGCTCCAAAGCGGATTCGTCGCCGCCGTTCCATTCGATCAGTAATTGTGTAATATCGGGGCGCCCATTCATCTTCAATCGTATTCTACCTGCCGTTCGCAAAAAAATAATTTTTCAAGAAAACTTTTTCTGCCGCAAAAGCTTTCAGTTTTAAACTTTACCCGCCAAATTTTTTATGTAAAGTGCTCGACAAAAGTTGATTTCCGACAAATTCGACATATTGCAATGAAAGAAAAAAGCCTTGCTCACAAGGCTTTTTTCTTTGTTTTATTGATTGTTGATATGTTTATCAAACCAATCAAGAACGTTTGAGTACCAAAATTCGCTTGATACTTTAAGTTGCTGATTGCCATGATTTAGCTCCAGGCTGAGACATCGAAGGTACAAGATGAAGTCAAAAGCATTAGTTTTTGTCGGTTTGACACTCATTTTGTATAATCTCATTGAGGGCATTTATATGGATGATACCACATCAATACAACAAACTTTGAGACAAGATCCTTTACTAGGTACGATTCTTGACGGTCGTTACAAAATTATTAGCTTAATAGGGCACGGAGGAATGGGCAAGATTTTTCTAGGAGAACAATTATCTACTGGGCGAAAAGTTGCCGTAAAGATTATGCAGGCTTTCGATTTAGAGGAAGATAACCAAGCAGTTAGGTTCTTCAAACAAGAAATCAGAGCTTTAGCAAAACTAAACCATCATAATATTGCTCAGATATATGATGCTTCTACAAGTGGCGACATCTTTTATATTGCTATTGAGCATATTAAGGGAGAAACATTACGTGACCGTTTGAATCTACATCGTAGATTAACTGTTGAAGAGGCTTTACACATTTTGCGTGAAACTTGCAGTGGATTAGACGCAGCACATCATATGGATATTATCCATAGAGACATCAAACCAGAAAACATTATGCTTACGTCTGATATAGATGGCTCAATACATACGAAAATCCTCGATTTTGGTATTGCTATCCTAGAGAGAAGTTCTGCTTTGAGCAATCCAACCGGGGCTGGCGAGTTTGCGGGAACTCCAGCTTATATGTCTCCAGAGCAAGTTATGTCTGAAAAGTTAACCCCATTAACAGATATATATAGTCTTGGAGTGGTTGGCTATGAGTTGCTTACAGGGGTTAATCCATTTGCTGCTTCAAGAAGCCCCTATCAAATTGCAATGAATCATGTAACTTTAATACCGCCAACAATGCGCGACTTCCTACCAGAAATTCCGATTCATATTGAAGAAGTTATAATGAGGGCTATCGAAAAAAATCCACATAATCGTTTTTCAACAGCAAAGGAGTTTGCAAACGCATTGTAAACAATTCTTGGCTTGTCTCTTAATGTAGCCATAATAGTGTATGAACTAGAATGCTGACAAGAGCTTTCGTAGTAAACCCAACAATTTAATAGGATGTCTTTTGTCGAGCCGTTTTAGTAGACATTCAGTTTCTCATATAACTTACTAATTGTAACTTTTTACAAAAGTAGTTAGAGCAACGCTTGTTAGTTTAACCGCCTATGTTCCGCATCGTTATAATCGGCTAAACCGATTTGCTTGAATACACTGCGACAATTCGCAAATACCAAAAATTATATATGCAAAAAGGGTAACTAATATAGGAGAAGCCCGATGGGCTGTAAAGAATTAGGTTAACAAGCAAGAAGCTCAAGTTGCACTTTCTTACCTATTATGAGATATGTGATTGCATCAATTTAAATTAAGCTGTATCACTCCTAAGCTGTCTCTATGAGTGATGAGAAAATACAAGAGAATTTGGAAGACCTTGAATTCGATATAGCTCTATCTTTTGCTGGTGAAGATAGAAGGGTTGCGGAAACACTCACCAATCTATTAATCGAACAGGGCATCAGGGTTTTTTATGATCTACATACCCAAGCTGAATTATGGGGAAAAGACTTGTATCAACATTTGCAATTGATTTACCGGGATAAAGCACGATACTGCATCATCCTTGTCTCCAAAGATTATGCTAAGAAATTGTGGACACGTCATGAGTTACGTCAAGCACAAGCGCGGGCTTTTCGAGAGAGCAGCGAATACATACTGCCAATAAGGCTTGATGATACAGAAATCCCTGGACTTAATAACACGATCGGATATATTGATCTCCGCGTTACTGATTTAAATACAATTTGTAAACTAGTTATAGAAAAGCTTAATTTTGAAAATTCTGTTAAAGCGGAGACAGGTTCTTCAAACCAAGAGGTTCCTAAATCCAATGTTGAAAAAAAGGTAGCATTCGGAAAATCAATTGTCACATTCATAAAACGTATAGCAACTACAAAGGTGCATCGTTTGCTAGTGTTCTGGATTCAATTGACATTAAGCCATTTTATGTTTTCTGCAATTGGTGGGATATGGGTTGGAAGTATTCTTGTTAATAGCATGGTATTAATATTCCCTTTAAGTATAGCAATATCTCGGCTTGTAAATAGAAATATAGTAATGAGTATTTTAGTTGGAGGACTAGTCATCGGGATGCTGGAGGGAGCTCTTGCTTATTCAATACGTGATTGGGCAGCTAATGCAGGTATTTTATATGGTGCATTTTACGGGGCATCATTGACGAGATATTTTTCCGATGATGAAAAGCAAACAACCTTATTTTGGGCTGTGATTAGTACATCCTTTTTAATTGCGGTTTTAGTTATTGTTCAATGCTCAGTTTATGATGTTCTTCTTTGTTTTGACTTAGTTACATACGGTATTGGAGATGCGTTAATAGGCGCTGCATGGGTAATTATTTTAGGATTAGTAATATCTCTAGCATTAATACCACTAACTCGTCTTCTTGTAGAGTTAATAGCTGACATTTACAGGAATCGATAAAAAGTAGCCAAGCGAGTTTCTTTGTTGTGTCTATGTTCTGTTTCGGATTTCGGCTTTGCAAAAAGATGCAGATTAAGAAATTCGTGCCGCTTTGTTTGCTAGTCTGTGGATTTGTTATCGGCGGATAGTAATCAAGATACAAACTTGATCTACCATTACTCAGCGGTTTTTCCCTTAATTTAACGCTCATTCTGATACCTGGTTATTATTTTTGTACCCAGATACAAATTTGGTGCAATAAAGGTACAAAATAAGGCTAAAAAGACAAATTAACGCGAAAGAAAGCAAAATGCGGGTAAAAAGAAAAGCCTCTATTTCAAGGCTTTTTCTTTGTTTCATTGATTGTTGATGTGTTTATTAAACCAATCAAGAACATTTGTGTACCAGAATTCGGAGTTTTGGGGTTTTAAAATCCAGTGTCCTTCGTCTGGGTAAACGATCAGTTTTGAAGGCACATTGTTTAATTGCAAAGCCGTAAAAAGCTGCATACTTTGGTCAACCGGAACGCGGAAATCAAGCTCTCCGGCTGTGACGAGCGTCGGCGTATTGAAATTTTTAGCGAATTTATGCGGCGACCATTTGTTATAGTTCGCCGGGTTTTGCCACGGCATTCCTTTGAATTCGTAGTTGACGAACCACAATTCTTCGGTCGCGCCCGCCATTGATTCGAGGTTGTAAACACCGGCGTGCGAGACGAAAACTTTGAATTTAAAACGCGGATCGTTGTTGTGTCCCAAAATCCAATCAACCATATAACCGCCGTAGCTCGCTCCGGCAGCGCCGAGACGGTTTTTATCAATGTAAGGCTTTTTAATGATTTCGGCGATGCCGTTCATAATGTCCGTAAATGCGCGCCCGCCCCAATCGGCGGAAACTTCGTTGACAAACTGCTGACCGTAGCCGACCGAACCGCGCGGATTCGGGCTGAAAACGATGTAACCCGCATTGGCGAAAACCTGCGAGTTCCAGCGATTAGACCAGGCGTCGTTGGAAGCAGACTGAGGTCCGCCGTGAATCAAAACAAAAAGCGGATATTTTTTATTCGGATCGAAGTTTGCCGGTTTTGTGATAAAACCGTGAATTTTGGCATTTCCCGCGCCCGTCCATTCAAAATCTTCGAGCTTTTGCAGATTGTATTGCGACAACATCTGTTGATTGACGGTCGTAAGGTTTGTCATTCCGCTCCCGTCGGTGTTGACGCGAGCAATTTCAGGCGGCGTCCGACCGGATGCGTAGTTGAAAACAAGCGAATTGCCGGCAAGCTTTAAATCCGAAGCAAAACCTTCAAACATCAAACGGCGCGGTCTGCCGCCGGAGAGCGGAACGGTGTAAATCGCTCCGCGCCCGCGTTCGGCGGCGGTAAAATAAACGGTTTGACTGTCGGGCGTAATGACAAAATCTTCGACCTGCAAATCGAATCCGACCGGAATTTCAACTGCGCGCCCCGTTTGCCGGTCGTGGCGCATCAGACGCCAGCGGTCGGCTTCAAAGCCTTCGGTCATTTGCGAGCGATAAATTATGTGTTTTCCGTCGCGCGTGTAAACGGGCGAGGCGTCGTAGCCTTTGTTGGTCGCCGTGATATTTTTCGCTGCGTCCGGGTTAGAAACGGGGGCGATGTAAATGTCGCTGTTGGTTGAAATCGCCTCTATTTTATCCGGGTTGCGAAGAAAAACCAGCTCGCGCGAATCGGGCGAAAATCCAAAATCAACAAAGCTGGAAGCCGCATACGGCGGAGAATCCCAATCGCCGGTTGTCGCTTCGCGCATTCTGTCGCCGTTTGTTTCGATCAGAAAAACGTGCGTGCGTTTTACGTCGCGCCATTCGACCCAATGTTTGTAAAGCAGGCGTTCGGTGACGTGAGCTTTGACTTTCGAGCTTTCCGCCCCCGCGTCTTTTTGTTTGTTGCAATTGTCGTCGCCGCGGCATTCCGGGTAAACATCGGAAGAAAAAGCGAACATTCGCCCGTCCGGCGACCAGACGAAAGCGTTGACGCCGGTCGAAATGTTAGTGATTTGTTTTTTGTCCTCGCCGTCATCGGCGTCCATCGTCCAGATTTGCCCGCCGGAAATGTAAGCGATTTTTTTTCCGTCGGGAGAAAACGCCGGAGACAAGCTCGAACCCGCGCCGTTCGTCAAAGCGCGCAGCTCGCCGCCAGTCGCGGGAGTAATGTAAATCTGATTAACCACGCGGTTCGCGTCTTTGTTGACATCGCCGAGCTGAAAAGCGACAAAACGACCATCGGGCGAAACCGCCGGAGCGGCGACGCGGCGCAATTTCAACAATTCCTGAATCGTAAAACGATTGTTCTGCGCCGCCGCAAAATTAGAAAAAACGAGCGCGAAAATTAAA
The DNA here is from genome assembly GCA_036400075.1 of Pyrinomonadaceae bacterium. GTDB lineage: Bacteria > Acidobacteriota > Blastocatellia > Pyrinomonadales > Pyrinomonadaceae > JALZCH01. The sequence goes on from DASWLV010000101.1 coordinate 21,557, forward strand.
AGTAAAATCGAGCGTTTCATATTTTTGAAAAAGCAAATAGACCGCAGATAACACGGATTGAACGCATAAAACGCAGATTTATAAATCAATAAATTTATTTCTGCGTTCTATCTGCCGAATCAGCGTCATCTGCGGTCTATTCATTTGAATTTAACAAGACGCGCAGATTTTACACTAAAATCGTCTAACTGAGAAAACCGGGAAACAGCGCCGCCGATGCAGCGGCGAGCACGACGCCGAACAGCCAGACCACGAGCGCCGCCGTCCAAGCTGCGCTGCCGGAAACTTTTTCGCCCGCGTTTTTCAGTCCCGTCGCCGCCAGCCACAAACGATAAAATGAAAGCAGACCGATTGCCGCCGCCAGCGAGAATAAAACCGGATTTTGCGCCGGGTTAAAAAGCAGCACGCCCAAATTGTCCTGAACGAGCGATTGCTGACCGAGCAGCGGATGAACGTCCACAGGGTCTTTGAGAAACAAAATGATTAAGCTCAAAATCCTATCAATCACAATCACCGGGAAAAACGAATAAACCGTTGCCGAGAAAGATTGCCA
>DASWLV010000102.1:0-4223 GCA_036400075.1 Pyrinomonadaceae bacterium
CTAATTTTGTAAAATCCGCCGATAACAGCGAAGGCGCAATTTCGATCATTGGTTAATTGTTAGCGGTTAATTGTTAATCGAAAAAACAATTAACGGTTAAGTACCTGAGCAAAAAGGTCAAACTATGAACTGTCAACTATAAACTATAAACTGTTATGCATTGCAAAATAGTTGATAGTTGACAGCTTAAAGTTGATAGTTCTTCTCTCTTTGACGACACACTAATTTTGTCTGATTGCTTAACAACTAATGATTAACAAACTTTTGAGGCAAACCGCGCGATGTCGGTTGCTTTTAAAAACTACTGATTGCGACGATTTGTCTCCGGCGTGCGACTTGTCGCCGGACGATTGCTCGAATTTGAATTGACCGCCGCCGGACGCGAATTCGAGTTTGTGCCGCCGCTGTTTGAATTTTTCACGTTTGTATTCGGGCGCGAATTCGTGCTTTCGGCATTTGAGTTTCCGCCGTTCGAGTTGCCGCCCGCGTCCGCGTTTGAATTCGCATTTGAATTGCCTTTGGCGTTTGAATTGCCGTTTTTGTTAACGTTCGTGTTTTTATTGGCGGCTTTGCGTTTTTGACGCGATTTTTCGACTTCGCTTTGCGGCTCTTCGACGGCTTTCGACGAGTTGTCGTTGACGTTTTCTTTTTTCACTTCCGCCGCTTTTTCTCCGGCTTCGGCTTCGGCGCGGGCAATGACGACGGAAATCGTTTGTCCGGCTTTGACCGATTCGCCCGCAAGCGGCGCTTGTTCGAGAATCGTGTTCGGTTTTTCCTGACTAAAACGGTCGGTGCGTTTGCGCAATTTTAAGCCCATCGCTTCAACGTCTTTTTCCGCCGCGAGAAAATCTTTGCCGACGACTTCCGGCACTTTGACCTCCGGCGAGCGCAGCGCCATATACAGCGTGCCGCCGAGACCGAACAGAAAAGCGCCGAGTAAAACTATAATAATTGAGAGTTTGCCGAAAATAGACAAACCGCTTTGTGCAAGACTCACAGTATTAAAACCTCTGATTTGATGAACGAAGCGAAACTGCTTCGTGCAGTGTAACATCCGCTTTTTTCGGCGGCAAATTCGCAGTCGCCGAAAGCGTGAAAAGAAAACACAGAGTCGAAAAACGACATTCGACCTTGAACCTAAATCATTTAACCAATAAAATACACTCGATTCGTTTGTCGGCGGTAAATTATTTTAAATTTCCCGTTAATGAAATCTTCCAATGATTAAATGCGCTCGCTGCGAAACGGAAAACGATAAAAGCGCGCAATATTGCGACGAATGCGGCTCACCGCTTAAAAACGCCGGAAAATTGGATGCGCCCGGACAATCTGCGGGTTCGACCACGCTTGAAAAAGAATCTGACGCGCCGGTTTACGCGGTCGAACAGGTCATCTCCGGCGCTTCGTGGGTGAAAGAAATCGGCAATTCAAATCCGTCGGCAAAACCGGCGCGCGCAAAGTTAATTATCGAGCGCGGGCGAACCGCCGGAAAAGAATTTCCGTTGGACGCGGCGGAAATGAACATCGGTCGCTGGGACGCCGATAACGGGATTTTCCCGGACGTTGATCTGGACTCTGACGACCCGGAAGCCAAAGTCTCGCGCCGACACGCGAGAATTTTGCGCGAAGACAATCGTTTTTTTATTGAAGATTTAGGCTCGACGAACGGAACTTTCGTCAATCGCGGACGCAGGCTTTTGCCCGGCAGCCGCCAGCGACTCGAAGACGGCGACGAAATAATCGTCGGAAAAACTTTTTTACGTTTTAAGATAGTTTCCTAAACGGACGAAAGACGAGCGGACGACGGATGACAATTTCATCCTTCATCCTTCATCCTTCATCCTTCTTGAAGATGCGTTATTGCCAAGAATGCGGCGCTGAAGTCGCGCCGGATGATACATTTTGCGCCTTTTGCGGAATCACTTTGCAGCCGATTGCGGTGCAGAGTGATTCGCAGGATTCGACTGATTCTGCTCTGACATCCGCCGCAGAAATCGAAGAGCCGCGAATTGAAGAGACGGTTCAAACCGAAACGCCCGCGCCCCTTTCGCCGGAAACAACCGGAAATTTGGGCGTTCCGGGATCGCTTCCGCCTGAGATGGAAGAACCGGACACCGTTTTGCGAAGCGATCCCGATTTATCTTTTACGCAAAACACAGCCGAACCGGAGGAAGCCGTCGAATCTGTCGAATCAAATGAGCCTGTGCTGCAATCGGTGCCTTCGCAGAGCGAAGAACGATCAACCGGGCAAATCACCGACTCGAACGAGCTTTACATTGCGACGATTCCAAACGTCGCGCTCGAAAGCTTGGCTCACGAGGCGGGAGTCCCGATTGAAGAATTGCGGCAGGATGAAATTGATTTTGCCGAGCCGATGCAGTTTTCTTCAGAGCAAAAAGTAGAAACGACCGGCGAAGTAAAAATCGAACCGCAATCCGAAACCGGATTAATCGCAGAAATTCCGGCGCAAGATGAAATTACCGAACCGGTTCCGTTTAGCGAGCAGGAATTTGCGGGGCAGCAAACCATTGAGCCGGAGATTTCCGAACCTGCGCCTGAAGCCGAAGCAAATAATCTGTTTAATGACAGAACCTTGATTTCGCAGCCGCTGCCGCTTGAAAAACCGATTTCCGACGAGTTGATTTCAAATCCGTCGGACGCCGCGGTTCCGCGCGCCACCGAATCGAACCAATCGAAAGACACGCCGGGCGGCAAATCAACCAAACTCAAACCGCTCGACGACGGCACGATTTTAAACAAGCGTTATGAAATCATTCGCCGCATCGGCGGAGGCGGAATGGGCGCGGTTTATCTGGCGACCGACCGCAACCTGGGCGGCGTGACGCGCGCCGTCAAGGAAATGATTCAGGCTTATGTTGACGACACGCAGCACGAAAAAGCGGTCGAAGATTTTCGCCGCGAAGCTCTGCTGCTGTCATCGCTTGAACATCCGGCGATTCCAACTATTTACGATTATTTTATTGACAACGAGGAAAATCGTTTTTACCTCGTGATGAAATATATTTCCGGCGGCGATTTGGCGGCGCGTTTTCGCGCGACTCCGAACGGCAGAATTGACGAGCAAACGATGACCGAATGGGCGATTCAAATCGCAGACGTTCTCGATTATCTGCACAATCACGAGCCGCCGATTGTCTATCGGGATTTGAAACCGTCAAATGTGATGATTGACGGCAAAACCGGGCGCATAATGCTGGTTGATTTCGGCATCGCCCGCTGGGTGAATAAAGAAGAAAAAGGCAACACGGCGGTCGGCACGATGGGCTACGCGCCCTCCGAGCAATACGCCGGAAACTCCGAGCCGCGCTCGGACATTTATGCGCTCGGCGCGACGATGTTTCACCTTTTGACCGGCTCAGACCCGCAAAACAATCCGCTGCTGATTTTCGATTTCACGAAACATCCGCGCCCGCGCCGGATTAACCCGGATTTATCGGTCGAAATGGAGCGAATCCTGATGAAGGCAGTCGAATATAACGCAAATATGCGTTTCGCTTCCGCCGGCGAGATGCGAAATGTTTTGCTCGATCATCTCGAACGAATTCGCACCGGAAAATTGACTTTCGCCCTGCCGGATGCCGATTCTCAAGCGCCGACCGTTTTGCAGTCACAGCCAATTGCCTTAAAATCGGCGGTTGGAACTGCGTTTTGCGGTTTTTGCGGCGAACGCATTGCGGCAAACGATATGTTTTGCGCTTTCTGCGGCTCGCGCCAGCCTGAAGCCGACCGCATTCAAGCCGCCGCTCAAGTCGCTTTTCCGACAAATAAAGCTACGGCGCGGCTCGTCATCGAAACCGGCGCTTTCGATGAAACGGCGTTTGTGTTAGAAAAAGAAACCAATATTTTGGGGCGCGAAGATCGCCGCTCGAACATTTTCCCGGAAGTTGATTTAACGAAATACGACGTGGCGAGTCCGAAAATCTCGCGCCGCCATGCGCGAATTTTTCGACAGGGAACAACTTTTATGATTGAAGATTTAGGCTCGGCAAACGGCACGACACTCGTTACGCGCGACTCAAAAATCACCAAGCTGCTCGCCAATCAACCGCACGTTTTGATGCACGGCGACAAACTAAAGCTCGGCGAAACCACTTTGCATTTTTTTGTTAATTAAAATTATTCGTCGTTCGTTGTTCGTTGTTCGTTGCAAAAGCAATCTACAACGAGCGACGAACAACGAACAACGAACAAATCGTAAATGA
>DASWLV010000103.1:0-1694 GCA_036400075.1 Pyrinomonadaceae bacterium
ACCGGCGACCGCCGTCAAAACAATCGGCTCGTTTTCCGATGAAGAAACGGTTATCGCTCGACCGCCGAGTGAAAAACCGCAAGTTGCGAGCGATGAAAAAGAGCTGGTGATTTTCAACATTCGCCCGACGCTGCTTTTCGTAAAAATCGGTTATGCGGCGGCGTTTTTCGGCGCTGCCATTTTGGGCGGCATTTTGCTTTATCTCGGCGTTGTTTTCGAGCTATCGGTTTGGTTGATGGTTTTGTCGGTTTTGCTCGCGCTGCTGCTGTTTTTGATCCCGGCTTATTATCATTTCCGGCGCAATCTTATGCGTTACAAATTAACCGATGCCAAGCTCGAAATTGACACGGGCTTTTTCAGTCGGCAAACTCAATTTGTCGCGCTCGGCAAAATTCAGGACGTGACCGTTTCAGCCAATTTTTGGCAGCGTCTTTTCGGTTACGGAAATCTCGTCATTGACAACGCGGGCGAAAGCGGCGCGACAATTGTGCTGAAAAATATCAACAATCCGCGACAACACGCGGATTTAATTTTGCGCGAGATGCGAAGATTGGAAAGCTGAATTTTTATTGAAACAAAGATGAGAAAGTTTTTTGTCACGGGCGGGGCGGGATTTATCGGTTCGGCGTTCATCCATCTGATTTTGTCCGAAACCGACGATGTTGAAATCATAAATTTCGACGCTTTAACCTACGCCGGAAATCTCGAAAACCTAAACGGCGTTGATGAAAGCCGATACAATTTCGTCAAAGGCGACATCTGTGAGCGCGCGGCGGTTCTCGCGGCTTTGCCCGAAGGAACGTATGCCATTATCAATTTCGCCGCCGAATCGCACGTTGACCGCAGCATTCAATCCGCCAACGAATTTGTTTTGACCAATGTTTTAGGGACGCAAGTTTTGCTCGACGCCGCTCGCGCAAAAAATGTCCGACGATTTTGTCAGGTCTCGACCGATGAAGTAATGGGCAGCTTGCCGGACGATTCCGATGAATTTTTCACGGAAACTTCGCCGCTCGCGCCGAACTCGCCTTACGCCGCGTCGAAAGCAGCCGCCGAGCATTTTGTCCGCGCCGCTCAACACACTTTCGGACTCGACACGGTGATTACGCGTTGCGGCAATAATTACGGGCAGCGGCAGTTTCCCGAAAAACTGATTCCGCTGATGATTGCCAACGCGCTCAATGACGAACCGCTTCCAGTTTACGGCGATGGGAAAAACGTCCGCGATTGGATTTTTGTTGACGACCACGCGCGCGCAGTTTGGCAGGTTTTGGAAACAGGTAAAACCGGAGAAATTTATAATATCGGCGTGCGCAACGAACGTGAAAATCTGGATGTCGTGAAATCAATTTTAGACGCTCTCGGCAAACCGCACAGCTTGATAAAATTTGTCACAGACCGTCTCGGACATGACCGCCGTTATGCGATTGATCCGGCGAAAATCGAAACCGAATTAGGCTGGAAACCTCGTGAGACTTGGGAAAGCGGGTTGGAAAAAACGGTTCGCTGGTATCTGGAAAATCAGGATTGGGTTGCGCGTGTCAGAAGCGGCGAATATCAGAATTATTTTCGCCGGCAATACGGATTTGAAATCAAAGCCGCAACAGAAACACGACCGTAAGGAAGTGTGTAAAAATAAAGCACACTTCCTTACGGTCGTGTTTCTGGTGGGAAAAATTATGGATTTAGCAGCG
>DASWLV010000104.1:0-9738 GCA_036400075.1 Pyrinomonadaceae bacterium
GCGGTCTGAAAAAGCAAATGAAGTCAAAGCGCCGTGATACGCCGCCCATTGCCAGAACCCTTTTCCGGTAGAAGTATTCAGAAAGATGCGCATCGGCGGCGTAAATAAATCAGCGTCGTGCTTGCCGTTTATCAGATTTGCGGTCACTTCTTTTAACCTTTGTGAGAGAGCCGGGTCCGGGTCAGTTTTCGCTTCCGGTCTTTTCAGCGCCGGAACATAATTCCCGGCAACGCCCCAGGCAAGCTGGTCGAGGAATCTGTCCGAGTGATTGCTCAAAATAATGACCGTCAATTTGTCGTCCAGAAAACGGTAAATTACCGATGAAAAGCCGGGCGTTCCGCCGCTATGCTGGACAAAACGATGACCGTGATACGAATCAACAAACCAGCCGAAACCGTAGTTGAAAGAAGCCGACGCGCCGTCATTTGTTTTAGCGGCAGCCCACATCCAGTCGAGCGCAGATTTTTTCAGCAGCTTTTCACCGCCGAGCGCAGCGTCCCATTTCGCCATATCTTCGATTGTTGACAAAATCGAACCGGCGGAGAAGGCAATAAACGGCAATAAAACGGGGCGGTTTTCAAATTTATTATTCGTCCACTCGTAACCTGCGGCACGGTTTGGGACAATCGAGCGCGTGTCTGTACTGCGCGTCGCATTCATTCCGAGCGGCTTGAAAATTCGCTCGTCCAAAAACTGCCAAAAATCCTTGCCGCTCGCTTTTTCGACAACGATTCCGAGCAGATAATAACCCGTATTGTCATACGCCCATGTTTCGCCCGGCTCAAACTCCGAAGGGAGTTTGTAGAACTCTTTGAGCAATTCACCGCGCGAGGGAAAGGTTTTTCCGGTGATGCTGGTTTTGAAAATATCGAGATAACCCGGAACGGCGACATGATTCTGAATGCCCGATGTATGATTGAGCAAATGCCGGACGGTGATTTGATTCCACGCTTGCGGCGCGTCCGGGAAAAACTTTGTGATTTTGTCGTCAAGATTGATTTTGCCTTCTTCGACCAACATCATCACCGCAGCGGCGGTGAACTGTTTTGTCACCGAACCGATTTCATAAACGGTTTTCGGCGTAGCGGCTGAATTCGTTTCGATGTTTGCAATTCCATAGCCCTTTGTTTTGACAATCCGCCCGTCGCGGACAACTGCGAGCGAAAGGGCGGGAATATGCAGATTACGCATCTCCGTTTCAATGTAGCGGTCAACATCGTCGCCCTTTGCCGCAGCCGATATGCAAAAAATCAGCCCTACTGCAAAGGCAATCAATCTCTGACCGAGTTTCACCGCATTATTAAACATTGATGCAAGCCCCGCATTTTAAGGTTTGGCGTTTGAATTCGGCGTTTTCAAGTACAACGCGCGAGAAAAAAAGATTTTGCCTTTTACTTTCCTTCTGTAGAAATCGTTAAATCTTTTGTTTCGGAAACGTTTATTGACGCTTTTTTTAATTCGTCCGCTTTATCAGGATTGTTTGTCAACAAAATAACCGACTTGATTTTTAAGTCGGACAAAATTTCAACCGCCGGACGAAAACTTCTGGCATCGGCTTCAAATCCGACCTTTTTATATGCTTCGCTTTGCTTTAATCCGGCTTTTTTGTGTGGAATACTTGCCATCAAAGCCAGATGCCCGTTTCCTTTGCCTTCCTGATCGAGATAAACGATTACACCTTTTCCTTCTCGCTCGATTAGAAATTGGGACATTTCCATTTCCTCTCTACATTCGCATTCGACACTGTTAAAAACGTGAGCGGAAACGCAGCTTGAATGAATTCGACAGAAAACATTTTCCTGTGCCTCGACATTTCCCATCACGAGCGCAATGGATTCCGTCTGTCCGTCGTAATAAAGAATCTCTCGGAAAATTCCAAACCTGGTTTTTAAATCTCGTTCTGCCAATCGAATAATCATTTTCCCTCAAAATTTATGTCTTTAGTTAAATGCTCGACTTTCAGGCTTTTCAATCTCCAACAATTTCCTTAAACCGCCGATCATCGCGGAGAAAATCAAACTTTTCAAAAGTAGTCTTTGCCCATTCTTTATAAGCCGGATTTAAGCCGACACATTTTCTTAAGCATTCGATTATTTCATCTTTGTCTTGTTCGCCTTTATATTCAGCCTTTAACAAGGATAAGTTCCCATAAGCCTCTGCGTTGTTTGGGTTTAATTCGATTGCTTTGCGGTGACAATCTTCGGCTTCTTCGTTTCTTCCTTCATTCTTCAGCAAAATACCGAGATTGTTGTAAGCATCTGCATCATTCGGCTTCAACTCGATTGCTTTGCGAAAATTATCTATGGCTTCTTTTTTTCTTCCTTTCTCTTTTAGGAAAATACCGAGATTGTAGTATGCGTCTGTGTTCTTTGGATTCAACTCGATTGATTTGTGATAACTATCCTCAGCTTCTTTTATTCTTCCTTGATCCTTAAGCAAATTACCGAGATTGTTGTAAGCGTTTGCGTAATTCGGCTTCAACTCGATTGCTTTGCGAAAATTATCTATGGCTTCTTTTATTCTTCCCTCATTGTTATGCAAAATACCGAGATTGTAATAAGCGTTTGCGTCATTTGGATTTTTCTTTAGATAATCTACATAGAGTTTTTCGGATTTAATTTGTAATTGCCTTTTTTGGTCGCCGGATAATTTTACGGCGAAAGTTTCGGCAATTTCCTGTGAGGCTAGCGCTTTAATAAAATCTACAAGACCTCTTTGAACTTGACGTTCTAACTTGCCTTTTTCACTGATAAAATAATCTTCCAGCTTTTCCCAACATTCTGTTAAAGCAAGCTGTTTGTAAAAAAGTTTATTTTCCCAGGTATTTCTTATCTTATCCCACATTTGGTCCGCAAGATTTTCGAGATGTTCTTCGTGTTCCGTTTCAAACAAAGCGAAATCGCGCCGAACCGTGCCGCGCACAAAAGGATGCAGATTATGGAGAATAAACGGTCTTTTATCGTCATCGTCGCGGTTGACTGTTTGAATAACCAGGCGGTCGTCAACTAAACGATTGAGTTCGACTCGGTTTTCTTCCGACGGTCGGTTCAAATCCTCTTCCGACAAGATCAAAATTTCCTGCGGAACATCAATCCCGTAAAAAGCTATGTGGCGTAAAAGATATTTGGCTTTTTCGCTCAGCAGGGAAATTTGCAATTTAATCAGGGCGTTGGTCGGGCGCAATCGTTTGTCTCGTTTTTCTTCAAGATTCGTTTCATCTCTTTCCTCAGCTTGATAAGCCGCTTGATATTCGGTTAAAAATTGCGAAAAGGTGATTTTCCTGCGCCCGATGAAATGCACCATTGATTGAATCGCCTGCGGAATGTAATACACATCTTTGAAAAATTCAGTCAAATCGGCTTCGGAAACAGAATCCAAATCAACAATGCTTTTTCTGCCGCAATATTTTCCGCCTTCGCCGCGAACCATCTCAATCGCCGCGTTATGCTCCAATCCTTCCAGAAGCTTATCCGAGACAATCTGTAATTGATTAACCTGTGTATCAAACTCGATTTCTTTATCGGGCGAATGCCACGAGATAAAAACGGCGCGGATTCGATTCTCGACGATAAAAAATGTGTTCAGAAAAACTGCGACTTCATTATTTTTGTATCTGCCGTTTTCTATCCACGCTTCAAAGTTATCGAAAATCATCAAAACTTTGTCGGCTTTGATTTTCGGGAAAACCGTGTGCTTCAAAAAATGCTCTTCTTTGCCAGTTTCATATTCCAGTGAAGTTTGTAAAAGAGTCGCAAAATGCTGCGCTATGCCCGCAAAATTGTCATATTTCCGGCAATCCAAATAAATAATTTTGCTGAATAAATCGTGGCGTTTCGACGCGGTACGGTCTTCGTTTATATTTTCGGTCAGAAACTTTTTAATCAAAGAAGTTTTCCCGAAACAGGTCGGCGCAATAATAATCGGATGTTTTTCTTCGGTTTCCAAAAACTCGGTGATCGCCGCAATTTCCTCTTCGCGCCCATAAATGTTTTCCTTCAAATTCGGCAGCACCACAAAATTAGGCGAGCTTTCCGACGGAAACGGCGAAACGATTATTTTGGAAATGGCTTCTTCTATTTCATCAAGTTTATTTGCTTGTTTATCAACTTTACTTTCGGTTCGTTCGCTGACTTCAAGATTTTTTGTTGTAACGGTGATAATTTGTCCTAAATTAGCTTCCAGCCAGCTTTGAAATTTCCGGCTTTCTTCGGCAACACATTTTTTGACATTTTCTTCGGATTGACCGATGCGTTTGAGAATTTCAGAAGTTCCGTTTGCCAGATTTTCAACCAATTCATTATTTTTCGACAGCTTATCCAAAAATTCGCCAAGCGGGCGAAGCAGTTCTCTATCTTCATCGGAAAGCCCGTTTTGCTTATCATTAACCTGCCGCAAAATCGCCTGCAAATGTGAACGCTGAAAAGCAATCCACGAGGAGCTAAAATCTTCCTCCTTAACAATTTCATTGATTTTCTGCGGAATCAGTTCGCCGATTTTTTCAAAAACATATTTATCCAAAGACGGCGGAAAAGAATATTCATTCGCCAGCGCCGGATTTAGCTGCACAAACCAGCGGCGCAGGGAAATTTCCACTTCTTCGGCAATCAAACGCTTCGCCGCTGCGCCGTCGTCGGAAAGTTTTAAGATAAATTCTTCGGATGTGTGTTGAGTTAGGAATTCTTCGCTGACAGGCTCATTCGGCAAGGATTTTCTGCCGAACAATCTTTGATAAAACGGCAATTTCTTTTCGCCGTTGACGGGCAATTGCGCGAGATTTTCTTCGCTCGGAAACAATTTAAACAAATCGGCGGATTTATTCGTCGCCAGATGCTCGTCCAGTTTCTCTTTAATGCTCGGCAAAACAAGCTCTATTAGTTTTTTGTGTTTTTCATTAGCTTGATTATTTTCCGCTTGTTTTAAAACATCTTCAATTGCCCTTGAATATGCCTTGCCGAGAAGCCGCGTTAAATCTTCGTTTTCGTGAGTTGGCTTAAAACTGCCTCTTAAATCCCAAAGCGCGTTTGAAGCGACGCCACCGACCGCCGTAACTCCGGCTTTGGCAACGTCTATCAAAAATGGTGCGAGGAATGGTAAGAAATAAGGCGCAAGATACGGTGCGGCAACGGTTATACCGATTGCTCCCGCAATAACCGCCGTTTTCAACTTCGCATCAGGAGTATCTATTTGCATAAATATGGAGAGATTTAAGTTGAAAAGGAACAGTCAACAATCAGAATTTTATAAAAATTACTAGATTTTCACGCATTCGCCCCGTTTCAAAAACTGCCCGTCGCCCGCTTTGCCTTTGTGATCGCCGTTTTCAATCACGACGCGACCGCGCGATAAAACGGTTTCAACTTTGCCTTTTACTCTCCATCCTTCGTAGGACGAGTAATCAACGTTCATATGCTCGTTCTCGACGCCGAAAGTATGTTCCTTTTCCGCGTCGAAAATCACGATGTCGGCATCTGAGCCGACCGCGATTGTGCCTTTTTTCGGGAACAATCCGAACATTTTAGCGGCGGCGGTCGAAGTCAATTCAACAAAACGATTCAGCGAAATCCGGTTTTCCACAACGCCTCCGTTATAAATCAAAGACATTCGATTTTCCACACCCGGCGCACCGTTCGGTATTTTTGAAAAATCATCTTTGCCCAATTCCTTTTGCTCTTTCATACAAAACGGGCAGTGGTCGGTCGAGATGACTTGAAGATCGTCCATTTTTAAGCCTTTCCACAATTCCGCCTGATTGTGTTTTTCCCGAAGCGGCGGCGTCATCACATATTTCGCGCCATCGAAATCTTCGCCGTAATCTTCGATTGAATGAAAAAGATACTGCGGGCAGGTTTCGGCAAATGCGGGAATTCCCCGGTCACGCGCTTCGCGGACTTGATTCAAAGCGTCAGTGCACGACAAATGCACGATATAAACGGGCGATTCAGCCATTTCCGCAATCGCAATCGCGCGATGCACGCCTTCGGCTTCGGCTTTGGTCGGGCGCGTCAAAGCGTGATATTTTGGCGCTGTTCGCCCTTGCGCCAATGCTCGTTTGATGATTTCGTTAATCACAATTCCGTTTTCGGCGTGCATACAAATCAAACCGCCGCGCTCGCCCGCCGCCGACATCGCGCGAAAAATCGTCGCGTCGTCAACCAGAAAGACGCCCGGATAAGCCATAAACAATTTAAAGCTCGTGATGCCTTCGTTCATCAAGGTGTACATTTCCTCGGTGTGACGGTCTTCAAAATCGGTCGTGATGAGATGAAAACCGTAATCAATCGCGCATTTGCCCTGCGCTTTGGCGTGCCAGTTGTCAACGCCCTGAATCATTGATTCGCCTTTGTACTGCACGGCGAAATCAATAATCGTCGTCGTCCCGCCAAACGCCGCCGCGCGAGTTCCAGTGAGAAAATCGTCCGACGATTGTGTCCCGCCAAACGGCAATTCCATATGCGTGTGCGGATCAATTCCGCCCGGAATAACGAGTTTTCCCGAAGCATCAATCACAACATCAGCTTCCATTTCGAGCCGCGCGCCGATGACGGAAATCGTTTCGTCTTCAATTAAAATATCGGCATGATAGTCGTCAACCGCCGTTACAATTCGTCCGTTTTTGATTAGTGTTTTCATAGTTTTGGCTGAGATAACTTACAAACCGTTTGCAACTCGGAATGCTTTATCAATTGTTGAAATTACAGTTTTTATATTTTCAAGGAGTTCATTTGAAACTTCTCCAGATTTTTCTTCGATAATCTTTTGCAAGATCAATTTTATTTCTCCAAATATTTCTGACGAAGTTGTGTAAACTCCATCGTTCAAAATGAAGGACAACTGTTCGGCAGAATTACTTAATCCTTCTTGATTGAGCTTTTGCCGTATAACTTCTACAAAACTATAAAAGTCATCTATCGAAGAAAATTCCATAAGCACTATTTAACTTTTTTGAAACTATGCCGCCAAATCAGTTTTGATTTTCCGCAAAATTCCCGACACTTTTTTTTAAGTCAACAAAATCTCATTAAAACCCACTTTCTCCGCCGCTTTCGCTAAGCGTTCGTCAGCCGTGACGAACGGGCGACGGCGCGGTTTTTCCTGACACCAGACGAGAGCCGCCGCGAGTTGAAACGAATCCAACGCCCGCAAACCGTAATTTTCGGGCAAATCGTTTGCCAATTCGATAACTCTTTCAACGGGTGAAACGATGCGGCAAGTTTTCCTGAGTTTTTCCCACAAACGCAAGGCTTTGATTGTTTCTTTTTCCGTCAAATCGCCGTTTCGTTTGAGTCTCGCCAGACCGCTGTTAGTTTCAACCGAAGTTCCCCACCAAACGACGATTTTCGGATATTTACGCAGCCACTTTTTTGATTGCATCGTGAAAGTTTGTGAACAGCAAAGCGGCAGAATCGCGCTCGTGTCCCAAAAGGCGATTTCAGTCTTCATCGCGTTCGTCCGTTATGGCTTTGATTGCCGTCTCGCTTTTCAAAGCCGGGCGTTTTTCTTTCAAAAACGATTCGCCAATCTCGCTTTCTTCAGGCAGACGTAAAATGCCCGCCGCCGCCAGAGCCAATTCTTCGGCAGAAAAATCCGAAGTATTATGAAGCGGAACAATTTTGGCAATCGGCTGGTTTCTATCGCTTATCAGGATTTCTTCGCCGCGCTTTACGTCCGCTAGAAAACTGCTCAAATGGTTTTTCAGCTCGGCAATGTTTGTCGTTCTCATAATTTCTAAAACCCCAACTTAGCTATTATAGCCAAGTCCTGATGCAAAGCAAAATCTTTATCAAATACCGAAATCTGTTCATCTTCGATCAAAATATCGGCGCGGCTATCATCAACCATCGTGACGATTCATCCGCCTTTGATTAGTGTTTTAATAATTTCCTGCTGACAAATGAATTTCTTTTCGCCGACTGAACAGCTTTTATTATCTTCGCCCGATTCGTCGTTTCCCGCCTCGATATGTCATATCTAAAAGCGCAACGTCAATGTGGTCGCCTTTGAGTTCGCGATTGGTGGATTTTCGTGCAATCCAATCATCTCCGTCTTCGCCTTTAAGCAAAACAATGCCCGCTCCGCCTTGATGCCACATTTCTTTGTCAGTCGCCTCGCGCCACTTGCCGTTAATAACCGCATCGCTTGGTCCCGGCTTCCATTGATAAGTGCCGTTTTTGTTAATCGTCAGAAAACCGGCTTTTGCGCCGATGCTGTAATTGTAGCCGACATCAACAACCGTCATTTTCCAAGTTCCGGTCAACCAACTTTGCGAAGGCGGCGCGCCGTAGTTTTCCCTGATAGCCATGACAACTTGATCGTGTCTCGGGTCATAACGCATAAAAACGTTGTAAATATCTCTATCTTCAACCTTGAAATATTCAACTCCGCGCCGCTTGATTTCCTTGACAAGTTCTCTGCTGACTCCCGCCGCATTCGGGTCGTCAGGAGCTTTCGGCAGGTTGGTTTTTAAATAAGAGAAAATTTCATCCTTCGTCATCAAACCTTTGCCGTTTGTTTTGGCGGTTTCGGTTTTTGCATCCTCGATGTTCTTTTCGACAACATTCGCATTTGTTGTTGGTTGGTTAACGGGGCGATTTGCGATGCGGCGAACTCTTGAAAATACGAAAGCCTGTTCCAAGCCATCCTTAAACCATTGGTCAGGTTTGGAGCGAATCAGCACGTGCGTATTTCCGGGAAGAATTTTAACGACAACTCCTTCTTTCCATTCCGTCGCATAATCGGATTCCCGATATTCTACTTTCTCACCCGGTTTAAAATCAGTATCCTGCGCCGCAATTTCCGTTTGAAACCCGGATAGCAAAGAGAAAGTGAACGTTAATGCGAGCATCATTTGCTTGAGCCAGCTTAATTTTTTTTGTTTCCGCATTTTAATTCTCCATTTGATTTTATTCGAGATGAAAGTCTTTTAAATTATCTGACAAGTTATCTTTTTACACCGGCTTTTCGATTATCGAAGGCATTCCGCCTTCCGGCGGTTCGTTCGTTTCTTCGTCTTTTCCGCCTTTTTGTTCCTGTTCGGCGAGAACTGTTTCGGCGGCTTCGGCGATGCGTTCTTCGATTTTCTCGCTCGGCGCTTGCGACGGGTGATGGGCGCCGGCGTGATAAAAATGCGATGCCTGATAAAGCTCGCGCAGGAATTTTAGGAAAACTTTGCCAATGGCAATTCCCGGAATGGCGAGAATTATGCCGAGCAGACCGAACAATTTGCCGCCGACCAGCAGTCCCAGGAACACAGCCATCGGATGCAGATTCAAGCGCCCGCCCAAGATTCGCGGCGTCAGGATGTAGCCTTCCAGACTTTGCACCGCGACAAAAACGCCGAGAACGCCCGCAAATTCCCAAATGCTGCCGCCTTCGGCAACGGTAAACGCGCCCGCCAGAGCAATTCCGAGAATCGTCCCGACATACGGAATTGCATTGAGCAGCCCGGCAATCAGCGCGATACCCGCCCATGCCGGCACACCAAGCACCCAGAAACCGAATGCATAGCAAACCGCCATTATCAGCCCGATTAAAAGCTGCCCGCGCACGTATGATTCGAGAATCCGTCCCGATTCGTCAAACAGACGGCTGAACGGTTCACGAAAACGCGGCGGAATCAAATCTTCGAGCGAATCGCGCCATCTGGGGAAATCAACCAGAATATAAAAAACGAAAAAAGGAACGAGCAGCAAATCGAGCGAAGAAACGATTGTTTCCAAAACCACCGAGCCTCCTCCGTTG
>DASWLV010000105.1:0-34160 GCA_036400075.1 Pyrinomonadaceae bacterium
AAAAAGATTTTTCCGTTGATACCTTTTTCGTTTCGTTTTCGCGTTATTAAAGTGAAGGAAAAAAGGGAACGCTCGGCTGGCGCGGGGAAAAACTGATAAACGCGGCTTTTAAAAAGCAGTTGGGCTTAATTTATCAGGAGAGCGACAATGATAAAACTCGTTTCAATTCGACGCGCGGCTTTTTCGATTTTAGCGGCATTGTTTCTCGCCGCGCCGTTTTTTGTTTCGATTCCAACAGCGAAAATGCAGTCCGCCGCAAATAAGATTGCGTTTACGCGGTATGTTTTCGGCGGAAATTACAAAGTAATGACCGCTAACGCCGACGGAACGAATCAAATGGAGCTGGCAATCGGCTCGAATCCGGTTTGGTCGAGAAATGGCGAGCAAATCGCATACATTTCCGGCGACGGCGAAACGTCCGACATCTTCCTGATGAATTCGGACGGCAGCAACCAGCGCCGATTAACCGAAACGTCTCAAGCTTACAATGCCGCGTGGTCGCCAATTGGAAATCGAATTGCCTTTGAAAGCTCGCACGAAAAAGGCTGGCACATTTACTTTATCAACACTGACGGAATGAGTCAGCAGCGCTTGCCGATTCCGGCGGACATTACTGGTGAACACTCGCCCGCGTGGACGCCCGACGGTTCAAAAATCGTGTTCATCGGCGACCGAATCGTCAAAGGCGTTTTCAGCAGCGATTTTTATTCAGTCAAACCCGACGGCACGGAATTGACTAGATTGACAAATTCAAACTCGCTTTTGGAATGGTCAACTCCGGCAATTTCTCCCGACGGCGGTAAAATTTATTTTGAACACCAAAGCCAAATTTACAGCGTAGCGACCGACGGAAGCGGAATTTTAACCAACATCTCAAACAATTCTTCATTTTCCGACGCCAATCCGGCTTTGTCGCCCGACGGCAGCAAAATCGTGTTCGAGCGCGACAATCAAGGTTTATTTATTATGAACACAGACGGCACGGACGCCGCACCTTTAATCGGAAATGCGGCGAATCCGGTTTGGAATCCGACCGTGATTCAGTCTCGCCGTCCGATCCGGTAATAATTTCATTTTAACTTTGTCCGGCTAAACCTTCTTTAATTCTTCTGATTCCTTCTGCCAATTTGTCCTCGTCGGCGCAAAACGAAATTCGCAAAAAGCCGCGCGATTCTTCGCCGAAAGCGATGCCCGGAACGGTGATAACGCGATGCTCAAGCAGTTTCAGCGATAATTCCAAATCATCGCCGTATTCGCGCGCGTCAACCATCGTGTAAAAAGCGCCTTCCGCCGTGACGGCGCGCAAACCTAATTCTCTTTCAATTAGTGGTACGAAGAAATCGCGACGGCGTTTGTAAATTTCGCGTGCCGCAGCTATTGATTTTCGCGCTTCGTCAGACCAGGCGAGCAGCGCGGCTTTTTGCGAAACTGTTGCGGTGCAAACGGTCAAATACCCGTGAACGATGTTTTCGGCGCGCATCACTTCTTTTACCTGACTGCACACCCAGCCGACGCGCCAGCCCGTCATACTTAAAGATTTTGACAAACCGGAAACGATAATCGTGCGTTCGTAAAAATCGGAAATCGAAGCCGGACGGTTTTCCGTGAAATACAAATCGCGATAAATTTCGTCCGAAATGACAAACGCGCCCGTGCCTTCCAAAGCGGCGGCAATTTCGCGCAAATCCATTTCTGTGAAAATTTTCCCCGTCGGATTTGAAGGGGAAACAATCACGACGGCTTTTGTTTTATTTGAAATTTTAGATTTAAATTCCTCCAAATCAAATCCGAAATCTTTTTCCTGCGGCAAACGAAAGGTTTTTACTATGCCGCCGCACAAACGGACGACGTTCGGATAAGCTGCGAAAATCGGATCGGGAATCAAAACTTCGTCGCCGTCGTCAATGATTGAAAGCATCGCGCCAGTCATCGCTTCCTGAGAGCCGCAGGTGACGACGACATCGCTTGTCGTCAGATTCAAATTCGGGTAATCGGAAATGATTTTTTCGCGCAACTGCAAAAGTCCGGGATGACTCGTGTAACCGTTTTGTTCTTCCGTAGAGACGCGCGCGGCTTCGCGGCGGATAAAATCCGGCGTCGGTAAATCAGGTTCGCCTAAGCCAAGATTGATCGAATCTGGCAACGCGCGTTCAAAAACCTGTCGAATCAGAGTCGTTTGCACGCCTTCAAGACGCCGCGGCAATTTAAAATCGTTCATTGTTTTTTATTTTCCAAAAATATCGCAAAATAAATCTAACAATGACAGCAAAAATCGCCAAATCCCGCGCCGTTTTTTTCGACAAAGACGGCACGCTCGTCAAAGACGTTCCTTACAACATCAATCCCGATTTGATCGTTTTAAATGAAGGCGCGGCAGAGACGGTTGAGGAATTAAAGAAAGCCGGATTTAAAATTTTTGTCGTTTCAAATCAATCTGGCATTGCACGCGGATTTTTTGAGGAAAAGGATTTGGCGGCGGTTTGGGAAAAATTAAACGAATTATGCGAGATAGAGTTTGACGGTTTTTATTTTTGTCCTCATTTTCCTGAAGGAAAAATCGCCGAATACAGTTTTTCGTGCGATTGCCGCAAGCCGGAAGCCGGAATGATTCTGCGTGCGGCTAGCGAACACAATCTCGATTTGCAAAACTCCTGGATTATCGGCGACTCGCCCAAAGATGCTAAAGCTGGGCGGCAAGCGGGCTGTCGGACAATTTTGCTCGGCGGCGAAACAGAAAATTCGGATTTTAAGGCTGAAAATTTAATGGAAGCAGCGCAAATAATTTTAAATCAAGCTATTTAAGACTGAAATATTTTTTCCCAGCCGCTTGGAATTTGGCGGTATTGTTTGATTTCGGCTATCTCGAACTGCGAATTTGCGGGCTGCCAGACGAGTCGTTCGATTGATAAATCGGGGCGCTCGATGCGAATTACATTAAACGAATTATCCTCGCCGCGCTCGCGTGTCGAGGTTGCGGTTCCGGCTTGGATAACGAGCGCCGAATGCCCTTCGATGCGGTAACGCTTAGCCGTTTCGCTGATGTGCGAAACGTGGAGATGTCCCGCGAGAAAAACGTCCGCGCCGCAGCTTGCCAGCATTTTCATTGCTATTCGTGCGCGCCCAACCAAATCTCTTTCTTCATAACCTTCAGGCAAATCAAACGGATGATGCGTGACGATGATTTTAATTGCAGCTTCTGAGGTCGGGCATAATCTTTCACGAATCCATTCGATCTGGTGTTCGTTAATTCTCCCGCCTTTAATTGTCAGCGAGCGAGCCGTGTTGACGCCTAAAACGGCGATTTCATCATCAGCATAAAACGGACGCAAATCGGCGGTGATGTATTTTTTATATTTTTCGAGCGGCGCGGTAAAACGGTTAAAAACGTTATAAAGCGGCACATCGTGATTTCCCGGCACGACGATTTGCGGACACGGCGGCAAAGCCCTCAAAAAACTGCTCGCTTCCTTGAATTGAGCGGAGCGAGCGCGCTGCGTCAAATCGCCCGACACGACCGTCAAGTCCGGCGCGATTTCGTGAATTTTATCAATCAAACCACGCACGACCGCGTAATCAACGCGCCCGAAATGCAAATCGGAAAGATGAACTAAAGTTTTCATCGCTCATTCTCGACTTTCGGCACAATAACTCGTAGGGCGCGCGGCAAAATGCGGTAACGCAGCGGCGCGTTCATCAAAACGACTTCGCCGTCGAGCGCGACCAGCACGCGCTTTTGTTTGCGGCGTTTATCAATTGTTAATTCATCGGTAAAATATTCGTCAAAATCCTCCGCGTCGCGCAGCGTGCCGAACAGCGAACGCAGCGCAAGCAAAAGTAAACCGCCGCGCCCAGTCCGGTGCAAAACGTAAACGCTCAAAATTCCGTCCTGTAAGCTCTGGCGCGCGCCCATATTTAAAGAGTGAATCTCGTATTCGTTGTTGCCGACGAAAATAAGCGGCGTCCGGCGTTCCATGAATTTTCTGTCAATTCTGAGCTTAACGTCCAAAAAAGGATAGCGTGTAAAAATCGCCAGCGACGACCAAAACGCCGCAGACCATTTGCTATAGCCGGAACGCTGTTGTCGAATGCGGCGACGAACGATTCGCGGATACAGCCCGATACTCGAATTATTGATAAAAATCCGTTCGTTGACTTCGCCGACATCAACCGTCGTCGTGTGATTTTCGCAAACGAGGCGCGCCGCTTCCTCCAAATCCTGCGGAATCCCTAAATCCTTCGAGAAATGATTAAGCGTTCCCATCGGAAGCACGCCAAGCGTTTTATCCGTTCCGACTAATTTCGCCGCAACCGCGTTTATCGTTCCGTCGCCGCCCGCCGCGACGATTATTTTGGCATCGCTTTCGACGATTCTTTCTAAAGTTTTCTCAAAATCGTCGCCGCTTTCAATTAACGAAAAACGCGCCGCGACGCGGTGTTCGTCAAAAACCTCTTTCAGACGCTCGACAAGCTCAGTTTTATCCCCCGCGCCGCTTCCGGCGTTAATAATAATTTCAACAGGCGTCTGCAGTGTTTGAATCTCCAAGTTAACGAAGATAATCCTCTAATTTCGTGGCGGCGTCTGTACGGTCGTCGCGGTATTTAACAATCACTGGCGCGTACAGCGATAAGCCCCAGTTTTTTCCGGTTTCATTTGTCACAGCCCGCGCGCCGGGAACAACGACAGCCCCCGCCGGAATTTCGAGCGGTTTTTCCGCAGTTTTCTTATAAATCTCGCCGCGCACGAGATCGAAAACCGAAGTCGAGCCGGTCAAAATCACTCCCGACGCAAGAACGCATTTTTCGCGCACAATTACGCCTTCATAAACGCCCGTATTTCCGCCAACCAAAACGTCGTCTTCGATGATAACCGGGTTGGCATTAATCGGTTCAAGCACGCCGCCGATTTGCGCCGCCGCCGAAATGTGAACCCGTTTCCCGATTTGAGCACATGAACCGACGAGCGCGTGCGAATCAATCATTGTGCCTTCGTCAACATACGCGCCGACGTTAACATAACTCGGCGGCATACAAACGACGCCCGGCGCGACAAACGAGCCGTCACGAATCGAAGAACCGCCCGGAACGATGCGGATTTTGTCATCCAAATTCATCGGGCGCAACGGATAAGTTTCCTTATCGAAAAATTTGAGCGTTTCGGTTTCCTGCGACATTTCAACAATCGCGCCCATTTTAAAACCGAGCAAAATTCCCTGTTTTACCCAGGCGTTTGTTTGCCACACGCCGTTTTCGTCGCGCGTCGCTGCCCGAATTTCACCGCGTGTTAATGCGGCTTTAAATTGATTGAAAGATTCATGATCCGAACTTGAAAACTCCGATTTGTTTCCCGCAATCAGATTTTCAATCTGCACTTTTAAAGTCATAATTTCAATTAGAAATCATGCGTTTGAATAAAACAAGAAAGCCCTTTCGAAATAAGTAAAAAGTGAGATGTGATATTTATCACTTATTATCTCTTACTTCTCACCTATTCCGTAAAGGCTTGTTTTAAACCATTGCTGCTTTGGGCTAATTTAAATTCCGACAAATCAGTTTCCCTAACGAATTGCTGATTCTTATCAATGATAAACCAAACAAAGTAGGAACAAAATACAAGCACCAGAAAACGTATATATCACTTCTGACTCTTGGCGAAGGCGTGGAAAACATTGCAATTCCCAACAGCAAAAGTCCGAGAAAACCGAAAAAGGCGATAAAGACACCTAAAAATCTAAAAATCAGCGAGCTAACTTTTTCGTAATTGTCCATAAAACTCTCCTTGAATTTTTAGACTATCTCACGAAAAACACTGATTCCGGTTCCAAAGAAATAAGGACAATTTTTCATTACCTTAACGTCAAAGCGCCGGATTTGACGTTGGCATCGAGATGCTTGACCACATCCGCAAGCGTCACGGTTCCGTAATAAAATTTGCCCGCCGCCAGAGCTTCCGCTTTAACGGCTTTGTAAATATCGAAATAGCTGCGTTTGCCGTCAACAAAACTCATCGTTTCGCCGCGCATAAGCTGGTGCATTCCGGTTTGTGCGCCTGTTCGTTTGGTAAAATACTCGTCCAAAGAAGCAATGTTGGACGGGATTTTTCTCGACGCTTCGGTTTCAGCCGGAGACAAATTCAAAGCCGCTTTTTTTCCGTATTTATTTTGATAAAACGCTCCTAGTTCATCCAAAAGCTGTTTTTCGCGTGAATCAACCAGCTTTAAAAATGTTTCAATCGTATTCATCGCTGGTTTGTCGTTTCCGGCGATAACTCGCATTGAATTAAGCGCGCGTCGTTCGCGGATTGAGCCTTGTTCGATCAACAAATGCGCATCAGCCCAATTGTCCGCAACGTTTAAAACTTGCAAAGCGACTTGCAAATCGTTCGCAATTCGTTTGCCGCCCTGCGCGTAAGTTTCGCTGGCTAAGAGCGGAATATCTTCGGCTTCGGCATAAGCCAGATAAAGCGCCATCGCGCCGATGATGAAATTGTTTCGCTGCAATTGCGTCTGATCAATCTGAAACAAATCGTCGTCCGATGAATGAATATAATAATCGTCCCAATTTACCAGCGCGACCGACGGAACGCCGATAATTCCTTCGACAAACACGAGATTGTCCGACGAACCGAAATAAGGAACAAAACGCGCGTTATAAGCCTCGCGCGTACCGCGCGTAGCAATTATCGGTTGTGAAAAAGGGCGCTGATAACCGCCGCCGCGATTTGCCTGAATAAACGAATTATTCGTCAAAATCACGAAATTTCCGACGCTTTCAAACAACGCGTCGAGATAAGATGTGCGCGAATGCGGAGCGTAAATCAGATGCTGAACGCGGCTGCCCATTGATTGCTTTGCGCCAGTCATATCCTGATGAATATTGGCGAGCATCTGTTTTTCCGAACCCGGATTCGAGCGAATATATTGATATTCCGAATAAATTTCGTCAGTCCACCAAAATCTCAAATCGCGTTTCGGCGGCGGAATTTTGCCTTCTTTGATTAGTTTATTGAAAACTCTGGCAAGCTCCAGAATATTTCCGCAGCCGCTTCCGTCGTCGTTTGCCGAGCCTTGTTCTTCCTGAAGATGCGCGGTGATGACGATTTGCTGGTCTTTGTATTTCGTTCCGCGAATCCAGCCTTCGACCATTCCGGTTCCGGTTCGTTTGTTTTCCGTTCCGATGTCCACGTCAACTTTTGCTTTGACGACGACTTTGCCGCCTTTCGTCCGTTTGCCGGTCGCAAAATAATCCTGCTCGTTTTTATCTTCCAAAACGCGCCGCAAGGTTTCGCCTTTGCGCGGCGCAAGGCTAAAAGCAAACGAGCCTTTTTGTCCTTGCGGCGGATCGGGAATCCGCACCCAAGGCAATTGGTCGGGGAAATCGAGCATACTTTTCGATTCGGATGTGGTAAAAACAATCGCGCCGAGCGCTCCGCGTTTATAGACGGCGTTGTTTAAAACCGTTCCCGGATTGGCATTTGCCAGAACGATTTTCCCTTTGACATCGAGATTTTTTAACGCATCTTCGCTCGCATTTCCGATCCAGATCAATTCCGCCTGAACGTCGGCATCGCGGCTGTTGTCGGCTAAATAAAGCGCGTGGTCGCCGATGTCTGCAAGTTTTAATTCGATAGGTTCTACCATCCAGAGTTCAGCGGATTTAGCCGTGTAATTTGCAGGTTTTCCCTCATCATTATCAAACGGCTGTTTGATAATGGAGACATCCTGCAAGCCGTTTTCTCTGGCGGCTCCGGCGACGTAATCCATCGCCTTGAAATATCCTTCCATTCCCGAATCTCTGTGCCACTGCGTCAAAACGCGGATATGCTCAAAAGCGCGGTCACCGGAAATCTCGTTTCGCAGCATCCTGATTTCATCTTCAGTTAAAAACGGAGTCGTTTGACCAAAACAGGGAATGGTTAAAGACAGCAAAAGACAGAAAGACAGAAATTTATTTAGCTTGCTAGTTTTCATTTTTACCTCGATTCAATTTAGGGCGGAGAATTTTAACACAACTTTAAAATAATCGAACTTGTTAGAATATTATGGCGATTTAATGAAAATTCAAGTTCCTCTTGTTTTCTCCATCGCAATATTTGAAGCGGTAAAACCTATTTTCTCCCAAAACTCTCGGCTCCCGCGCCCGGCACGCAAAACCCAGGTGATATTTGTGTCGTCGCCGATTAATCTTTCGACAAGCTCGCGCCCGATGCCGCGCCCGCGAAAATCTATGGCGACCGCGACGGTTCCGATGTAGCCGTTGGAAACGCCGTCGCATAAAGCGCGGGCGAAACCGACTAGGCGCTCGCCTTCAAATGCAGCGACCGTTCGGTCGGCGTTTTCCATCATTGTTTGAAATCTTTCTTTATCGGCAACGCGCTTTTCCCAGCCGTTTTCAACTAAAAATTGCCTAACGAGTTCGTAATCTTCCGGTTTAACGATTCGGTATTCCATTTTCGAAGCTGATAGCCTAAATAAATCAAAATCGGCAAAAAGAATAAAACTGTAGCCAAACCCGGATTGTAATCTCTGATAAAAACTGCCCAGACCAAATGTGCGACGACGTTAAAAGATTCTATCGCAATCCAAAACCAGAGTATTGTCCCGGCGCTTTTGCTCGCGCGCTGCACCCAGCGAAAAAAGCAGAACACGCCGAACAAAACTAAAAGAACATTGGAAATAAAAAAAGCGGGTTTCGCCAGATGCAAAGCATCGCGGTAAACAAACGCCATTGGCGGAAACCGCTCGTAGAATTCAAAAACAAACTCCTCGATTGAATGAAGAGCCTGCAAGCCGATGAGCATCAGAAAAGCTACTTTGATTTTGTAGCTCATATTCTTAGATTTGCCGATCACCTATGTTTTCCGCAACAAAAAGGTTGGAATATTTATGCGACAATGTTATTTAACTTTCAGAATAAATTCTATCAATCACAGCTTTGTATTTTTCATCAACAACGCGGCGTTTGACTTTCAGAGTCGGCGTCAACTCGCCGCCCGCAATTGTCAGTTCGTTTTCGAGCAGCGCGATTTTTTTGACCTTTTCAAATTTTGAAAGCGTCGGCGTGTATTCTGCGATTTGCCGCTCGAATAAATCAATAATTTTCGGATGCGCGCAAAATTCGGCGGGCGTTTTGATTTCCAAACCCTTTAATTTGGCGTAACTTTCAAGCTGTTCAAAATCCGGCACAATCAGCGCCGCCGGAAATTTGCGCCCGCTGCCGACCAATACAACCTGATTGACGAAACGGGAGCGTTTAATCATTTGTTCAATCGGCGACGGCGCGATGTATTTGCCGCCCGATGTTTTAAAAAGCTCTTTTTTGCGGTCGGTGATTTTCAAAAAACCGTCGGCGTCCAATTCGCCGATGTCGCCCGTGCGGAAAAAGCCGTCGTGTGTGAAAACCTCGCGCGTCGCTTCGGGTTTGTTGTAATAACCCTGCATCACGTTTGCGCCGCGCACGAGGATTTCGCCGTCTTCGGCGATTCGGATTTCTACGGAACGAATCGGTTTCCCGACAGTGCCGACGCGGAAATGCATCGGATTGTTTGACGTAACGACCGGCGAAGTTTCGGTCAAACCGTAGCCCTGCATAATCGGAACGCCCGCGCCGGTAAAAATCAGCGCGATTTCGTCCGACAAAGCCGCGCCGCCGGAAATGCACGAGCGCAGACGACCGCCGAAAACTTCGCGCAGTTTCGAGTAAATCAATTTATCCGCGATGCTGTGTTTGACGGCTAAAATGCGCGGCACGTTTTTGTTTTCGGTCGTCAGACGCGCGTGTTCTTTGGCAATCTCAATTGCCCAATCGAAGATTTTGGGTTTCAAACCGCCGCCCGCTTCGGCTTTGTCTTTCGCTCCGGCATAGACTTTTTCAAAAATTCGCGGAACGCCGACAAAAATCGTCGGGCGAACTTCCGCTAGATTTTCTTTGGCTTTTTCGATTGATTCGGCGTAATAAACCGAGATTCCGTTCCACAAATAAACATACATTCCCGTTCGCTCGAAAATATGCGAGAGCGGCAAAACCGAAAGCGCCTTGTCATCATGCGAAAAACTGTAACGCTCGCTCGCATCTAAAACGTTTGAAACGAGATTCGCGTGCGATAACATCACGCCTTTCGGCTCGCCCGTAGTGCCGGATGTGTAAATCAGCGTCGCAATGTCGTCGGCTTTGATTTGGGCGGTTAATTTTTTGATTAAATCCGGCTGCTCGGCACGCAAGCACTCGCCGCTAGTTTCCAACTCGGCGAGCGAAATCGCGTTTTCCGCCGTGATGTTTTCCGAATCGAAAACGACGAGCTTTTTCAAGCCGGACAGAAACGGCTCGATTTCCCGCAAATGTTCGTAACAACCCAGGTTTTCGATAAAAAAAACTTCCGCGCCGGAATCCCGCAAAATGTATTCGACCTGCGCGGCGTTAAGCGTCGTGTAAACGGGAACGTCAATGACGCCGGAAATTTGGCAAGCCGCATCTGTTAAAGTCCAATTCGGACAATTTGCCGATAGAAGCGCGGCTTTATCACCGCATCGCAAACCCAGCGCGTAAAGTCCGAGTGCGATATTTTCCGCCCGCCGAATCATTTCTTCGGACGAAATTGCAGCCCAAGCGTCGCCCATTTTGTAATTGAGTGCGTCGGAGCGCGATTTTTCAGAGGCGGCGCGATAAAAAAGCTCAGCCAGAGTTCGGGGTTCATTGTGAAAAAGCGGGAGACGTGCGGCGATTTGAGCTTGAATGGGGGCTTCAACTTGCATCTTGACCTTCTTGTTTTTGGTTTTAGGAAGAATTTGGTTCTTCCTGAATCTTCACATATTTGCGATGCGCGGGCAAAACTTTTTGTTTGTTTGCGAGCAAAGGCGAGGAAAATAAAAAACATCAGCACAGAGAGCGCAGAGAAGTCACAGAGGAAACACAGAGTTTATTTTTCTCCGCGAATTCTCTGTGACTTCTCTGTGGTGAGATAAATTCTTGGTTGTTACCGGTTTTCGCTCATTTCGCGCTGCTCGGTCAACAGCCCAGCCATTACGCTGAAAGCGCCGAATCCGAGAAAAGTGTTTCTGGCTCGACGGTTGTCGGAAAACCCGAATAGCCATGGCGCGGTCATTGTCAGCAAACCGACAACCACATCGGCAGTTAAATGCGCTTTAAAAGACATCGCCGGAACAAGTCCCAATTCGTAGCGCGTCATCAAGCTCGCCAGCAAAACTTCGCCGCCGACGGCGCGGCTCAATCCGGCTGCGGTTTCTTCATTTTTGTAGCCGATTAATTCGGGCGCGGCGGCAATAAAAGCCGCATAAGTGTAATCGGTCACGGCGTGCATCTGTCTTGAGATCGGTTTTGCCATTTTCAATTCTCCTTTAAAAAGTTTCTTTTAGCTTAACCGTTCAAAGATTCTGCGCTCTGTTCGTTAGTGAACCAATTACTGAATTTCGCGCAAAACGCTTCTCAGAATTTCGCGGCTTTTATCCGTCACCGGAACGAGCGGAAGACGCAGAGTTTCTTCCAAAAGTCCCATTTCTTTCATCACAAATTTAACGGGCGACGGACTAGATTCGATAAAATTGGCTTCCATCAAAGGCAAAATTCGATAATGAATCTCGCGCGCTTTCGCAAAATCCCCGTCAAGCGCGGCGTTCGTCATTTGTGACATCAATTCTGGAATCTCGTTTGAAGCAACCGAAACCGAGCCGTCAGCGCCGAGTGCGATCAAAGGCAAAGTCACGGCGTCGTCGCCCGAAAAAACGGCGAAATTTGCCAGGCGATTTTTGATAATTTCCATTATCTGCGACAAATTGCCCGACGCTTCTTTCGTCGCCACAATGTTTTCGCAGTCTCGCGCCAATCGAACAGTCGTTTCGGCGGAAATGTTGCTCGCGGTTCTGCCCGGCACGTTGTAAAGCATAATCGGCAAATCCGGCGCGGCTTCGGCAATGGTTTTGAAATGTTGATACAAACCTTCCTGCGTCGGCTTGTTGTAATAAGGCGCGACGACGAGCGCCATATTGATGCCCAAATCCTGCGCTTTTTTGGTAAATTCGACGGTTGCCGAAGTCGAGTTGCCGCCCGTTCCGGCGACAACTCGCGGAATCAGCTTGCCCACTTCCGTTTTAGCGTCGTCCACGGATAAATCGTGCGACATTTCCGAAATAAATTCGGCATTATCAATTCTCGTCTCCGCGCTTTTGGCTCTAACAACTTCAACAGTTACACGAATTACGCTTAAGCGTTCTTCTTCGCTCATCGTCGCGCTTTCGCCCGTCGTTCCGCACGGCACGAGCAGTTTCACGCCGCCTTCGATCTGACGTTCGACCAGACGCCGGAAACAATCTTCATCAACGCTCAAATCCGCTCGAAACGGCGTTACCAAAGCCGTCGCGCAGCCCCGCAGCCAATCAATTTTCATCGTCATAAATTCTTTAATTTCCGTTTAAATATTCCGTTGCAGTATTACCGAGTATAAGTTCATAATGGCGCGAAACAAAGTTTCGTTGCCGTATGCAATCGAGCAAATTTTTTATCATTATCCTCTGCCTTTTGATGTTTCAAACCGCTTGCCTGATAACAAAAAATCAGAATAAAGAGATTCCGGCGTTTTTGCTCGTATTTCCCGCAAACAGCTTTGCATCTCCGATTGGAGAAACGGATTTTGTCACGGAAGCTAGAGACCTTGATGCCTGGTACAATGCGCAGGATTTTGGCGAGAATCGCCATTTAGGCGAGGATTGGAACGCAAACACGGGCGGCGCCACAGATTGCGGCGCGCCCGTTTACGCAGCCGCCGACGGTCACATCACATTTGCCGAAGACGCGGGTGCCGGTTGGGGAAATGTCGTCATCATCGAACACAGAGCACCCGATGGAACAAAAATTCAAAGTCTTTACGGGCATCTGGAATCAATCATTAAAACAAGCGGCGAAGTTAAACGAAGAGAACAAATCGGCACAATCGGCAATGCCAACGGGCATTATAAATGTCATCTTCATTTTGAGATGCGCTGGACTGATTGCCCGTTATGGAATAAACCGGGCGGCGGATACGGCGATGATAAAAACGGCTGGATTGATCCTTCGGAATTTATCAACAAAACGCGCGGTTCTGTTTTTTGGCAATAAAATTATTGACTCAAAATTTCGTCCATCACTTCCGTAAACTCATATATACCTTTTTTACCGACAATCCATTTCGCCGCAAGAAGCGCGCCGGAAGCGAAACCCTCGCGCGAGCGCGCCGCGTGTTCAAGCAGAATTTGATCAGCCGTTCCGTCAAATCCAACGCGATGCGTGCCGGGAATGTTTCCCGCGCGAGTCGAGGTGACTGTAAATTCTTTTTCAATGTGTTCTGAGATGATTGCTTTTAATTTTAGAGCCGTGCCGCTCGGCGCGTCTTTTTTGCGAGAATGATGCTGTTCTTCGATGAATGCTTCGTAATCTTCAAACCGGGCGAATAATTCAGAGGAAAAATTGACGACTCGATAAAACAGATTGACGCCGATTGAAAAATTCGCGCCGTAAACGAATGCTCCATTGTTTTCAACGACGATTTTTTTGATGTTTTCGATCTCGGAGTTCCAGCCGGTTGTGCCTTCGACGAGCGGAACTCCAGCTAGAATGCAGGCTTCGACGTTTTTGCGGACGGCTTGTGCGACCGAGAAATCAATTGCCGCGTCCGCACCTCTTAGTTTTTCCGCTAATTCTTCGACTGAAAGATTCGCGTTTGATTCGTCGACGATTGCCGCAATTTTGTGATCGTCATTTTCCGCTAAGGTTTCGATGAGCCTGCCCATTGCGCCGTAGCCGATTAAAGCTATTTTCATAGTTTTTAAGAACTTGTTATTTTGCCGGAATGCCGTTATTCTTTGAATAAAATTTCGCCATATCCAGCACCCGTTTTCTCGAAATATCGTCATTATAATTCTCGCAGTTCAAACTATGAAAATCTATAGATTCATTTTGTTTGCGATTTTTTGCAGCGCTTTGTTTTCAGCTTTGGAAAAGCGCTCGCGCAGTTCAAACAATGAAAACCAATTTGCAAAAGCTGTTAAAGCAAACGCCGCCGGGGAATTGCGAATGACTCAATTTACGCGAAACTGTTTTACGTTACTTATTCAAAATTCATTTGTTTAATGATTTCAATAAACCGCGGCTCGGTGCGCAAGCTGTCCCAGCGCGAATCAACTTTGACGAACGTCATTTGCACTTCGCGTTCCTGAAAAGATTTTTCGAGGTAATTTAAACATTCCGCACGTTCGTTCAAGCCGTTATAAATCATCGCAAAGTTATAAGCCGGAACATAATTTTCGATTGAAAAAGATTTTAATTCGGCGAGAACTGCTTCCGCTTCCCCGCGTCTTCCGGCTCGCGCCAACGCGTAACCGAGTTGCGTAGCAGGTTCAGTGCCGCCGCCGGAAAATTCTCTGGCTTTGGTCAATTCCGCAACGGCTTCGGCGTAGCGTTTTTGATAAGTATAAACACGCCCTAAAACAGCGTGCGCGTGCCAGAAATTAGGCTCAAGTTCCAGAGTTTTGTTGAGCCTCAAAATCGCTTCGTCGTCACGCCCTGCATATAACAGAAATTGTCCTTCGAGTGAATTGGTGACGAGCGTCAGCGGATCGAGTTCGCGCGCGTGTCTGCCTTCGGCAACGGCTTCGTCGTGCCGTCCCACATTAGACAAGACATGAGCAAAAGAGCGATGTGCATCCGAATTGTTCGGGCTAAGTTCAATGGCTTTTTTCAGTTCCCTTTCAGCGTCGCTCCAATCCCAATCGCATAAAAACTTGACATTGCCGGCGGCGAGATGAGCTTCGGCAAGCGAGCCGTCAATTTCCAAAGCCCGCAGCGCCAAGCTCTTTGCTTGGGGGCAAACTTCTTTTGACCGCGCATAAGTCGTAATCGCCAGCGTCCGGTAAGCATCAGCCATCGCCGCATAAGCAAGCGCATAATTCGAGTCAATTTCAATTGCCCGCTGATAAAAAACGATGGCTTGAAGTATTCCCGGTGCGGTTAACTTGAAGTAATGATAACGTCCGCGTGAATAATTTTCGTATGCTTCAGCGCTGTTCGTAGCGCGTTTTTCGAATTTTATTTGTTCCTCGCCACTCAATTTTAGAGCCAGAGCAGATGCAACTTTGTTTGAAATCGTATCCTGCACGACGAAAATGTCCGTAAAATTTTCGTCAAAAGTTCCCGTCCAAAGCGAATCTCCGTCCGCGACTTTGACCAGCCGCACCGTCACGCGAATTTTATCGCCCCAGCGTTGAATGGTGCCGTCCAGAACCGAATCAACATTGAGAGTACGTCCGGCGGCGACAGCGTCCTGCTCCAAATCCCCGTATCTGCGAACCGAGCTGAGCGGGCGGACGACAATTTCTCGATTATTTCCGAGCCGTGAAATCAAAGTGTCAGCCATTCCCATCTCCAATGCTTCATCACGATTTTCGGCAACCAGAGGTTTAAAGGGCAGCACGGCGACAGTTTTGATTGGCGAAACGGAGACAGTTTTTGTCCGCCAGACATTAAAAGTCGCAATGCCAAACCCGATAGCAGCAATTGCAACTATTGCTGCTATCCAGATTCTTGAATTATGAATTTCTTTTCGAGAAGGTAAATTTTCAGGTGATTCGGTTTTACCTTCTCTTTCTCTCTTTCTCTCTTTCTCGTCTTCTTCAATCTTGTGCACGTCGGCGACGAAACGAAAACCGCGTCCCGGAACCGTGGCGATAAAGCGATGCTCGCCGCGTTTTTCGCCGAGCGCGCGGCGTAAAATCGAGATGTTTTGACTGAGATTGTTTTCTTCAACAATGGTATCCACCCAAATCGCCGACATCAAATCCTCTTTGTCAACAATTTTTCCGTCGTGCTGGACGAGATAAAGCAGCGTCTCGAAAACTTTGGGCGTGAGCGGAACTTGTTTGCCGTCGCGCTTTAACAAAAGGCGTTTCGCCGCGTTAACGCGAAAATCGCCGAACTCGTAAATGTGAGATTTGGGTTCGTCCATAACCGCTTTCAGAAACTTTCAGAAACTTTCAAGCCGATTCTAAAGATTTTCAGAACGATTTCGCCGAATTATGACATACATCAGCCGCAAGCAAAATATTTCGGATGAAATAACCAAAAAGGAAAAAGGAAAAAAAATGAAAAAAACATTCTTGAAAGTAATCGGCACGGCGATGTTGGCGGTTTTGACGCTGACGATATGCACGCAAATTTCCGCGCTCACGCAGGAATCTTTTAAACAAGAGCAAAGCAGTGAGCTTATGAAAGTGGAGTCGTCCTTGCCGCGTGATAGCACGACAGGTTTGGAAGGCTCGTGGAACTCGCTGGTGACGTTTCGCAACTGTCGAACCGGCGCGGTGGTCAGTCCCACGTTTCCCGCAATGAATACTTTTATGCAGGGCGGCACATTGCAGGAATTCGGCGTCGGTACGCCTGGCTTTCGCGGTCCCGGACACGGCGTCTGGAATTATGCGGGCGGCTTTACTTTCTTAAACACATTTCAATTCTTTCGCTTAAAGACTGACGGAACTTTCTCTGAAAGAGTCGTCGTCTGCAGGCAAATCGAATTGCATCAGGACAACGTTTATAACGCCACTTCCAGCATTGAAGTCTACGACGCCAACGGCAATTTGGTAAACAGAGGCTGCGCCACCGAAACAGCTACGCGTTTTCAATAAATAGGAAAAAAACCGCCGCGCATAATTAAAACTGTACGCGGCGGTTTTTTAGAACGAATTATTAGGAATTTATCTGACAACTTCGACCGTCAAAACCTGTTGTCCTGAAACGATGAATTCAGCCGGAGCGAGTTCCTGTTCAAAAATCGGCGACAAAATTGTCGGAGTCACTCCGCCGACCGAGCGGTCGTTGTTCAAGGTTGCAAGAACCGAAGGCGGCAGATTCGGCATTTCGCTCGTCCCGATAATCGCGCCATTCGTAACGCGCGTAATTTGCACGTAAAGCCGGTCGGCTTTTTTCACGAGATTGATTGTGTTAATCAGCTCGTCCGCATTTTTCGGGACAAACGAGCGTGACGGTGCGACTTGCTGGAGCGATGCGCCGTCGCCGACGTAAACCAGATAAGTTCCCGGCGCAGTGTCAGCGGGAATTTTAAGCGGAATTCGCTGGATAAATTGTTTTCCGGCGTTTGAGCGGACAAAAGCTTGCGCTTCGAAAGATTCTCCGGCTCGAACTTCGGCGCGATTGATGGCGAGACGTTCCAAACTGGCGGCTTTTTTGCCGTCAACCGAAGTGACGTTGATTTTAATATTTTTGATTTCCGCGCCGTCAAAACCGCTGGTCAAAAGCGCGGCGGTCGGAACGGCGATTGAACCGGCAGCCATTACCGGCGCGTTCGATGCCGAGATACGCCGTTCGATGTTAACCATTGGCGCATCTTTAACTGAAATTTGACCGCTCACGTGAATGGTAGATTCGCCAAGCCCTCGCTCGGTCGCGGTGATTGCGTTATAAACCGTGATATTTAAAAGCAGCGGCGTCAAAAACGAATCGTTGATAACTTCGTAGCGATACGTTTGCGGGCGGTTGCGGCTCGTTTGGACGTTTAATTCGACCGGAATCATTTTCGGCTGACTGCCGAGCTTGCCGTAAATTCCGGTTTGACGGTCTTGTTCGAGACTGCCGACCATTGCGCCGGGAACGGATAATTTAAAAGAGTTATTGGCGTTAGGCACGACAGCGACGACCGAGCCTTCTCCCATCGGCATATTCGCCGAGCCGAGATTTAAAAATTGGTGACCGAAAGCGTATATTTTATCGCCGTCGCGGAAAGTCACGGTTCCCGCCGCCGCCAGACTGTAATCGCCTCGCGCCAGCGCAACGGTTACGGAAGAGCCGGGCAGCAAAGTTTTTTCGTCAGCCTTTTTCATCGGCGAAATTTCCGAAGCGCCTCCGGCAGCCGCGACCGGCAGCACGCCGTTTGCCGCAAGCTGCGGCGCAAATTGATTTAAAGTTTCCTGACTGATGCCCGAAAAAACGAGCGGCGTCGCAATCGGCGCAAATTGCTGTCCGAGAAGCGGCAAAAGCGGCGAGCCTTGGCTCACGTTCGCCAAAAACGGCGCGCCGGAGATCGCGGTTTTCGGCAGATTCGGTTTCCAGTCAGTTGAAGCCAGTTCGGTAAAAGTAAACGAGCGCGGCTCGTTCGCTGAACCGCTGCTGCGGGGCGCAGCTTGCTCGAAAATGTCAATCATTGATTGAATGGGCGTAATTCCGGCAATCGGTTCTTTGGAAAACGGAAAACTAAACGAGATTGCACCGACGAGCTTTCCGTCAATAAACACGGGCGAGCCGGACATTCCGGCAAAAACTCCGGTTCTCTCGACATTCGCGCCGGTTAGTTTACCGATAATCGCCGGTTGTTTCGGACCGATAAAACCGGGCAAAACTCCTAAAATCTCGACTCCGAACTCTTCCGATTCGGTTCCGACGAAAACCGTGCGCGACGTGGCGCGCATTCCCGGTTTAACGTCTTCGAGCGGGAAAAATTCGATTTTGTTTTTAGTTGAAACGCTGGAATTTTGCTTGGAATTCGATTGCGCTCGCGTTGCGCCGGAAAATCCGGTTAAAACGAGAGCCGCTAAAACCATCGTAGCCAGAAACTTATTTTTCATTTGTTTTAACAATTATAAAATCTTGCCAACAAATTTCTTTTCGTCGGCAGTGGCGTTATGGTAGCATATTTGCGGGTTGTTCCGCCCGCAAAAAAATTCAATTAAGGCGACGAATCCTTAGAGTCGCAAACGCAGCTAAAAGTTGCGTTTTATTCGATAAGATTTTCTCGCAAATTTTTCTCACTCGCTTTTTAAAACACAATGAAAAAATCAATTTGGCGAAAACTGTTTGCCAGTTTTATACGACTTGTTTTTCCGGCAATTTTAATCGTCGTTATCGCTTTGGTCGCCGCCTCGCTGTGGCTCGTGCATCGCGCCGCCGAACCGCCGCGCGCGGAGTATCTTGTGACGCCGGAAAGTTTATCTTCGTTTACGCGCAGCAAAGTCAAAATTTCCGAAGAAACGTGGCAAAACAAAGACGCGAGCGCGGCGCGCGGCTGGCTTTTGCGCGGCGGCGAAAATGCGCCCGCCGTCATTTTGCTGCATCGTTACGGCGCGGATCGCTCATGGCTTTTAAATTTGGGAGTCAATCTCAACGAAGCCACCGGATTTACGGTTTTAATCCCAGACCAGCGCGGACACGGCGCGAATCCAAGTGTGAAATGGAGCGGTTTCGGCGGCGTCGAAGGTGAGGATTTAGCCGCAGCCGTTCAGTTT
Source organism: Pyrinomonadaceae bacterium (assembly GCA_036400075.1). Classification (GTDB taxonomy): domain Bacteria; phylum Acidobacteriota; class Blastocatellia; order Pyrinomonadales; family Pyrinomonadaceae; genus JALZCH01. The sequence goes on from DASWLV010000105.1 coordinate 19,275, forward strand.
TTACGCAATCAAAAAACTTCAGATCGAATAGGCGTTTACGGAGTAGAAATGGGCGCAATCGCCGCCGTGTTTGGAGCGAGTGAAGAAACGGCGATTCGCGCTCTCGCGCTCGATTCGATTCCGGCTTCGAGCGAAGACGTGCTGGAAAACATCGTGAAAGCGCGTTCGTCGGTCGCCGGCGAATTCGCTTATCAGTTCGCTTGTCGCGGCACAATGCTTTATTACCGCAAGGCTTTTCGCCACGATTCGATGTGCGACGCCGCGCAGAAATTGGAAAATCGCAAAGTTCTGCTGCTCGCCGGAAAAGACGCGCCTGATTTGCAAGAATCAACCGTCCAACTTGGCGGTTGCCTTTCAAACTCGCAGTCGAAAACTGATTTGCCGATTTCCGGTTTTAATCTCATCAATGCAGCAACCAGCCAGCAGCAAGAAGATTATGACCAAATCGTGATTAACTTTTTCCGCTCTGCTTTGAGCAACTAGAAAATAATTTTAACGCAGAGACGCCGAGACAATGAGTACAAAAAAAGAGTAAATTCAACTCTTTCTATCTTTTCTCACCACCTCGGCGTCTCTGCGTTCAAACTTGATTATCCGCGCAACTCGCGCTTGAGAACTTTTCCCGTTCCGCCAATCGGCAGCGAGTCGCGGAATTCAACGTAGCGCGGATATTTGTTGGCGGCGAACTGTTCTTTGCACCACCGAATCATCTCTTCTTCATTGAGCGACGCGCCCTGTTTTAAGACTAGAAACGCTTTCACTTCTTCGCCCATTTTCGGGTCCGGGACGCCGACGACCGCGCAGAGCGAAACCGCCGGATGCGTCATTATCACTTCTTCCAGCTCGCGCGGATAAACGTTGTAGCCGCCGCGCAGAATCATATCTTTTTTGCGGTCAACGATTGAAAGATAGCCTTCTTCGTCAATAACGCCGATGTCGCCCGTGTGAAACCAGCCGCTACGAAAGGCTTCCTCCGTCGCTTCCGGGCGTTTGTAATAGCCTTTCATCACGTTTGAGCCGCGAATAACGACTTCGCCGCGCTCGCCCGGCGCGACTTCTTTGTCGTTTTCGTCAAAGCATTTAACTTCGACTCCGAAAATCGGCTGTCCGACCGTGCCGGGTTTGGAAGGTTTTTCAAAATGATTAAATGTCGCTAGCGGCGAGGTTTCCGACAAACCATAGCCTTCCAGCACACGCACATTGAAAACTTCCTGAAACGCTTTCATCACTTCGACCGGCATCGGCGCGCCGCCCGATGAGCAGACTTTCATATTTCGGGTGATTTCGGAAACGTCAAAGCCGGTTTCTTCGACATAGCGCAGCAGCGCCCAGTACATCGTCGGCACGCCGACCCAGAAATTGACTTTTTCGCGCTGCATCGTTTCGAGCGTCGTTTTCGGCTCAAAACGCGGAAGCAGAACGACGCGGTTTCCGCCGTACATATTTGTGTTCATCTGCACGGTTTGCCCGGTCGTGTGAAACAGCGGAAGCGTGATTAAAACGGTTTTCTGCGCGCCGTCGGTAAAATCCAGAACCGGCAAATGAATGCCGTAAGTCGTCGTCACATTCGTCATTAAATTGAAATGAGTTAACTCTGCGCCCTTCGGCTGTCCGGTTGTGCCTGAAGTGTAAAGAATCGCGCAAGTGTTATCCGGCGCGGTCGGGTAAGTTTCAAAAGTTTCCGGTTTATCGAATGTGATTTGAGTGAGAGTTTTGCAATTTTCAAACGGCGAAGGCGCGAGCGGGCTAGCAGTCATTACAACGAGATGTTCGCACGTTTCAACCTGATCGAATCCTTCTTTAACCGATTGAGCCATCGGCAATTCCTCTGTACCTTCAAAAACAAATACGGCTTTTGCGTCGGAATCTTTGAGGTGATAAGCAATCTCGCGCGGCTTAAATAGAATACTGAGCGGGACGACCGCCGCACCGACTTTTAAAATGGCGTAATAAACAATCGGGAAAAACGGCAAATTCGGGCAAATGAGCGCGACTTTATCGCCGTGACCGATGTTCATTTCCGTCAGAGCATTTGCCACGCGATTCGCCAAACCGTTTAACTGCCCGTAAGTAAAGCGCATCTCGTTCCAAACAATTGCTTCTTTGGCTGGCGCGAGCCGCGCGTGATGTTCGATAACCGAAGCCAGATTGAGCGTCGTCGCGTTGTTCATTTTTATCCTTTTGTAAAGCGGAAATAGGAATTGACTAAAAAATATTTAACTGATTTTGCAGTAATTTGACAAATCTTAGCAAATTGAAAATAGAAATTCTCTGCGTCCTTTGCGCACAACCTTTGCGTTCTTTGCGGTTAAAGTTTCTTCAGAATTAAACCGCAAAGAACGCAAAGTTTCTCGCAAAGGACGCAGAGAATGTGATTCCCGGTTATCAAGTTTTAATCTTGATTCGCAATGATTTTTAAGCGGCTATTTACTATTCACGATTCACGATTTACGATTTAAATATGAAGACGGATAAAACAGCCAAAGAATTAGCTTTTTTGCACGACCTTTATGTGGCAACCGATTGGAGCGAGCGTTTCGCCGAGCTTGTTGATTTGCGGCTTAAATTGCCTGACGAAGGACAACTTTTATACATTGAGTGCGGGACGGGAAACCATGCGCTCGAATTGAGGGAAAAACTCAGCGACGCGGTTGAAATGATTTGCACCGAATCCGACGTTGAAAGACTCCGCATTGCACAGGCGAAAGCCGAAGCCGTTTCCGCCGACATTAAATTTCAAAACTCGCCCCCGCACCGGCTCAATTTTCCGAACGCAGAATTTACGGCGGTTGTTTGCGATGCGTCGTTTTTGCCGGTTGCGGATTTGCTCCCGATCTGGCAGGAAATTTATCGCGTGACGGAAGAAGAAGGAAACGTCGCTTTCGTGCTGCCGACCGCGGGCAGCTTTGGCGAGTTTTTCTCGATTTTCTGGGAGGCTTTGCACGAATTGGAATTAAACGAGCTGGGCGACGAAGTCGAAAAACTCATTACGGATTTGCCGAAAATTTCGGACATCAAGGAAGTGGCGGCAAACGCTGGCTTTCAGGCAATTGAACCCGAAACGCGGCTTGAAATTTTTGAATTTGATTTGGGCGAAGATTTTATCCGTTCGCCTCTGATTTCCGATTTTTTATTTCCCGTTTGGACAAGATTTGTCCCGCCCGAACAGCAAGTTCATTTGATTAGAAAAATCGAAGATTTGATCAACATAACGCGCGACGAATTGACCTTTCGGCTGACGGTGAAAATGACTTTGGTGACGGCGCGGAAGGGATAGGAAAAGGACGTAGGGGTTAAGGTATAAGTGTGTAGCGGAGAAATATGAATCTTTTAAATACGCCCTAACAACCCCTACGCCCTTTCGCTCTTCTATCTTTCGCGGACGGCGGCGCGGCGGCGCGCTTCTTCGAGCAGTTCTTCATCGCTTGCGCCGGAAAGATGCCCGCGCGGAGAACGAGTTTTTTCTTCTTCGAGCTTGAAATCCTGTTCCGCTTCCAGCATTCCTTCTTTAAAGGCTTTGCGGCTTTGTCCCAAAGATTTTGCCAATTGCGGTAAGCGGCTGGCGCCGAAAAGTAAAACTAAAACTGCGACAATTAAAATTAATTCGGTAGGTCCTAGTCCAAGCATAAATATTTTTTCCTTCTAACTAAAACTTCCAGCCCTTTTGACACGGCACGGATGAGAAAAGTTTAGCCGAAACCGCGCTTTTTGGCTAACTCGGCAGTTTGATTAATCATAAAAAGCATCGCCACGGTTAATCGAAATGCGCGGTTTGATAATGTTCCGCGCCGTAATAAAGATATTTTCGCCAGGTTTGGTCGGCGCGCCCAAGATAGCGCATAATCTGACGGCTGACGTGGAGCGAAAACGGGCGCGGGCGTTTTAACAATTTCATCCCGGCTTCTTCGGGCGTTTGGTTGCCTTTGCGGTGATTGCAGCGTTTGCAGCACGCGACCAGATTGTCCCAAGTTGATGCGCCGCCGCGCGAACGCGGATGAACGTGGTCGAGCGTCAATTCAGCCGGCGCAAGAACTTTCACGCAATACTGGCAAGTGTATTGGTCGCGCAGCAAAATGTTTTTGCGCGAGAGCGAGCGGCGTTCGTGCGGAATGTGGCGATATTCCATCAGACGAATCACTGAGGGCGCTTCAATCGTTACTTTCGATGAATGAAGCTTGTGTCCGTTGTGTTCTTCCATCCGCGCTACGCCTTTGAAAATCATCACCACCGCACGGCGTTCCGTGCAGACGTTAATCGGTTCGTAAGATGCGTTGAGGACTAAAACTCGTCCGTTCATTTGACCTCTTTCTCAATTAAAATTCTGATTTCCTGATGAATTTCTACCTGAAAAAAGTTACAAATCTCTGAACCGCCGCCATTGGCGGCGCTTACGTCCAAGATATTTTTTGATGCTTGATTAGTGAATTTGTTCGCTTAACGCCCTTCTCTAAATTTATCAGTAGCTTCGATGAGAGCCGAAGCGATTCCGGGTTCGCTGATCGAATGCCCGGCGTCCGGGATAATGTGAAGCTCGGCTTCGGGAAAAGCTCGATGCAAATCCCAAGCCGACGTTGCCGGACAGACGACATCATAACGACCTTGCACAATGACGGTCGGAATGTGTCGAATTTTCCCGACGTTTTCGAGGAGATAATTGTCGGTCGGGAAAAAGCAGTTGTTGACGAAATAATGACATTCGATGCGGGCGAGCGAAAGCGCCTCGTGTTCGCCTGAAAAATGGTCAATCAGATTTTGATCCGGGAAAAGTTTAGACGTGCTGCCTTCCCAAACGCTCCACCGCCGAGCGGCTTCGAGCATCGTCGCATCGTCCGCGTTCGTCATCCGTTTGTAATAAGCCCGCATCATATCGCCGCGTTCCGCTTCGGGAATAAAATCGCGATAAGGCTCCCAAGAATCTGGAAAAATCTCGCTCGCGCCGTATTGATAAAACCAACGCAATTCCTGCGGGCGACAGAGAAAAATTCCGCGCAGGAAAAGACCGCGCGTTCTGTCTGGATGCGTTTCGGCGTAAGTCAGAGCGAGCGTGCTTCCCCACGAACCGCCGAACACAAACCATTTTTCAATGCCGAATTTCTCGCGCAATCGTTCGATGTCGGCGACTAAATCCCAGGTCGTGTTGCCTTCGAGTTCAGCGTGCGGCGTTGAACGCCCCGAACCGCGCTGGTCGAAAAGGACGACGTGATATGCTTTCGGATCGAAAAATTGCCGGTAACCGGGAATCAAACCGCCGCCCGGACCGCCGTGCAGAAAAACAACGGGCAATCCGTCAGGATTGCCGCAGCGTTCATAATAAATTGTGTGTTTGTCCGAGACGGGCAGCATTCCCGAATCGAAAGGCTCTATTTCTGGATAAAGCGTTTTCATTGTCCGCATCATACAAAATATTGCGCTTCATTTTCAAATTTAAAACAAACTTCACGCGAATACTGCAAAAACGCAAAGAAAAAGGTGTGAAAAGGCGTGAAAATTACTCCGGCAGGTTTTCGCCGAGCAGCCGCAAAACGTTTCCGCCCATTATTTGCTTTATCTCGTCTTCCGAAAAATTTTCTCGCAAAAGCGCTTCGGTTATTAAAGCCATTCCCGAAACGTCGAAAGGCGTTTTTACCGCGCCGTCAAAATCCGAGCCGACCGCGACCGCGTTTGTTCCGACCGTGTTTGCGGCATAACGAATCGCTTTGGCAATTGCGGCGTCGTCTTCGCCGCAAACTGCCGTGTCCCAGAAACCGATTCCGACAACACCTCCGGTTTCGGCAATTCGGCGAAGCTGTTCGTCCGTCAAATTACGGTTGTTGTCGCAAGTTCCGCGCACGCCGGTGTGCGAGACGATGACCGGGCGTTTTGCTATTTGCAAAACATCATCAATTGTCCGGGCGGAAGCGTGCGCGACATCAACGAGCATTCCGCGCCGTTCCATTCGGCGAATCATTTCGCGTCCCGCTTCGGTCAATCCTCCCTTTTCGATGCCGTGAGCCGAGCCGCCCATTTCCGAATCGAAAAAATGCGACGGCGACATCATCCGAAAACCCGCTTCGAATAAAACATCAACGTTTTCCGGTTTTCCGTCGAGAGCGTGCGCGCCTTCGATTCCCAAAACTCCGGCGATCAAATCCGGCTCGTTCTTCCGGCGCTGCAAAAACTCGGCTAAATCGCGTTTTGTTTTAATGATAATAAATTTTTCGCGCTCTTTTTCGGCGTATTCGTGCAGTTTTTCAGCTTGATAAACGGCGCGTTTTAACAAACTCGAAAGATTTCCGAGCGGCTGCCGTTGCGCCAAAGCGAGCCAGAAAATATTGTCCGTATCGGGAGAATTTTGTTCTATGTTCAAATCGCGCGGCGATTTCGTAACGACTGTAAAAAACTGCAAAGCGACGTTTCCGGCACGCATTCGCGGAAAATCAACGTGACCGCTCGCGCTTTTTTCGTTTAAATCTCGATTCCAAAGCAGCGAATCGGCGTGCAAATCGGCGATTAACAGTTTTTGATGTAAATTGCGGGCGTTTTCCGAAACTTGAAACGGAGGTTTCTGTGCTACCGGATTTTGAGAATCGGCGACGAGCGGCGGGAGAATGAAAAAGAAAAAGGCGGCGAAAGCTGCCAGAGCCGTCGCCGCCACGATTAAAAATATTTTGAGGAATCTAGTTTTTTTTCGCCGCACTAGAGATTAAAAAGCTGTCCGAGAAGCGAGGCTTTGCGCGGCTTTGCCGGAGCTTCGAAAACTGAAGTCGGGCTGGCGTCTCGCTGTTCGCCGTATTTGATGAAATTTTCCAAATACTCGCGTTCTCCGTCGTTCATTTCGGTGACTTTAACTCCGATTAAATACTGGTTGACCGAATCTTGCTGAGCCAGCATTTCGTAAGACTGAGCGGTCGCTTTCATACGCACTTTGCGTTCGGGCAATTCGATTTCGAGAATCAATTTTTGCTCGCCGCCCGCCAGATAATGCTCGCCGAGACGGATAAACGGCAGAATAAAATTGATGTCGTCGCAACTGAAATCCTGCGTAAAACCGGCGACGTTTAATTTTTGCTGCGCGTTATTTAATTTGCCGGTCGCGTTTTCGATTTCGAGGGAAACCGTTAAGGGAAGACGGGCTTTTTTGCGCGGCGCGCTGAAAAATTTTGTCGCCGTCTCGCTCAAACGAGACGTAAAAAAACGAATGCTTTCGGGCATAACGATGGGGGACCTTTCGCTAAAATGTTAGTCTTTTAAAACTGGTGTGTTTTGATTAACGGGAAAATATTACCGCAAAACAAAACCGATTGACAAGCAGAGAATAAAAAAGTTTGTGATAAACTCAATTTTCTCAAAACTTTCCCTTAATTTTTGACGGCGTAGGGCGCGCCGTTGTTGTCGCTGCTTTTTAAAACCGTCTTTCCGTCTTTCCCGATTTCAAGTAAAAACGAGAGCTTTCCGGTTTTGCCGTATGCGAGCGGTTCGGCATTGATCGAATATTTCTTTTTATCCGGCGAAAGCTGAACGCGAAAGCGATAGCCAACCTCAGAGCCGAGAACATCGGCGGTCAGCAGTTTTTTATTAACGAGCGTGTTCAAATCTGCAAATGAACCGTCGCCTGTCAGACTGTAAACCAGTTGGGCTTTGACAATATCTTCAAGCAGATACTGCGCGTCGCGATGGCGATGTTCCATCCAGAGCCGGTAAAAATAGCTTTTGCCTTCGCGCTTTAACGCCGCTTCGGTTTCCGCGTCGCCGAGAACAATCACCCAATCGTTGTTTTCGCGCCGCAGCCGCACTTCGTCAACTTTCATCGCGCCGGTTTCCGGGTCAACGCCTTTGATGAAAACGCTCGCCGCCGTTTGGCTGAGCTGCTCGCCGGTGATTTCAATGCTCGCCTGAGCGGCGAGATATTTAAAATTGCTGCGCAAATCTTCCGACTCCTGCGGCGTAAAACTTTCGACCGCCGGACGCCAATTCGTCAGCATCAACGCTTCGCGGAAACGCTGTTCTTTCAAATTCCGGTAAAAATCTTTGACAATCTGCGTCGGCGTCTGCTGTGCGGAAGAAACTTGTCCGGTGTTTTGTTTTGTCTGTTGAGTGTTCGGAGCTTGCGCTGATGCTGTAAAAACTGAGGAAAAACCGACGCAAACGGCGACGATTGATTTGACGAATTTCGACGAAAATTTCAGGTAACGCATAATCCCGATTTTTGCTTTTTTATTCCGACGTGAGAAGCGCCAAAAGAAGCGCTGGAGAGCTGATTTCAATTATAGCTTCACACCTCGTTTGATGTGCAAGTGTTTTTTGCAGTTTGCCCGAATGTTCCCGTCAAATTGAACACTCTTAACCTTTTGCATTAAGAAACGAAAAAGCCGCATTTCGGCGGCTTCATAAAACTATCAACTGTCAACTATTAACTATCAACTGTATGTTATTGCAAAACAGTTGATAGTTAATAGTTGACAGTTGATAGTTTTTCTGTCCTCAAACACTTTGATTTCCTGCGTTATTTTATTTTTCTGCCGGTCATAATCAACTCGCGCCCGACAAAGTACAAAAACGCCGCGAGAGCCAGAAACGGCAGCAGACCGAGAATGTCGGAATAATCTCCGGCGAAAAACGGGTTGCTCGCTTTTGCCCAGGTATTAAAGTTTTTCTGAACGGCTTCAAGCGCGGGAATAAAGGCAAAAAGCGCGAACAAAATGCCCGCCACCGCGCCGCCCGCGATGTAGCCCGAAGCCAGCAAAACGCCGTTTGATTTGTCGGTTTCGGCGATGATTTGATCTTCGCTCATATTTTGCGTCGCAAACTTTCGCTTCAGATACAAATCAACCAGCCAGCGAACGACTCCGCCAAAGAAAATCGGCGCGCTCGTTGCCAAAGGCAAGTAAATCCCGACGGCAAACGCCAGCGCGGGAATTGCCGATAGCTCAAGAGCGACGGCAATAAACGCTCCGATTAACACCAAACCCCATGGCAGATTTTGTCCCAAAACGCCTTCGATGATATAGCTCATCAGAGTCGCCTTCGGCGCGTCGTAGCGTTCAAGGTCGTTGCCTTCGTCGTCTTTTTTGATAATGCCGTTAATCGTCGGATCAACGAAATACGCGGGCTGTCCCTGCATATTGACGAGATATTTGCCTTTTTGCCCCAAAGTGGCGTCGGTGTTGTGCCAGACGCGGTAAGTCGCCGTGTCGGAAGCAAATTTCCCCCCGGCGCGTTCGCCGCGATATTCGCCTCCGTCTTTTGAAAGCATATTTTCGGTGACTCGAAAATCGGCGGATTTGAAAGCCGCCGCAACGTCAACCGGCTGGTAATAAGTTTTCGCATCATTCAGCCACAGCAGCAGCGGACCTAAAATCAAAGCCGAAGCCAGTGCGCCGATTAAAATCGCATATTGCTGAGAGCGCGGTGTTGCGCCGACGAGAAATCCGGTTTTCAAATCCTGTGAAGTCGTTCCGCCGTTTGAAGCGGCAATGCAGACGATTCCGCCGATTGAAAGCGCCGTGACGAAATACGGATCGCGCGTTGTCCAGCCCAAAGCCAGGAAAATCAAACAGGTAAACAACAGCGTCGCTACTGTCATTCCCGAAATCGGATTCGACGAAGAACCTACTTGTCCGGTCAAACGCGAAGAAACCGTCACGAACAAAAAGCCGAAAACGATGACCATCAGCGCGCCGAGAAACGAGACGACCGGATTATTAAAAACGCTCAAACCGAGTTGCGGAAACAGCATAATCGCCGCCATCAGCGCAAGGATTCCGGCGATCACCCATTTCATCGAAATATCCTGATCCGTACGTTCGAGTCCGGCAACTTCGCTTGAACTGCCGCGAAAATCCGCAAGTCCGGCTTGCAAGCCGGACCAAATCGTCGGCAGGCTGCGAAACAAGCTGATAATTCCGGCGGTCGCCACCGCGCCCGCGCCGATGTACAAAATGTATGCGCCGCGAACATCGCCCGGCTCCATTTCCGAAATCAGCTTTGTAGTTTCCGGCGCGAGCGGCGAGGTCAGCGAATCGCCGAAATATTTAATCAGCGGAATCAAAACCAGATACGACAAAACGCCGCCCGCCGCCATAATTCCGGCGATGTACGGTCCGATGATGTAGCCGACGCCGAGCAAAGCCGGATTGTTTTCGACCGCGACAGAGCCGCCTCTGTAGAAATTACCGAAATCCTTATGCGGCTCGCCTTTAATCAGGCTAAAAACATCAACGAACGATTTGTAAATGAAACCGATGATGAAACCGAGACCGATAATTTTGCCGCCCTGCAAAGCCATATCGTCGCTCATCACCGCGTTTTTATCTTCGGCGTGCGCGCGGTGAACGTCGCGCGATTCGGCGGACGCGCCCGCTTTTAAAACTTCGGCGCAGGCTGTTCCTTCCGGGTATTTGAGAATTCCGTGCTGATCGCGGATAAGGGCGCGGCGAAGCGGAATCATCATCAAAATTCCCAGCAAGCCGCCCAAAACCGCGACGAGCATCACGCGCCAGAAATCGAGATCGAAACCCAAGATTAAAATCGCGGGCATCGTCACGCCGACGCCGAAAGCGATTGATTCGCCCGCGCTTCCGGCGGTTTGCACGACGTTGTTTTCCAGAATCGTCGCGTCCCGCGTGATTTTAGCGGTTGAAAGCAGACGGAAAAGCGTAATCGAAATCACGGCGACCGGAATTGAAGCCGAAACGGTCAGCCCGGTTTTCAAAACGAGATACAGCGACGAGGCGCCGAAAATAATTCCGAGCAGCGTCCCGACAATAATCGGCAGCGGCGTAAACTCGGCAACGTTTGAAACGCTCGCCGGAATATACGGGCGAAAATTCGCCAAAAACGGATTCGCAGGTTTTCCCGCCGTTGCGTCAACGTCCGGCGTTACATCATCAATACGGCTTGACATTAAACAAGAACCTCCAAATTTTTCTATAAATACGGGAAGAGTTTAATACGACTTGTGACACTCGCGTTAATTTAACTTTTTAGAAACAAAACAGGCAAGCAAAAGTTGCAGCCGCGATTTAAAAACACAATTTTGAATCAAAATGATTTACAATTCGGCGAAATCTTCGGAGTTGAAAATGAAAAAATCAAAATTGCTTTTCCTTTTGCTGATATTCGTCACGCAAATTTCTTCTTTCGCGCAAACCAAAATTCCCGAACCAAAAGACGTTTTAGGCTTTACGCCGGGCGACGACCGCAAGCTCGCTTCGTGGAATCAGGTTTTGGAGTATTTTCAAAAGCTCGACGCGGCGAGCGACCGCGTTAAATTTGAAACAATCGGCAAAACCACAATGGATAAACCTTTTGTTTTTGCCGCGATCAGCGCGCCGGAAAATTTAAAACGGCTCGAATATTACAAAGGAATTCAGGCAAAGCTCGCCGATCCGCGCTTGATAAAAAGCAATGATGCGGTTGCCGGAAAGTTAATCAAAGAAGGCAAAACGATTGTTTTAATCACCTGCGGAATTCATTCGACCGAGGTCGGCTCAACGCTTTCATCAATGCTTATCGCCCATAAATTGGCGACTTCAAACGAGCCGGAAGTTCAGAACGTTTTGAAAAACACGATTGTTCTGCTCGTTCCGTCTCTGAACCCGGACGGCGTTGATATTGTCAAAAACTGGTACGACAAAACTTTGGGAACGCCTTACGAAGGCACTTCGCCGCCGGAGCTTTATCACAAATACATCGGACACGACAACAACCGCGATTGGTACGCTTTTACGCAGGTCGAGACGCAGCTAACGGTTGATAAAATCCATAACGTCTGGCATCCGCAAATCGTCAACGACATTCACCAGCAGGGCGAACGCGGCGCACGTCAATTCGTCCCGCCGTATATGCAGCCCGTCGAACCGAACGTCCCGAAAGAAATTGTCGAAGGCTACACAGAGCTGGGCAATTATATGCTACAGGAAATGCTCCGCAACGGATTTGTCGGATTAACCAACAACTCGACTTACGACGCCTGGACTCCGGCGCGCGCTTATTCGCATTATCACGGCGGCGTACGGATTTTAACCGAAACTGCGTCAGTCAAAATAGCCACGCCGACAAACGTTAAATTTGAAGATTTGCGTGTCCCGGCGGATGACGGCTACGACCCGAAAAAAGAAACGCCGAATCATCCAAAACTCTGGCAAGGCGGCGAATGGCGTTTGCGCGACATCACGAATTATATGACCGCTTCAACGTTTTTCCTGCTCAAACACGCCGCCGACAACCGCGAAAAATGGCTCACGCGCTTTTACCAAGTAGGCAAAGAAGCGGTCAGACCGCGGAAGAATGGGGAACTTTTCGCGTTTATTTTTCCGCCGAAAAAAGAAAAAATTGTTAAAGATAATGACCATAGCGACCACGCCCGCTATCAGAAACTTGATGAGGCTTCTCGTCAAAAGAAACTTTTAAGTATTTTGTCCTCCGCGGGCGTTGAAATTGAAGAACCGCTGGCATTTGAAGCCAACGGTGTGAAATATCCGCAGGGAACATCCGTAGTTAAACTTGCCCAGCCTTATGGAAGTTTTGCGAAAACACTTTTAGAAAGACAAGTCTATCCAAACTTAAAAGATGAGAAAGGAAATCCGATTCCGCCTTATGACGTGACGGCGCATACTCTTTCCCTTTTAATGAATGTTGAATTTGCGCAGATAAATAAATCCTTCACCTATCGCTTACCGAATCTTGGTTCGGGCAAGGGCGACGGGATGGGTTGCGGATGCAGCCACCCGCCAAGATACGCAATTTATAAATCTAGCGTTCCGAATATGGACGAAGGTTGGACTCGTTGGATTACGCAGGGGACTTCTGAATATCGCCTTTGCTGCGCCAGATTCGATTCAATTTTAGACAACGAGCTGCGCAACGGAATCCGTCAGGAAACATATCGTCATACAACGACAATCATCTTCCCCGACCAATCGGCAAATCAAATCCTAAACGGTTACGCAAAAAGCTCGATGCCCGAAGAATATACGGGCGGCGTCGGCAAAGAAGGCGTTGAAAATCTGCGGAAATTTGTCGAAGCGGGCGGCACGCTGGTTTTCTTAAACCGCGCTTCAAACTTTGCCATCGAACAATTCAATCTCCCGGCGCGCGATGTAACGCAAGGCGCGAAACGCGCGGATTTTTACATTCCCGGCTCTATCCTACGCACTGAACTCGACACCACGCATCCGGTCGCCAAAGGTATGGACAACCTTTCAATTGCGTGGTTTGAAAACTCACCCGCGTTTGAAATCAAAACCGATCCGCTCGCACTCGCCAACAATTTTCGAATTATCGCGCGTTATCCGGTGAATCCGAAAGACATTTTGCTGTCGGGCTGGGCGTTGGGCGCGGAAAGAATTGCCGGAAAAGCCGCGCTCGTCGAATTTACAATCGGCAAAGGAAAGATTTATCTGTTCGGCTTCCGCCCGCAATATCGCGGTCAATCGCTGGCGACGTTTCCGCTGTTTTTTAATGCGATAACCAATCAGTGAACAGTTATCAGTCAACAGTTATCAGAAAGAAATTGATAACTGATAACTGTTGACTGATAACTGTTCTTTAACCGCCTTCCCAGCGGCGATTTATCAAACTGGCGACAAAACCTGCGCCGAAACCGTTGTCAATATTAACGACCGTGACGTTTGACGAGCAGGAATTCAGCATTCCGAGCAGCGCAGCCAGACCGTTAAAAGATGCGCCGTAGCCAATGGAGGTCGGCACGGCAATCACCGGAACGCTGACAAGACCGCCCACAACAGACGGCAGCGCGCCTTCCATTCCGGCGGCGACAATAATCACGCGAGCCTGTTTTAATAATTCGCGCTCAGCCAAAATGCGGTGAATTCCGGCAACGCCCGCATCCCAAATTCTCACGACGCGGTTGCCCATCGTTTCGGCTGTCAAAGCGGCTTCTTCAGCGACTGGAATGTCGCTCGTTCCGGCTGTGACAACCGCGATTTCTCCGACGCCAAGCTCGGTTTTATCCCGAAAAATACGAACGAGATTCGCTGATTCGTGCCATTCGGCTTCGCTACAAACGTTTCTCAATTCGCCGTAAGTATCGGCGTCGGTGCGCGTTACCAAAACATTCGGATTCTGCGCCGCGAGCTTTTCAAAAATCCCGATTACCTGCGCGCGAGTTTTGCCCGCGCCGAAAATCACTTCGGGAAATCCCTGCCGACTTTTGCGCCCGGTATCAACGCGGGCAAAACCGATGTTTTCAAATTCAAAGTCGTTCGTTGTTCGTTGTTCGTTGTTCGTCGCCATTTATTCCGCCGCCCTTCGCAATAATCGTATTATGTTAATTTATAGCGCACAATTAAGAGAAAACAACGAACAACGAACAACGAACGACGAACAAATATGGAATTAACTGTGGCGATTACGGGAGCGAGCGGGACGATTTACGCGCAGCGAACGCTGATTTATCTGGCGCAGAGCGATGCGGTTTCAGCTATAAATCTAATAGTTTCCGGCACGGCGGGCGTTGTCGCACAGGTCGAAACAGGAACGAATGCTTTACGCGAGCCGACGGCGGAAAAGATCAACGAATGGCTCGATTTGCCGAAAGAATCGAAACTGATTCGCTATTGGCGGCAAGATAATCTCGCGGCGAAACCTGCGTCGGGTTCAAATAAACAGGCTGGAATGATAATCGTTCCGTGTTCGATGGGAACTCTGGGCGCGATTGCTTCGGGCGCGGGAACAAATTTGATTCATCGCGCGGCTGATGTTTGTTTGAAAGAAGGCAGAAAGCTCGTCCTTGTGCCGCGCGAAACGCCTTATAACGCGATTCATCTTGAAAATATGCTCAGGCTGGCACGCGCCGGAGCTAGAATTTTGCCGGCTTCGCCCGGTTTTTGTCACAAACCTGCGACGATTGAAGAATTGGTTGACCATCTGGTTTTTAGAATATTA